>NC_015865.1:335220-670440 GCF_000221185.1 Thermococcus sp. 4557 | reverse complement strand
ATCGATTTTGTGAACGAAAAGATACGGCGCGGCGAGGCCGCCCTTAGTGGCCCGCTCTTCGGCTTTGCGATGAGAAAAGCCCTGGGGCTTCCGGGGAAGCTTGAGGGGGAGATTCTTGAGAAAGAGGGCATAACGCTTGAGACCTTCAGAAGGCTCCCGAAACCGATGGCCGAACCGGGCGGCAGGAGGGAGCTTCTGATACGGCCCCTTAGCCTCACCTACGGTCACATCCCTGGAACCGGAATGTGCTTCCGCTTCTTCCTACCGAAGGGGGTTTACGCAACCAGCGTGCTCAGGGAGATAATGAAGGACCACTGATGTCCAGCAACCCTTTTATCGGGTTTTCTCAACTTCTTCCGGTGGTGTGAGTGAGGGTGAGGGCAATATCGCTTGATATCGACGGCACTATAACCTATCCCGACAGGCGGCTCAGTGAGAACGCTTTAAGGGCAATACGGCTCGCCGAGAGTCTGGGCCTTCCGGTCATGCTCGTCACCGGCAACTCCGTTCCCTTCGCGGAGGCCATGGCGATAATGATAGGCACCAGCGGGCCGGTTGTCGCGGAGGATGGGGGCGCGCTGTCCATAAAGGACGGGCGGCTTAGGAGGAGGGTTTACCTGACGAAGATGGACGAGGAGTGGATTCTCTGGAGCGAGATAAAGAGACGATACCCTGAGGCTGTCATGAGCTTCTCGATGCCGGAGCGGAAGGCCGGCCTCGTGATTCTGAGGACCATCCCCGTCGAGGCCGTGAAGGATATAATAGCGGAGCTCGGGCTCAACCTCATTGCCGTGGATTCCGGCTTCGCGATACACGTCAAGAAGCCCTGGATCAACAAGGGTACGGGGATTGAAAAGGCCTGTGAGATACTCGGGATAAGTCCCGGTGAAGTTGCCCACGTCGGGGATGGGGAGAACGACCTGGATGCCTTCCGCGTCGTCGGCTACCGCGTTGCCGTCGGCCAGGCTCCGGAGAGCCTGAAAAGGGAAGCCGACTACGTGACGAAAAGAACCTACGGTGATGGGGGAGCTGAGGGTATAGTCCACATCCTTAAAGAGTTCGGCTACCTGGGTGAGGGCGGTGAGGATCCGTTTGGCGACCCTTGACGACGTTGCCGGAATAATGAAGCTCCACACGGCCGGAGAGGAACCTGCGGGCGACCTCTACCGGCGCTACTCAGTGGGCGGCCCCTGGATGAGCGTCGAGACGCTCGCGGTCCACATCAACAACCTCCTGCTGGATAACCAGCCGGTCGCCGTTGCGGAGTTGGACGGAGAAATCGTGGGCGAGATAGAGGTTCTCTTCTCGGAGGAGCCGATTAACGGGAAGCTTATGCGAATCGCCCACATTGACGTCATCGAGGTTCACCCGGATTACAGGGGCAGGGGCATTGGAAGGGCGCTCATCGAGTTCGTCGAGGAGATATCCAGGGAAAGAGGGGCCAGGCTTCTCACGGTTCAGCCCGATGATGCCGCTAGGAGGTTCTACGAGAAGCTCGGCTTCGGCGTTGCGGTGTTTTCGGGGACGATTGTGTGGGTTCCCACCGGAGGGGAGGGGGAGACAGAAACCACTGAATTCGGCTGGGAGGACGTTAAGGACCTCGAACTGGTTGCCGGCCGTTTTCAGAGTTCTTACAGCATGTTCTTTTCAGCGTTCAGGGACAATATCGCTGGAATTCATCACACGGTTGAGAGCGGGCGGAGCGGGGGCTCGTACTACGCTCTTCGAAACCTTCCCGGCAGGGACGGCCTGGCACTGCTCCTGTGGGGAAGGCTCGAGGACGTGAAGCAGGTCCTTGGGAGGGCCAGGGTTCTCGGCTGTGAGAGGGTTCTGACGGTTCTTCCCAGCGAGGTCGAGAGCTTCGGGGTTCAGAAAGTGAGGGAGGTGGAGATAATAGGAAAGCCCCTCACCTGAGGAACTCCATGGCCAGGGCAACTTCCATCGCCGTTCCGAGGTGGAGAACCTCCTCGTCAACGTCGAACCTGGGATGGTGGTGCGGGTAGATTATCCCCTTTTCCTCGTTGTAGATTCCGAGCGTCAGGAACGCCCCAGGGACCTTCTGGAGGTAGTAGGCGAAGTCCTCGGCGCCCATTGTCGGCTCAACATCGCCATGCCTCAGGCCGTACTTTTCGGCCACCTTTCTGGCAAAAGCCGCCATGTTCTTATCGTTAACGGTCGGCGGGACGAGCTCCTCTATCGACAGCTCGTAGGAAGCCCCGTGCGCCTTCGTTATGCCTTCGAGTATCTCCCCCATGCGCCTCTGAATCAGCTCGCCTATCTCGTGCTTGAAGAACCGTATCGTCCCCTTCATCTCAACTTCCTCTGGAATCACGTTGAAGGCCGTTCCCGCCTGTACGGCAGTGACGCTGACGACTCCAGTCTCAATCGGAGGGATGTTTCTGCTTGCTATGGTCTGGAGTGCCAGTATTGTTTCTGCCGCTATCGGGATGGGATCAACGGTCTGGTGCGGCGATGCCCCGTGGCCGCCCTTCCCGATTATCCGTGCATTGAATATGCCCGCACCGGCCATGAACGGGCCTTCCTTTATTCCGATGATTCCGCTCGGGAGGTCGTGCCAGACATGGAGGCCGAATACAGCATCCACCCCCTCCAGGGCTCCCCCTTCGATCATCTTCACCGCTCCGTTGCCGCCCTCCTCTGCCGGCTGAAAGATTAGCCTCACCCGGCCGTTGAACTCATCGGTGTGCTCCGAGATTATCTTTGCAGTTCCGAGGAGCATGGCAGTGTGTGCGTCGTGTCCGCAGGCGTGCATTTTTCCGGGAACGCGGGACTTGTAGGGGACGTCGTTCTCCTCCTGAACGGGCAGGGCGTCCATGTCCGCCCTGAGGGCTATCGTCTTCTCGCCCTCCCCGATGTCTGCTATTATCCCGGTTCCTACGCGCTTTATCCTGTACCCCCATTCGTGGAGGTGCTCCTCAACTATCCCCGAGGTTCTCTCCTCCTCGTACTTAAGCTCCGGGTGCATGTGGAAGTCCCGTCTCCAGGATATTATCTCTTTCTCAATCCTCTTTGCCTCCAAAACCGGGTCAAAGCCCATAGTCTTCACCATGGGACATTCTGCCTGGGAGGATATTAGCTTTTCGATGGGCATCTGAAAGAGGGCACCGACCGTAAAATTTATAAACCCCCCCAGATAGGTGATTACGGCGTCGATGGAAGTGGGCCGGTAGCTCAGCCTGGTATGAGCGCCGCCTTGGCAAGGCGGAGGCCCCGGGTTCAAATCCCGGCCGGTCCACCATTCCTTGGGTTGGGCCCGTGGTCTAGACTGGTTATGACGTCACCCTGACACGGTGAAGGTCCGGGGTTCGAATCCCCGCGGGCCCACCATAAGAAACTTTTGCCAAGCAAAAGTTTCATCAAAGTTCGTAACTCCTTCTTGAAGTGCAAGTTCTTGGGAGGTTTTCTACTTAAAATCAAGTGTTTTGAGTGAGAACTCCTTTAGAGGCTCATTGCAAAGGGGTTTAACCCTAAAAAGACGCCCAAAGGGCGTCAGAGGAAAGTAAACCCCTTGATAAGCTTGGCATTTTGTTCGTTGTTCTCCATTAAAAACAGATTCTCAAGAGAAAGAAAACCAAACTTTTCCAAACGCGACAACGCAGAGAGCTACAAACTTTTGGTCAAGCTTTCTTAAAGCTTGCTTTGCGAAGTTTGATGAAACTTTGCAAAGGTAGAGTTTCTTGGTCAAGCCTTGCTCGGGCGTGGACTGGGGACGATAAGGTTTATAAGACAACGTCCCAACCCAACGTGAGGCGAGACCGGTGGGGCGGGAGATAACCGAGGAAAAGCTCCAGAAGTACTTTAGAATCACCGAAGAGGCTTTAAAGACCCTTGAAATAGCCGTCCATGAGAAGAGCCTTCTTAGGGGCGTCGCGGAGGATTTTCTGACGATGGCGAGGAGCTATTTTGAGGACGCCAAATACTACTACGAGAAGGGCGATTACGTCACGGCGTTCGCGGCGCTGAACTACGCCCACGGCTTTATCGATGCAGGCGTAAGGCTCGGAGTTTTCAGGGGAGAGGATGACAGGCTCTTTGCCTTCGGCTGAGGTGAGGACTATGGGAGACTACGTCGTCGTTTTGGAGGCACCCATAATAGTGAGGGACGTTGAGACGAGCGAGGACGCGATAAACGTCGCCGTTTCCAAGGTCGCCAAGGCGCTCAACAAGGAGAAGCTCGACTTCGTGAGGGTTGAAATAGGCTACTCCCAGTGCCCCGTCTGCGGGGCCCACTTCGAGAGCGCCTTCGTCATTGGCTCGGTGGGTCTGGTGGGGATGTACCTGACCATAAAGGTCTACAACGCCCAGACCATCGAGCACGCCGAGAGGATAGCCAAGGCCGTCATCGGCAAGGCCCTCAAGAAGGTTCCCCTCAAGGTCTATGAGATAAGGGAGCTGACCGAGGAGGATGAGGGGGACGGCGTGGAGCTTGGGGAGTGATCAGATTTCTCCCTCAATTTCCTCTTCTGGAATCGTCTCCACGTACACCCACAGTGCGCCCGGGCTGTTTATCACGTACCTCACCGCCCCGAGGAAGAGCAGGAGGAGCAGCGTCAGCGCCCCCATGTAGTATTCGTACTGGAGAACCAGAAAGACATCCACGATTGAGAGTCCCAGCCCCATGGTGAAGTAGCCGCCGGGGTTGGTCCTGGCGACGCGCCATATCTCCCCCACGACCCCAACGTCCCCCGTGAAGTAATACGCCGGGACGACGAGCGCGAAGGCGGGTGTGGTCAGTATCCCGGCTATAAAGGAGCCGAATGGGCCGAAGATCGCTATGGGAATCGCCAGGAGAACCAGTGCAATTAGAACGACTACGAACGTCAGAATCTCCGCGGCAACCAGGGCCGGCAAAGCTTTCAATCCTGCTTTGATGGATTCTATGATCCTCTTTTCTCCGTCTCCTGTCAGCCCTACCGCAGCGTCCACGAGGGCGTAGCTAAAGGTCAGATTTGTCAGGAACACCCACACCGCGAAGACAACCATCAGGGGAAGTTTTTCCCTCATCTCGCTCGATGCACGGAGGTACTCCCAGTAGGTGTCCCGGTAAACCTGCATTCCGCAGCAGCTCACGGTTGTCTCGTTGGGACGGTAGTAGGTCTCGTCACATTTCATTCCATGCCCGCCGAAGAAGTCGGGATCGAAGTTGAAAACCGCGTGGCAGTTTATGGCGTCGTTCTCCTTCTCCATCAGCCTCAGTATCTCCTTTACCATCCCGTAGCTCTCCATGAACCCGCTCACCAGGGGGAACGGGAGGGCGTAGGTCACGAGCAGGGCTGCGATGAGCAGACTCATGAACTTCTTACTTCTGAGCGTCTTGTCGAATTCTATACTGGGAGTCCCCATGTTACATCAGCAAGTGGTGTGTGGGTGAACCTATTTAAGCCTTTTCCCTCCTGCCTCGACAAAGCTTTTAAGCACTCATCAATCAACCAACGACATAACCCCTGGAGGTTTTGCCATGACAAAGTTCATATTCGTCACGGGTGGTGTTGTTAGCGGTCTTGGGAAGGGCATAACCAGCGCCTCGTTGGGAATGCTGATGAAGGCAAGGGGCCTCAGGACGACGAACATCAAAATCGACCCTTACCTCAACTACGACGCGGGAACGATGAACCCCTACCAGCATGGAGAAGTTTTCGTCCTCGACGACGGCGGTGAGGTTGACCTCGACCTCGGCAACTACGAGCGCTTCCTCGACACGAGCCTCAGCTTTGACCACAACATAACCACCGGCAAGGTTTACTCCGCCGTCATTGAGAAGGAGAGAAAGGGCGAGTACCTCGGTGCCACGGTTCAGGTCATACCCCATATCACCAACGAGATAAAGGGACGCATCAGGCGGCTCGCCAGGGACTACGATGTTGTCGTGGTGGAGATAGGCGGAACCGTCGGCGACATCGAGAGCATGCCCTTCCTCGAGGCGGCGAGGCAGATGCAGATCGAGGAGGGCAGGGAGAACGTTGCCTTCGTCCACGTCACCTACGTGCCGAAGCTCAAGGTCGTCGGCGAGCAGAAGACGAAGCCGACCCAGCACAGCGTCAAGGAGCTCCGCTCCCTTGGAATCCAGCCCGATGCGATAGTGGCCCGCTCGGAGGACCCGCTCGAGGAAAGCGCGAGAATGAAGATAAGCCTCTTCACCAACGTCCCCGAGGAGGCTGTAATCAGCGCCTACGATGTTGAGGACACCTACGAGGTACCGCTGATGCTCGAAAAGGAGGGGCTGGCCCGGTACATCACCAAGCGGCTCGGCCTGCCCGAAAGGGAGCCGGACCTCGATGCCTGGAGGGACATGGTTGAGACGTACAAGAACCTTGAGGACACGGTTGAGATAGCCGTCGTCGGAAAGTACGTCAAGCTCTCGGACTCCTACCTGAGCATCAAGGAGGCCCTGAAGCACTCCAGCGTTGCCAACGGCGTCAAGGTCAGGATACGCTGGATAGAAGCAGAGGAGCTTGAAAAGCACGGTGTCAGGCTTCTGGAGGGGGTCGATGGAATAATCGTCCCGGGCGGCTTCGGTGCCCGTGGAACCGAGGGCAAAATGATGGCCGCCCGCTACGCGAGGGAGAACGACATTCCGTTCCTCGGGATTTGCTTCGGCTTCCAGCTCACCGTCGTTGAGTTCGCCAGGAACGTCCTTGGCCTGAAAGGCGCCCACTCCACGGAGATAGACCCGCAGACACCTCATCCAGTTGTTGACCTCATGCCGGAGCAGAGGGACCTGGACAGGCTTGGGGGTACGATGAGGCTTGGCGCTTACCCGGTCCACATAAAACCCAACACCATGGCCAGGGCCCTTTACGGGAAGGAGATAGTTTACGAGCGCCACAGGCACCGCTGGGAGGTCAATCCAGACTACATAGAAGAGTTCGAGAAGGCGGGCCTGGTCTTCAGCGGAGTGGCCGGGGACGACGGCAGGAGGATGGAGATACTCGAGCTCCCGGACAGGAGGTACTTCATAGCCACCCAGTTCCACCCCGAGTTCAAGTCGCGGCCGATGAACCCCGCGCCAGTGTTCCGCGGGCTCGTTAAGGCCGCAAAAGAGAGGAAATACGGGGGTTAAATCTCAATCCCAAGCTCCATGAGCTCTTCGTCAACTTTTTTCAGTTCTTCCATCTTCTGAATTTCCCGGTAGAACGCAACCCCTCCGACGCACAGGAACTCCATGAGGAGGGCGTTGAAGGGGGCCTGGAGGAACTGCGAGACGTAGCTGGCAATTCCCTCTGGGAGGATTACCTCCGCCGCGAAGCTCAGGGGCCCAGTTATCATCGTTATCGCTATCACGCCCACCCAGAGGAGCACACCGAAGGCGAGGCTGGAGAGGGCGTTTCCAAAGGTCATTCCAAATGCCTCAAAGGCCGCGCTTATCCGCCCCTTATCCGCGTAGAGGGGTATTGCTATGGCCGTGAGGCTGGTTGTGATGGCCAGTACCGCCAGGAGGAGCAGAACTCCAATTAGTATCAGCACCGCGCCCCATGGAAGGAACATCGCTCCCAGAACCGCGGGTATCAGCGCGACCGCGGCGAGTGCAATGGCGACTGTAGTGAATATGAGTCCAATTAAAATGACTCCTGGGAGGTGCTTAAGGCCGTCGAGGAGAAGCCCCTCGATGCTGTACTCCTCCCCTGATTCGTGGAGGAGAACCCCCTTTATGATGGCGTACTGGACTATCGAGCCGATGATGGTGCTGATGAGGGTTATTACCGCGAAGGCCTTTCCGAGCTGGGTGAGGTAGTCCAGGAACTCCTCCTCCACGTCCCCACCGTACTGCTCCATGATGACGTCCCCGCTCGTGGTCTGGTTCGGTGTGATTTCAAACTGCCCGCTTGGGAGCAGATACGCCGTCACCGGGGCGAGAAGGAGTGCGAAGATCAGTGCCGGGATGTAGAGTCTCTTCGCTTCCATCATGAGCGAGAATGTCCTTACAAACGCATCTATCGCGCCCATTCCACCACCCGCTGGAGTAATGGGGGCGGGGCCTTTTAAATTTTTTGAGCCGGCGAGCCAGAAAAGCTTATAAACGAACCCCCGAAAGTGGCGATAGGTTGTAAACGGTGAATATCAATCTCATGAGGTGAGAAGAATGGCTATCTGGCAGGGAAGATCACTCAAGAAGCCTTCGGGCGGAAGGATTATCCTCGCTAGGAAGAAGAGGAAGAGGGAGCTTGGAAGGGAGCCCGCTTTCACCAAGGTCGGCGAGGACAGGGAGAAGAAGAAGATAATCAGGACCTACGGCGGAAACAGGAAGGTCAGGCTCATCGAGGCCCTCTACGCCAACGTCTTCGACGGCGGAAAGGGCAAGAAGGTCAAGATACTCAACGTCGTTGAGAACCCGGCCAACAGGCAGTACGTCAGGAGAAACATAATCACCAAGGGCGCCATCGTCGAGACCGAGGCCGGCAGGGCCATAGTCACCAGCAGGCCCGGCCAGGACGGCGTCGTCAACGCCGTTCTCATCAAGGAGGAGAGCGCCTGAACTCTTTTCTCCTTTTAAGTGCTATCGTTAAGTACCGTTAACCCTGAAAACTTTACGCTACCGTTAACTTCTTTGGTTTTACGGTGGTTAACGATGAACCATCTCGTACCTTCTCTGGGCACCTCTGCCTATGGCTCTTACAAGGCCCAGGGCTTCGAGCTTTTCAAGCCTTTTTAACACGGCAGGCTTCGAGAGGCCAACGTACTTTGCTATCTCCCCGCTCCTCCTCGGAACGGTCAGGAACTCGAGGATTTTTCTGTCGGTATCATCCAGAAGCTCGTCAGTTTTCTTCTTAAAGACCACTTCAAAGCGGTTTGCGCTGCTTCTGAACTCCACTTCCACAAGGCCGTGCTTCCTGCATTCCTCGCGGATCAGTCTTAGGCCGTAGCCGTACTTTTCGATGTAGCCCGCATCGTACATGAGTCCGCACAGGTTGGGGTTCCTCGGCACGTGTTCGGGGTCTTCGAGGTCCACTCCCGGCATCAGGCCCCCTGGATTTCTTATTACAAGCCTATCCGGATGGACGAAAATCCTGACGTCCGCGGGGATTGCGTAGTTCCTGTGGGCGAAGGCGTTTATTATGGCCTCCCTGACGGCCCTTGTGGGATACTCGGACAGTTTGGTTCTCTTTGTTCCCACCACCACTTCTATCGTGCTGAACTGGGAAAGAAGCTCCGCGTACATCTCATCTATAACCTTCCATACCGGCCCCTGGAACTCCCTGCTCCACACGGGTCTCTCCCCATCCATTTTGACGATTCTGCCCCCCGCGTGCGGTATGAACTCCTCGACATCGGTGAAAAACAGGACCCCCGCGTTCGTCAGCTTGTCCCCTTTAATCGCCTTTCCACTCCTCAGGTAACGGCTCCAGTCTTCCCTCGGGATACGCCTGCCCCTTGCCTTCTCCACCGCCGAGAAAAACCACTCAACGTATTCTTCCTTCATCTTCGGGAGTTCGGCCGCTGGAAACTCGTCCCAGGTAACCGCCCCCAGCTCGGAGGAGAGCATGAGAATCTCCTGGATTGAAAGGGGCCTTATCCCAGAGCCTATCCTGATGTAGGCGACTCCACCGATGGAGCAGAGGTTCCGGGACTTTGGGACCTCTACGACAAGAACGTTTCTGCCACCAATCTCAAGCACGTGGGTTTTTACCTGCAGGGGAGGGGTGACGTTCTGAAGTGCGGAGGATATCGTTTCCCTGGCCTTTTTGATGTCACATCCCAAAACATTGCCCTCGTCGCTTACACCTATCAGAATGTAGCCACCGTCGGCGTTGGCCATGGCGCATATCTCTCTGGCGATTTCAGGCGTTGCCCTGCGTTTGAACTCTATCCTCTCGTTCTCCCCTTGGCGAATGAGTGCCAGAAGTTCATTCACATCCATGATTACCGTTAAGTACCGTTAACCCTAAAAACTTTACGCTACCGTTAACTTCTCTGGCTTTACGGTGGTTAACGATATAAAAGAAGCGAGGGTCAGAGCTCAAGCTCTTCCCTGTACTTCCGCAATTCCTTCTCCATTATCCTCTTCGCCTGCTCCTCGACCATCGGTTTGACCAGCTCGATGACGCGCTTCTTGAGTTCATCGAGCCCTTCGCCGTTGAGCGCCGAGATTCTGAGGGGTTCAAGGCCCTTGCCTCTGACGAACTCCTCTACCTTTCTAATCTTCTCCTCGTCCGCTATGTCCACCTTGTTGAGGACTACGATGAAGGGGAACTCCCCGAACTCTTTGTAAATTTCCTCGAACAGGTGGGTCTGCTCTTCAATCGGATAGCCGCAGTACTCGCTGGGGTCGAAGATGTAGACTATGACCTTTCCGAGGTGCTTGAGCGCCAGGATGGCCTGTCTCTCCACCTCGTTCCTCTCGCTGAGCGGCCTGTCGAGAAGGCCGGGCGTGTCTATGACCTGGTATTTCAGGTAGTGCTCCTCGAACTGGCCGACGTTTATGCCCTTGGTGGTGAAGGGGTAGCTGGCGACCTCTGGTCTGGCGTTCGTCAGCACCCTGAGGAGCGTGCTCTTGCCCACGTTGGGATGACCCGCTATAACCACCGTCGGAAGGTTGAGATCGACGACAGGGAGGTCTTTGAGGACGTTCCTCGCCTGGTTGAGGTACTCAAGGTCGTCGGCGATGTCCCTGATGACGTCGGCAACGCGGCCGTAGAACTGCCTGCGGAGCCTTGACATCTCGTCCGGGTCGCGCGAGTATCGTATCTTCTCGGCGTAGCGCTGCTCAAGGTTCCGTATCGTCTTTACTGCCCAGTTGACGTGGGCCAGGGAGCGGTGGAACTGGTCGCGGTCAACGAGCGTATCAACCAGCTCCCTGTAGAACGGGGGAAGTTCCGAGACTCCGGGCGTCCTGTCCAGCAGTTTCTTCAGGTTGTCGCGGATGACGTTGGAGATCGTTCTGATTCTCAGCTCTTCCCTCTGCCTGGCCTTGGCCCTGGGGCCGCCCTTGGGGGTGAGGGCCGAGGCCGCCTTCTCCGCTCTCCTGAAGGCCTTATCGATAATCTCGTCAGCGGTAAGCACCGTCGGCATCTTTTCAAAGGGGTTCTTCATCTCTCTCACCTCTCATTTTCTCTTTTCTCTCGCGGTGCTTAGCTTTTCGGCCGGGTATTTAAAGGTTCGCTAAAGCTCGATGACCCTGCCGACGTAGAGGGGTTCAATCCTCTCGCCCAGCCCCGCCTTCAGGAACGCGTACTCGTCCAGCCCCGTGCAGTGGCCGGCGTAGAGCATTTCGGCGTCGATTCTCTCAACGACCCCATTTAGAAGCTCTTTTTTGGCGCCCCTCAGATGGAGTCCCCCTATCAACGCCCTGACCGGCTTTCCAAGAACGTCCTCCGCGTGCCATGCTATGTTCAGAACTCCTGAATGGCCGCAGCCGGTGACCGCGGCTACCGAGTCCCCCATGTCGACGATCAGGGCGATATCGTCGGGGACCGGGTCTCTGATGAGGCGGCCGTTCTCCTCAACGTAGCCCACGGCCCTGTCCCACGTGCGCCGCGGTACTTCCCCGGAACTCCAGAGTCCCGGCGCAAACTCGAAGGGCCCTTCTTTCAGGATGAACTCAGCTCCAAGCCCCTCAAGCTCCCTCCTGTCAAAGGGGATCCCTATATCCCTCCTGTGGGGTTTCAGTGCCACCCTGCGCCGGAAGATTTCTGGGTGGGCGATGACCCTCACCGGCTCCTCCCGCGCATTTAAAAACGCCTTCAGTCCGCCCGTATGGTCGTAGTGCCCGTGGGTTATGAAGACGGAGTCTATTTCCCCAGGATCGATTCCAAGCTCGGTCATGTTGCCGAGAAGCACCTCCCCGTCGGTTCCTGTGTCGATGAGCACCCTTCTGCCCCTGTGCTCCAGGAGGGCGGAGAATCCGTGCCCGCCTAGGAGGCCCTTCACGAACCCGGCATGGTTCTCGTAGATCACGGTCAGCCTCATCCGAATCCCTCGAAAAGTTTATGTTTTAGGCCGTTTAAATTCTTCTGTGGTTGCCATGATATCGCCCGTGGACTACGTTGCACCGCTGATTTCCGGAATGATAATCGCGCTCGGTTCCTGGCTCCCGGTCGGTCCGGAGGGCCACTCCTTCACCGCCCTTCTAGGGGCTGTGGCACCCTCGTATGGGGATTATCTCGTCCCCTCCTATCTGGGTGTGATGTTTGCTACCCTCTTCTACTTCAGGGAGCTGATAGCGCTCGGCTCCCAAAATGCGATTAAGAAACATCTCGATTCGGACACGATGTACTTCATCTACGCCTCCGTGTTCACCCTGCTGGTGGGATATCCCATCCTGAAGACGGTTTCCGATGCAGTGGATCCCGGCACCTCGGACCTGATAAACGCGATTGCCGGCTTTGGGCTGGTTCTGGTGGGTCTCCTGGCCGGTACGCGCGTTCAGGCACCCCTTGAAGGGATCGAACGCAGCATCCGGGAGAAAAAGGACGAGGCCACCCTGGTGGATGCTGTGGTCTCCGGGCTGGCCCAGGGTGTCGCCCTAATAGGGGGACTCTCGAGGAGCGGCTTTGTACTCCTCGGCCTTGCGAGCACGGGCATGGACGTAAAGCGGGCCCTTGAGCTGAGCTTCCTGGTGGCACCCGTGTACCTGGTCCTGAAGCTCGCTTTCATGGGGGGATGGGACCCGAAGCTTCCCGTCGCGCTGCTCTTCACCGCGTTCCTGGCGGCGTTCGTGGTGAGCCTTGTGACGATGAAGCTCCTACTCAAGCTTGCCGGCGCGGTGAGCAGGCGGACTTTCCTCGTATCCTTCGGTTTAATCGCAATCGCGGTCTACCTGATGGGGGTGGTTATGTGAAGGCTGTTGTTCTTGCCGCTGGAAAGGGTGAAAGGCTCCGGCCGCTGACGGATGACAGGCCAAAGGTTATACTCAAAGTGGCCAACAGGCCTATAATCGGTTACGTTCTTGAGAACCTAGACCCTTTCGTGGATGAGTTCATCATCGTTGTTCGATACGAGAAGGAGAAGCTGATCAAGACCCTGGGCGATGAGTTCAACGGCAAACCGATAACCTACGTTGACCAGTTGCCCGGTGAAGGGACTGCCAAGGCGATAGAGTCCGCCCGGAAGAACATCGGGGAAGAGGAGTTCATAGTGGCCAACGGCGACATTTACTTTGAGATCGAGGGTGTAAAGGATCTGATAGGGGCCTTCAGGAGGGAAAAGGCCGACGCTGCCCTTCTTGTTAAAGAGTTCGACGACCTCAGCCACTTTGGCAAGATAGAGGTCGAGGGGAGCCTTGTTTCCGGGGTGAAGGAGAAACCCGGGAAGGTTCCCGGCTACGCCAACCTCGGCGTTTACATATTCAGGCCCGAGGTTTTTGAGTTCATCGAGAAGACCCCGGTGAGCAAGCGCGGAGAGTACGAGATAACGGACACCCTCAACCTCATGATACGGGCGGGCAGAAGGGTGACATACGCGGTTTACTCCGGCTACTGGAACGACATAGGCAGGCCCTGGAACCTCCTTGAGCTCAACGAGTACCTCCTGAAGAACAAGCTGAGGCACGAAATACGGGGTATAGTGGAGGAGGGGGCCACCATAGTCCCGCCGGTTGAGATTGGAGAGGGCACAGTCGTCCGGAGCGGGGCGTACATCGTGGGTCCGGTTAAGATAGGAAGGAACTCCAAAATTGGCCCCAACTGCTTCATACGGCCCGCCACCAGTATAGGGGACGGCTGTCACGTGGGCAACGCGGTGGAGGTCAAGAACTCCATAATAATGGACGGCAGCAATGCGCCCCACCTCAACTACGTCGGTGACTCAATAATCGGGGAGAACACCAACCTGGGCGCGGGGACGATAACCGCGAACCTCAGACACGACAGGGGCAACGTGAAGGTCGAGGTTAAGGGTAAGCTCGAGGACAGCGGCAGGCACAAGCTCGGCGCGATAATCGGCCACGACGTCAAGGTGGGCATAAACGTCAGCATTTATCCCGGCAGAAAGATAGGGAGCAACTCTTTCATAGGTCCCGGTGCCATAGTTGATAGAAACGTTCCTCCCGGCAGCCTGCTGATCGTCAGGCAGGAGAAGGAGGTACGGAAGCTTTGAGCTGGGCATACTTCCTCAACCTTATCTCGAGATGGGTCCTGTTTGGGGTGGCGGCGTACAAAACACGGAGGGAGGAGAGCGGAGGCTGGATGCTGATGATGTTTGCTTTCCTCCTGGCCGCCATCGACCCGGAGAGGCTCCTCCTTGAACCCCTGGGCCTTTCCCTTGTATCTTCGGTGTCCTTCGTGCTTGATATGATAAACACCGCGTTCCAGGGGGTTCTCCTGATACTGGCCGCGGAACACCTGAACCCTTCAACCCCCTCCCTCAGGAACTCCGTCCTCGCCCTGGGGGTGGGCGTGCTGGCGTACCTCTGGATAGTTATCACCAACGTGAGCACGGTGGAGGTAAGCTTCTTCCTGAAGAGCTTCGGCCCCATGATGGTTTACGTTGCTGGCTACATTTACATGGGTCTTCTGCTCTACAGGCATGTAATCTCCAGGAGATGGGGTCAGATGCTCCTCCCCACTGGGATGGTTCTCCTGGGTTTTCTGAACGCCACGTATCCAGTAACCGCCGCGTGGCCGTGGTTCATCCCCTACGGTTTCTGGCTGGGCACCCTCTTCAGGATTATGATGGCCATCGGCGCACTGAGCTTCGTTCTCTGGCCGTTTGTTTTCCCCGCCCCGGACGACGGTCACGAAGTGCCCCGTGGGGCTTTCATGTATCCCAGCAGGGCCGCGGCGAGGAGGGCTCTGGGGGAGTTTGAGAGGATACCCAATATGATTCTGATAACCCGGAGAGACGTCAATTCGCTTGAAGACGTGCTGCATCCGAATGCCGTTGTGTTCTGGATGACGAGGGTATCCGAGGGAGAGCTTTCGGACTCACCCAGGGTGTACGCCATAAGCCCGACCAAAATAGACATCCTGACGGATCTCATGGCCGGGGCCCTGGCCAGGGGCTACACGGTGGTTGTCGTGGAAGCGGTGGAGTATCTAATTGTTGAGAACGGGTTTGAGAGTGCGTTTAAGTTCCTTCTGAACATAAAAGACAGGGTGCTGCTCCAGGGAGGCACCATGGCGCTTATCGTTGATCCCGCATCACTGGAGAAGCAGCAGCTGAAAATCCTCGAAAGAGAATTTAAAATGGAGTGAAATCACTCCAGTCCCAATTTTTCTATGAACCTCTTGTAGTAGCGGGTGTCGTGCTCCAGCTCGGCCTTCTGGAGCAGCTGCCTCTCGATGGCCCTCAGGGCGTCGTGAACTGCCTGTATTGCACCCCAGGTTTCACCGGTGGCTATGAACACTCCCCTGTCGGTAACAACGCGCATCCTGGCCTGGTACAGGTGCACGCCGCGGAACTTCTCGTTGAAGCGCCTTATGTAGAGGTAGATTATGCCCTCCTGGCCCAGGAGGTCCTCGTAGCCGTCGACGAAGCGTTTGACGTCGTCTATGATGCGCTCCCTCGTGAAGTCGCTGAGTATCTCAGCGTCACCTCCCAGCTGGAGGTAGAAGCGGGCCTCCTTCTCGACCATCCTGGATATGGGCAGGAGCAGGTCCTTCACGGTCAGGATGCCCACGACCCTGTTGCCCTCATCGACGAGGACGAGGCCGTCGATGTCGTTCTCCATCATCGTCGCCACGGCCTCCCTGACGCTGGCCTCCGGCCTGGCGGTTATGACGCCCCTTATCATGACATCGCGGAGCTGCATGCTGAACGGGGGAATCTTCTCACCGGCCACCTCACCGTACTGGGACTTGAAGCGGGGCTTGATGAACCTTATGATGAGGTCGTGGAGGGTTACGAGCCCCTCGAGCTTTCCGGTCTCGTTTACTATCGGAATCCTCGATATCGCGTGGTCGCGCATCGTTGCAAGGGCCTTGGCAACGGTATCGTCCGGCTTCAGTGTTATGACGTCCTTGGTCATGAACTCCTCCGTTTTCTTCTTTCCGAACTCTCCCTCGGCGACCCTTTTGAGGAGCTCTATGTCGCTTATAACTCCAATGATTTCAGCCTTGCTCTCTCCAACGGGGAGGGAGCGGAGATCAACCTCCATCATGAGCTTGGCGGCCTTGCTAAGGTCTTCATCCGGCTTGATAACCGGGGCGGTTTTGTACACATCCTTAACCTTGGCCTTGGTTGGGTCCCACTTGAGGTGGGAGCGTATAATAAGGTCCTGTGTCAGGACTCCCTTGTACAGGTTTCCGTCGAAGACCAGAATAAGGTCGGGGTCTTCCTTCTCGAAAATTCCAATCGCCTCAGAAAGCGGGGCGGCGATGTCGATTTTCTGGAACCTGTCGGTCATAACTTCCTGCACAAGAATACCGACCATGCTGTCACCTCCTTCATATTATACTAGGGCGCCGGTCAATTTAAACCTTTTCAACAGGATTTTAATAACATTTCTTTAATAAATTTTTCGCGGAAAGATTTATAAAACTCCACCATGAACTCTCAACCGCGCCGGGGTAGCCTAGCCTGGGAAGGCGCTGGACTCGAGATCCAGTGGGCTCTGCCCACCAGGGTTCAAATCCCTGCCCCGGCGCCAACCAACTGCCGAGCCCGATGGGGGTCTTGATTCCCCTCTTCTCCCGTCTTGCTCACTCCACAACGTCCCACTGGTACTGTGAACGCGGACATCCCTGTGGAACCGGCTCACTCAACCGCAGTCAGACCCGAATAAACAGAAAATGAGATGCTGACTCGGCTGTTTTCGATGTCTTTCCAAGAATGGGAGAAGGGGATAAACCCTGCCGCAAAATTGAATGAAAAACGTCAGGTCATGATGTATGCCCCGTCCTTCTCCACGATGACCGTGTGCTCAAACTGAGCTACCATGCCGCCCCTGACCTCACGCAGTATCGGGTAGCTGTAAACGGCCCCGACCCTGTCGAGCTGGGCGAGGGCGAGCTTGAGCTGTCCCTCCGGCATGAAGTCCTGCAGCCAGCGGTAGGCGAAGGGCAGGGTGCGGTACTCCCTCTTGATGTGCATGAGGAGCCTCCTCGCCTGGGCCATTCTGACGGGTCTGTCGCGCACGTACATGAAGATGAGCGCCGGCGGCACCTCTATAACCTGGCCGGCACCGGTGGTCGCGAAGGGCTCTATCGCGATGACGTCCCCCTCCTTGAGCTCGTAGCTGTCGGCGGGGCGGTATATGTTGGGTATGCTGATGCCCGCGTGGAGTTTGTAGCGCTCTATCTTGTGGCCGCTTAGGTTGACTATCGGGTTGAACCCCTTCCCGCGTATGGTGTCCTCTATGGCCTTCCCGAGTTCGTTTATCCTGGTGCCCGCCCTGATCGTGGAGATGGCGTTCTCGAGGGCCTCCCTGGCGGCCGCCATCAGCTCGTCCTCCTCCATCCCGACGCGGTAGGTCACGGCGGTGTCGGCTATGTATCCATCGACGTGAACGCCGAGGTCGAGCTTGAGGTAGTCGCCCTCTCTGAGGACGGTTTCGTCGCCCTTGTAGGGTGTGTAGTGGGCCGCAATCTCGTTTATTGAAAGGTTGCACGGGAACGCCGGTTTTCCGCCAAGCTCAATTATCCTCCTTTCAACGAACTCGGCGATGTCGTAGAGCTTTGCCCCCGGCTTTATGAGTTCGGCAACTTCCTTCTTGACCTGTCTGGCTATCTCGCCGGCCTTTATCAGTGCCTCCCGTTCGTCCACTTTTTATCACCATAACTGGGGTGAGCACGTGCCCCTTAAACCTTTCCACGGGAAAACCTTTTATTTGGTGCGAACCCTACCCCTACGGTGGGCCTATGCTGGAACTCGGCAAGCACATCAACATCTCGGACGATCTGTTCGTGGTGAAGAACCTCATCGGCTCAATCCTTCAGGGCGTGGGCATCGCCTACCTCATCCCTGTATTGCTGGCCTGGTTTTATCCGGAGGAGATTAACTACGTCATCTACTTTGCCCTCCCAGGCACATTCTCCGTGCTCTTCGGTGCCTGGCTGGCAAGGCACATGGGTAAAATCGAGGACGTCAACCTCAGGCAGGCCATGGTTTCGGCCGCGTTCACCTGGCTCTTTGCCTCCGCCATAAGTGTCGTGCCCTTCATGGCCATAGCCAAGATGTCGTTCATAGACTCCTACTTCGAGAGCATGAGCGCGTGGACGGGCACGGGCCTCACCATGATGACCAATCTGGAGAGCTATCCCCACATCCTCCTGTTCTGGCGTGCCTGGATGCAGTGGCTCGGCGGAATCGGTATAGTTCTCGTCGCCCTCACCGTTCTCATACGCCCCGGTGTGGCTGCAGCGAGGCTTTACCGGGCCGAGGCCAGGAGCGAGAGAATCCTCCCAAACCTGGTTAACACGTCCAAGGTCATCTTCCAGATATATTCCGTCCTGACCGTTGTCGGCATTTACCTGTACTACATCAACGGCATGCCCCTCTTCGATGCCGTCACCCACGCGATGACCGGCCTGGGAACGGGCGGTATGAGCACCCACGACCTCAGCATCGGCTACTTCAACAGCACGTCCATCGAGGCGGTCACGATATTCCTGATGATAATGGGTGCCGTCAACTTCACGGTTCACTACAGGATGTTCGTCAGCAGGCACCTGAAGCCCTTCTTTGAGGACATCCAGGTAGGGTATATGTTCGTGTTCCTCGTCCCAGCGGTTGCGATAACTGCCTACAGTCTCATCCAGGTGGGCGACACCGTGGGTGAATCCCTCCGTCAGTCGGTTTTCCACTCCGTCTCTGCAATAACGTGTACGGGCTTCGGCATAGCCGATCTCAGCAGGTACCCCGAGCTCGGCAAGTTCATAATCGGAATCCTCATGGTCATAGGCGGTGGCGCTGGAAGTACTGCGGGAGGTATAAAGCTCATCCGCGTCACGCTGATGTACGAGAGCCTCAAATGGACGATTCAGCAGGCCATACTGCCCAGGGGAGCCGTCATAAAGCGCAAGGTCGGCAACTATCTGTTCACCGAGGAGGATATTCAGGAGGTTATGAGCTTCACAATAACCTACATCGCCCTGCTCCTCATCGGAACCGTTTACACGATGCTCCGCATGGGAACCAGCCTCGTGGATTCCTTCTTCGAGGTGGCCTCCGCACAGGGCAACGTCGGGCTGAGCGTGGGGATAACCTCGACCCACATGCCCGTGGATATGAAGATTCTCCTCATCCTCCACATGTGGATAGGGAGGCTCGAGATATTCTCCACCCTAGTCTTCATTATAAGCACGTTCTTCCTCGTCCCGAGGGTGGTGAGGGGCAGATGAACGTAATCCGTGTTGAGGACCTCCGCTTCAAATACCGTCGGGCGGAGAGCTATTCCCTGAAGGACGTCAGCTTCACGGTAAAGAGGGGCGAGCTCCTCGGGATAATCGGCCCGAGCGGGAGCGGAAAGTCCACCCTCTGCCTCACCCTCAACGGGATAATCCCGAACTCGATAAAGGGGGAGTTTGAGGGCGACGTGATTGTTAAAGACCCAAGGACGGGGGAGGAGTACAACACGAAGGAAACCCCCGTCCCAACGCTTTCCACGGTCGTCGGCCTCGTCCTTCAGAACCCCGAGAGCCAGCTTTTCAACATGACGGTGGAGGAGGAGATAGCCTTCGGTCTGGAAAACCTGGGGCTTGAGCGGAATGAGATACTCAGAAGGCTCCGGTGGGCCCTTGAGGTCACCGGCCTGAGGGGTCTTGAGAAGGAGTTCCCGCCGAACCTGAGCGGCGGTCAGCAGCAGAGGCTCGCTATCGCGGCTGTTCTTGCGATGGAGCCGTCAATAATAGTCCTCGACGAGCCGACGAGCCAGCTTGACCCCGTGGGAAGGAGGGAGGTTCTGGGCCTTGTGTCGCTCCTCAACAGGGAGCATGGTATAACCGTCGTCCTCGTGGAGCACCATACCGACTACATTCTCCGCTACGCCGACAGGGTTATGGTCATGGACCGCGGGGAGATAGTCCTCCAGGGGACCCCTGAGGAGGTCGCGGAGGAGGCGGACACCCTAAGAAGGCTCGGGGTGAAGCTGCCGCCGGCCCTTGAGGTTTCCCATGAGCTGAAGAAAAGGGGCGTGCTCGGTGAGACGGTTCTCACTCCTGAGGAGCTCCTCTCCAGGATAGGACGTCCCTCACGTTGAAGCTCTCCCCCAAAAGACTGTGTTTGAGGTCGTAAAGCTTCAGCATGAGCTCGAACCTCGCGTCGGGAGATTCAACCTTCTCTGCCTCCTCAAAGGCCGCTTCAAGAAGACGGAGGGCCTTTTTCCGGTCCCGCTCTCCCTCTACGGACGCCATGTAGTAGAGCGCCATGGCCCTCTGGAACGGATGGGATATGTGCTTCAATATCAACGCCGCCCTCTTTTCGTCGCCCGCGAGGTAGAAGCTCTCCGCAAGATTGACCAGCACGACGTCAATGGTTTCCTGATTCTTTGCCATCTTGATGGCGTAGCCCGCCTTCGCCAAAAGCCCCCTCTTCACGAGCTCCATAATGATGTCCCTCACTATATCGGCATCGTCCCCCGCGAGGTTTATTGCGGTCTTCAGTGCGAGGTCCCCATTGAGCTCGTCGTCTAGCCGGTAAAACAGAACCGCCAGGTCTGAGAGGAGAATGGCACGATAGCGCTTGGTTAACAGGCCGTTCACGGCGGGAATCAGGCTCCGAACCTTCTCCTTTATCATCCCTATTTCATCGTCTGTGAGGGTGCCCTGCCTCTCAGCCTCGTCGAGCGTTTCGACTATGGCGCGCACTATCATCCTGAGGGCGAGGAAGAGGTTGTGCTCCCTTTTGAGTTCAGGGAGCTTTGCGATGGCTTCGTCTATCCCGCCCTCATGGAGGTACGCCTCGATCTCCTCCAGAACCTCCAGTTCGGAGCGCTTCTTCTCCCCTCCCAGGGATTTAAAGAACTCATCAAGCTTCCCCATAGCTCATCTCCTTTCAAGCAGGAGCTCGAGGTACGAACGTCTCTCAAAGCGTTTTACCCCCAGTTCTTCAAGTATCTTCCTCAGCCGCCTCACGGTCTCTTCCACGGCCTCCTCGCTCTCGGCCAGGGCCTCTATCTCTATGAACTTCCCGAGCCTGTCGATCTCGTCCAGTGCTATGACAATTCCCTTGTCCACGTAGTACTTCTCCCTGACCTTTTCAACGGTCATGACCTCCCTGAAGCCCAGGCGAGCCAGTATCTCGGCGTGCTTGTCCGGATCGCTGAGCGGGACTTCGATTTCCTTCCGTGTCTTTGAGTTCGAGTCTATCTTCGGTCCTTTGTACGTCAGAAACGCCTCGAAGTGCCCGTTGAAGCGCCTCACCCTTATCCTGAGCGCCTCGTCAGTCTCGGCGAAGTCCCTGCAGGGGTGCTGAAAGTACGTGTCCTCGTGATACTCCTTCCGTATCATCTCGAAGTTCTCCCTGACCCTGCTGAAGATTTTATCATCCGCGTACCCTTTGATCTCTATCTCAATCATGAAATCACCCCCAGGTTTTTCTTCAGTTTGAGCTCACAGGACGTGCAGTAGTACGGCCCCTTCACGTCCGTGTCGAGTATGGAATTGGAGAAGTGCATTACGCACAGTCTGTTCGGACAGTGTCCCAGGCCGAAGACGTGGCCGAGCTCGTGCATGGCCTCTTTAACCGCCCTTTCAACCAGCAGATTCGCGTTGGACCTCTCCCCGTAGAACTCGGGCCGAAGGCGGAAGGTTGAAATGACCGCGGCGCCCATCCCGGGGTGGGCGAGCCCGAATATAAAGTTGAGACCCTTCTCGTAGAGGTCGAGGGATGTGATTCCAAGAACCGCCCTCGCCCCGGTTTTTGCTCTTATCTCCCCAAGGGCCTCTAGAAACACCCTGCCGAGGAACTGGTCCCTGGAGGGATTGTACGCGTCCGAGAACCATTCTGCGGGTATAGTATCGGACACCCTGACCGGGAGGCTCAAACGGGAATAGTAGCTGTCAACGAACCTTGAAACCGCCTCTACGGTTCCGGTGTCCACACCACCCACGGGCACAACGAGTATCACCGGGACCCCTCCAGGAAGTCCAGGACAGTCTCGATGAATTCGAGATACTCATCCATGTCTCTGAATGCCATTTCATCGTTTACCAAATCATAGTCGTAGATGAGAACCTCCCTGAGCTGGGCCAGGAAAATCGCCTTATCCGCGACGCTTTCGGGAATTACTCCTTTCTCCGAGAGGCCTTCAACTATCTCCTTGTACGACAGGGCGATAATGTCGTGCTCCCTCGCGAGTTCTGAGAGCCCATCCAGAACCACCCCGATAGCGAACTCGAGCCTTTTGTACACCCCATCCCGCGCGAGTCCCATGGATTTGAACTCCTCGACGGAGGCGGGCATCCCTTCCATGATGAGCCTCACGCTTTTCAGAACCTCCTCATATTCCACGCTCCCCACCGGTATATATTATGGTGGTTTGGAGTATAAACTTTTCCCGGGGAATCGGGCTTTATAATGGAAAAAAGAGGGTAAAACTCGGTTATACCTGATGCTCACGGAGTGAGATCCATCTCGCGAAGCTCCTCGAGGAAGCGCCTGGCGAACTCGATGGTCTTGTCTATGTCCCTCAGGTCGGCGGTCTCGACCTGGCTGTGCATGTAGCGTATCGGTATGCTGAGAACGGCCGTCGCAACGCCCTCGCGGTTGATCTGCATTATGTTGGCGTCGGTTCCGGTCGGCCTCGGGCTGGCCTCGACCTGGAGCGGTATCTCGTACTTCTCCGCAACCTCATCGGCAAAGGCGCGAACCTTGGGGTTGATGTTCGGACCTACGTCCATGACCGGGCCGCCGCCGAGCTTGGGCACGATTTTACCCTTGTCGCCGACCTGCTTGGCAAAGGTGACGTCCATGGCTATGCCTATCTCCGGATCAATCGCGTAGCTCGCGACCCTAGCACCGCGGAGGCCGACCTCCTCCTGCACGGAGGCAACGAAGTAGATGTCCGCCTCGTGGTTCTCAACCCTTCTGGCGGCCTCTATCATGGCGTAGAGGCAAACGCGGTCGTCGAGGTATGGCGTCGCAATCCTGTTCTCGTTGAGCTGGACGAACGCTGGAGCGAACTCACCGACGGTTCCGACGCGGAAGCCCATCTCCTCGGCTTCTTCCCTGCTGTCAGCGCCGACGTCCACAACGATGGTGTCCCAGTCCGCGGCCTTCTTCCTGTCCTCGGGCTTCTGGAGGTGCGGTGGTATGTGGCCGACGACGCCGTAGCGCTCGCCCTTCTCGGTGAAGAACCTTATCCTCTGGGCGACGAGGGTTCTGGGGTCAACGCCTCCAACGGGGACTATGTGGAGGTAGCCCTCCTTGTCTATGTGGTTGACCATGACGCCTATCTTGTCCATGTGGGCCGCGATCATTATTCTCGGCCCGTTCCCCTTCTTGTGGGCGATAACGTTGCCGAGCTTGTCAACGTATATCTCGTCCACGTGGTCCTTCAGGGCCTCAAAAACGACGTCCCTTATTCCAAGGAACTCGTAGCCGGAAACGCCCGGCGCCTCCACAATTTTCCTGAGCAGTTCAATGTCCACCATGGCTTTCGCCTCCTTTAGATTTCCATCTGAATGTATTCGGCCGGCTTAATAAGGTTTACGAAAGAAAAGGGATTCAGCCGAGGATGACCTGCAGGTAGGCCTCCTCGCCGGGTTCCAGGTGGTCGATCTCCCATATTACGCTTCCATCCTTGATTTCCACCTTCCCCCGGGTTGCCCTTGCTTCGATTGCATTGACCCCCTTCTCGAACCTGAAGTTGTCGATGCCCCTCAGTCTCGGTGCCTTCACCTTGACGAAGTAGTACCTGTCAAGGGTCTCCTCCTGAACCGTATGCTGGAAAAACGCAAGGTATGACGTTCCCGCGAGCAGGACGCCCGAGACGATCAGTATAAGCGCGAGGGGGCCGTAGTCCCTCGGCGGTTTTGATGGAGTGGTGGTTGTGGTTGGTTGGGCGGTAGTGGTCGTTGGGCTAGGGCTGGACGTCGTGGTCGGCGTGGGCCTCGGCGGTTCGACCGTTTTGGCGCTTGCAGATGCCTCCATGTACGCACTGCTCTCCGCCTTGAGGATTATTGTACCGTATCCCGTCCTCCTGAGGTCCACCGCGGCCAATCCAGAGGCGTTGGTGGTGCTGTAGTCCTTGCCGATGGGCCCGGAGGCTGTTACGGTTATGTTGGGCACCGGTTTTCCCGTGGAATCAACAACCCTCACTAGGAGGGTCTCGTTCCTCTGCTCGTAGCTTATGAAGAGCTTCTTGACCTCAACAAAGGTTGTGACTATTCTTCCGTCGAGGTTCAGGACGATTCCGTATGTGCCGGGCTCACTGACGAGGTACGAAACGGTCCCCGACTCGTCCGTCTTGAACGGTATCCCGTTTATTTTAACGGAGATGTCGGAAACACCCCTGTCGCCCTCGTCGTGGACGAATACGTGTATTGCCCCGTTCTCGAAGTAGGCTTTGTAACCGAGGTTTCTCTGGAACACCCTGAAGGTTGCGGTGGTGCTCTTTGATTTCCCCCCAAAATACGCCCACAGCCTCACGGTGTAATCCCCCACAGGGGGCAGGCTGAGGGTAACGTTCCTGACCCACTTCTCCCCGGGGTTCAGGTATATTGTGGTGACGAAGTTCTCAACGGTTTCCCCGTCTCTGGTGATTGTGTAGCCTATCCTGCCGATTATCACTCCATTGGCCTTTGAGCCCATTCTGAGAATGACGCTCACGTTGCTTCCGTATGGGTATTCCCTTCCCACATCGATCTTCAGGTCGTAGTCCACGAAAGTCTTCACGGTCACGGTCAGGGGGGCCTCGGAGTAAACCGATCCCGCCCTGGCCACGATGGTGAGGTTGTACTTCCCGGGGGCGATGTTCAGTATCTTTATTGAAAGCGTATCCTGGTATGTTTGGTTCGGTCCTATGGGCTCTCTGATGACCTTGCTCTGGTAAAGGAATCCTTCGGCAGGCCCCGTGATGTAAACGCTGACGTTTTCTAGGGTCTGGTTTCCGAGGTTCTCCAGCTTGAATGGGACTATGATGGTGTCCCCGGGAACCCCTGAGAAGTCGTTGTTCAGCGGCACGATTACGAGAGGCGACTGGGCGCTTGTGATGGGCAGAAACGGAAGCACCGCGGTGAGCAGGATTATAATCAGGGCTCCCCTAAGTTTCACGTTCTATCACCCCTTCGAGGGACCTCTGTCTCCCTATGACTTCATCGAAGGTGAGGTAATTCTTTGTTTGAAGGCTCACCTTATAGTTCTTGCCCCCTTTCTCCATGTCCATCGGGTGGAAGAACCTCCAGCCGTTGTTGATGAACTTAACCGCCACCACGGGCCTTCCCCCGAACCTCTCGGCAAAGGACGTCAGCTTTCTGTAGTCCTCCTCGCTGAAGTATAGCTTCTCATCGCGGGTGCTTTTGACCTCTATGCAGAGGTAGAGCTTCCCGTTTCCGGCTATTATATCAACCTTCTTGCTTCCGGCGGAGCGGACGACAGCGAAGCCGGCTTTTTCGAGCATCTTTATGAGCTCCCTCTCGGCGCTCGCTCCCCTTCTGTACCTCATTGCACTCCCTCGAACCATCTTGCCCGGTTAGGTTTATAAGTTATGTCGAGGAGTAAAGCCGGTGATGTTTATGGCGATTTACGAACTCGATGGAAAGAGGCCTAAAATTCACGAGACCGCATTCGTCGATGAGAGTGCCTCAATCATAGGGGATGTCGTCCTTGAGGAGAAGAGCAGCGTCTGGCCGAGCGCGGTTCTGAGGGGGGACATAGAGCAGATTTACGTCGGCCCCTGCTCCAACGTCCAGGACAACGTCAGCATACACACCTCCCACGGCCAGCCCACGATAATAGGTAAGTACGTCACCATCGGCCACAACGCAGTCGTGCACGGTGCCGAGATAGGTGACTACACCATCATAGGTATGGGAGCGATAGTTCTCGACGGTGCCAAGATAGGCAAGCACGTCGTCATAGGTGCCGGCGCCCTCGTCCCGCCCGGAAAGGAGATACCCGACTACAGCCTCGTCGTCGGAGTTCCAGGAAAGGTCGTCAGGCAGCTCAGCGAAGAGGAAATAGAATGGACGAAGAAGAACGCCGAGATATACATGGAGCTGGCTGAGAAGCACCTCAGGTCAAGGAAGAAGATCGAGTGATGCCGGATGCTTTCCCGTCTTCTTTCCCATGTTCCCCACATTTTGTTCAAGCCCGCCTACGACATGTACGAGGACTACCTCCTCGAGCGGGTTAAGGGAGGCCGCATACCCACCCACGTGGCCATAATAATGGACGGAAACAGGCGCTGGGCCAGGAAGCTCGAGAAGCCGCCTTGGTACGGCCACCTCTTCGGCTCCCAGAAGCTCGAGGAGATACTCGAGTGGTGCCGTGAGCTGGGTATAAGGACGCTCACTGTTTACGCCTTCTCGACAGAGAACTTCAAGAGAACGCCCGAGGAAGTGAACGCCCTCATGGGGCTCTTCGAGGAGAAGTTCAAGGAGCTCCTCACCGATGAGAGGGTGCACAAGTACGGCATCCGGGTCAACGTCCTCGGCAGGAAGGAACTCCTACCTGAGAACGTCAGAAAAGCCGCGGAGGAGGCGGAGAGGGCCACCAGGAAGTACTCCAACTACACGCTGAACATAGCCCTCGCCTACGGGGGAAGGAGCGAGATAGCAGATGCGGTTAAGGACATCGTGAAGGACGCCCTGGCGGGAAGGATAAAACCGGAGGACGTTGACGAGGAGCTCATAAAGGAGTACCTCTATTACCCGAACATGCCCGACCCCGATATCGTCATAAGAACCGGAGGGGAGGAGAGGATAAGCAACTTCCTCCTGTACCAGATCGCCTACAGCGAACTGTTCTTCGTCGATGTGTATTTCCCAGAGTTCAGGAAGATTGATTTCCTCAGAATAATACGCGAATATCAAAAGCGCCAGAGGCGCTTTGGGAGGTAGCTTTTCTCCCTCGGAACCATTTCCTCCCTGAACGACCCTTTTTAAAATTTTCCGCTAAAGCTTATTAACGTTGGCTTCGAGTTCTCCACGGTGGTGATTAATGCAGTACGGTGAACTGAGCCCAAGGATAAAGAGGGTCTACGCTCAGGTGAGATACCTGGATGATTATCACTGGGAAATATCCGGCGACAAGATAGTGGGGATCCACAAGAAGAGCAACGTCAGGGTTACAATAGACGTCGCGGACAACAAGGAGCACGCGGAGAAGCTGGCCGAAGGGGATGGGGTTGGAATACGGATAATAGCGGTTCCCGACAAGAGCGTGTTCTACATCCACAACGGGGCGTTTATCCTTACCTACCGCTACATAAAGGCGACCCTCGCCGACATCAACGACCACATCGTATGGAGCGGATTCAAGGTCGTCGAGGACAATGGCAGCTTAATCCAGGAGGACCTCTACGAGTACCTCGGAGGCGTCCTCATCAACCACATCAAGAACAACATGCTCGCCGGCCAGGACTACATATTCTGGCAGTTTTACAAGTGCGAGGAGTGCGGGAAGTACGTCGATGTCGAGAGCCTCGAGAGGCACCTGAAGGGACACGGAATCAAGCACCACGAGAAGAGCGAGGAGCGCTACGAGGTCTTTGAGATAAACTTCAGGGACGGCAAGGTCTACGATAAGTACGGCAAAGAGGTTCCTATGAAGGAGTTCAGCGGGGAGGCCAGGGACTTTCTGGACGAAATCCTCGCTGGCAGCAGGATCACTGGGGAGTAGTCTCTCCCTCCCATTTTTGGGGTGGGAGTCATGGAAATGAACGTTCTCGAAATTTTTAACGAGGACCGCCTCTCTGGTGCCGTTGTTACGGTGATATACGACGCGTACTCCTCTGCGTGGAGGATCCCGCTTCTTCTTCTCCGCAGGGCCATTGAGAGGGGTTATTTTGGGATAGTATCCAACTACACCGGCCCGCTGACCAATTTCACAAAACGAGCGGGCACCGTCGGTCTGGATGTAAGAACCGCCCTTGAACGGGGAGACCTCGCGATAATCGACCTGTTTGGGACCCGCTACAATTCTCGGGCGGCCATGCCAAACGTCTTTTACCTCGACAAGGTCGAACCCGAGACGATCAACCCCAAAATCGGCTACATATACGAGACGGAGCTGGGGAAGGTGCTCTCGGAGAGAACGGCATTCCGGCTGATATACACCCTCGAGGGCGCGGCCCTTATGCTAGGTGAGGAAAGCACGCTCAAGCTTCTCAACCAGACCCTCGCCTCAAGGGCCGCTCAGCTCCCCAACTCGACCCTTGTTCTTCCCATAAACCGCGATGTGGTCTCGGAGAAGTTCGTTGCCTGGGTGGCAGGTGTTAGTGATTACGTCCTCCTTGCCCGCTCCAGTTTCGAGCCGGACGGCATCAAGGAGTATCTGTATGTCATATCCTCCCCCTGCGAGGAGTTTGAACCAACTGCTTACCTCTTCAGGGTTACCGGTGGAAAAGGAACAGAAAAGCTAAAGGTAAAGAAGATCAGCCCCTGAACTTGGGCCTTCTGCTGAGTAGCAGGGGCAGAGGCCTCGGCCTGTACGGGAAGCCCTCGATCTGGCTTTTTATCTCCTTGATGAGGTCCTCGAGCTGCATCTCGACCTGCCTTCCGTCGCTCCTTCTCCTGACGGTTACGGTGCCCTGCTCCTTCTCGTTCCTGCCGACAACGACCACGTAGGGAATCCACTCCTTCTCGGCCTTCCTTATCTTCTTGTTGAGCCTGTCGCCGGTGTCATCGACATCAACGCGAATCTTCGCACCCTCAAGCTTTCCGGCCACGTAGAGTGCGTAGTCCATGACCTCCTCGCTGACCGGAATAACCCTGACCTGTATCGGGCTGAGCCAGAGCGGGAAGGCCGGCTTGGTGCCCCTCGCCTGGAGCTTCGCCTGCTTCTCAAGGATGGCGTACATAACGCGCTCAATGGCACCGCTGGGCGAGCAGTGGAGTATGAGCGGGTGCTCCTCCTTGCCTTCCTCGTTGTAGTAGGTTATGCCGAAGCGCTCGGCGTTCTCGACGTCGATCTGGACGGTGCTCAGAGCTGCAGCCTTGTCGAGGTTGTCCACAAAGTTGAACTCGAACTTGAGTATGAAGTAGAAGAACCTCTGCTTCCACATCTCGATGAGGACCGGCTTGCCGATTATCTTCGCCAGCTCAATGACGAAGTCCCTGTTCTCCTTCCAGAAGTCCTCGGTGAACCTTATGGCGACCTCATAGTCGTCCGGCGTGAGGCCAACTCCCCTGAGAACCTCCATGCTGAGCTTGTACTGCTTCTTGAACTCGTCCATGGCCTGCTTGAGGTCGCGAGCGACGGTGTGCATATCGGGCATCGTGAAGGCCCTGAGCCTCCTGAGGCCCGAAAGCTCGCCGCTCTTCTCGCGCCTGAAGGAGTAGCGGGTGAGCTCGTACATCCTGAGCGGCAGGTTGCGGTAGCTTATCGTGGCGTCCTTCTTTATGAGGAACTGGCCGAAGCAGGCCGCGAAGCGGAGGAAGAACTTCTTGTCGCCGCTCTTGACGACGTACTGCCTCGCCGGGAAGCGGTTGAGGTACTTCTCGAGCGCAGGGTGCTCGAAGTCGTACATAATCGGGGTCTCGACCTCCATGGCCCCGTACTCTATGACCTTCTCGGTGACGTACTGCTCGAGGAGACCCTTGATGAGCCTTCCCTTCGGGTAGTACCTGAGGTTGCCTCCGTCGCTTCCCGGTTCGTAGTCAACCAGCTCGTGCTCGAGCATTAGTTTGACGTGCGGAGGCTCCCTGTCGGCGATCCTGTTCTTGCTTATCTCGTAGTTGGCGAACTTCCTGAGGTTCTCGTGGCCGGTGAAGTCGAACTTCTCGACCTCGATAAGCTCACCCTCAGGCGTGAGCACGTACCAGTAGCTCTTCAGCTCCTCCTCCTTCTCGAGGGCTATGTTGCGCTCCTCCTTCGAAACCGCCTCTCCGCTTGGAACCACGGTTCTGCTGAGCTCCGCCAGCGGGTGGCCCTTACAGGAGAGCTTGAACGCCTTGTAGTAGCCGAATGGAGCGCGCTTGACCTCGAAGCCCTCCTTTTTCAGCTTCTCTTCTATCTTCTGGAGAACCTTGAGTGCGACATCCGGTTTCGCCAGCTCGCTGCTCAGGTGGGCGAAGGGGTAAACGAATATCCTGTCAGCCTTTACCTGTGAAGCAACGTCCTTAATCTCAATAACGGCCTTCTCGACGACCTCGTCGGGGTTGGTCTCGTCGGCCTTCTCAACGCTCATGAAAACCGCCAGAACCTCGTCGAGCCTTCCCTTCCTCTGCTCGTCGCTTATCGGCTCCGGGTTCTTAAGGGCCTTGTCCTTGACCTCGTACTCAAGGTAGTCCGAGTGTATCAGAAGCATTCTCATCTTTAACCACCACTAAGAGGGTATGGCTTGGCGTTATTAAGGTTTTCTTCATGTTGAAAAACATTTGAAAGGGCAACAAGGCTACAGCCTTGTTGTTAGCACCTTTGCAGTACGTTGTAGAATTGAGTGAAATCCTTAGAAGATCTATGTCTCTTTATTGTAATTGTGCTGGCTGGGATTTCCTTCCGGTAACCTTTCTCCTCATCTACGATTACTATGGTCCCGCCCCCTTCAATCTCAACCTGATTGCCCATTAAGGAGACATTGTACGCATTGAACATGTTTGGGATTACGGTTCCAATATAGCCGATCAATGAAAACTTACCTAGTACTGCACCGGAAATTCCCTTTTTCTTGAAGTACTTCACGACAATCCTGCAAGCTCTCCTCTCCAAGTCTACTGCATATTCTAGGACAGCATATTCGTTGTAAGAGTTTCTTGGCACCTTTAGTAGGGTATGTCCATCAATTTTTACTTCCAAAATACCCTCTATCTGAGGCATTGCCATTCACCTAGACATTAGTACGATGTAGCAACCTTAAAATATTTTTGGTAACATGGCAAAGGCTTAAAAAATCCGGACTTCAACTTTCATGGAGGTGGAAGAATGGACGAGAAGAATGGCGCAAAAAACGGTGATATCGTTCTTCCCGGTGACTACCTCGGCGTCATCGAGGAGTACTTCCCAGGAGAAGGCGTTAAGGAAGAGAACGGCGAGCTCTACGCCGTGAGAGCGGGGAAGGTTGTAATCGACCAGGACAGGATGGAAATCAGCGTTGAACCCGTCACCGACACCCCGCCCCTGCCGCAGGTGGGTGACGTGGTCATAGCGAACGTCATAGAGGTCAAGCCGCAGGCGGCGATAGTCCAGCTCATTAAAATCGAGGGAAGGGAGGATGACAGGGAGATAGCCACCTCGAAGCTCGCCGGGATCCATATATCTCAGGTCCGGGACGGCTACGTTGAGGGCATGTCCACAGAGTTCAAGGTCGGCGACATAGTGAGGGCCAGGGTCGTGGCCACGGAGAAGAGCCCAATACAGCTCTCCACCAAAGGACCGGACCTCGGTGTGGTCTATGCCCTCTGCTCCCGCTGCAGGACCCCCCTGGTGAGGCGCGGCGACAAACTCATCTGCCCGCGCTGCGGAAGCGTCGAGACGAGGAAGCTCTCCACCCTTTACAGGAAGATGAGGGTGTGAACATGGCGAGGGCCAAGAAGGTAATAACCATCCACGTCCGCGACGATAGGGAGAAGGAGGAGTTCATGCGGGAGCTTCAGCGCCTCCGCCTGCCTGCGTTCATATACGTCCACGGTAAGCTGAACGACCTCAAGATAAACGTCCAGGGGACGAAGGAGGACATCCGCGAGGCCATCCGCAGGATAAGGGAGATACACAACCGCGTCAGGGCCAAGCTCTACCCCGACAAACGCGGTCTCTACAGGTACACCATAGACGACATCTTCAGGGAGGCAGGAGCCAGTGTCTCAACCCCCATCCTCGTAAAGACCCTCCATCTCCTGGGCGAAACCGTTGAAGTGCGGGAGGGGGAGCTGGTAACGTCCATGCCCTGGGAGGAGCTGGTCTCCCTGACCGGAACCCTTGGCGGATACCTGTCCGACATCTCCCTCCAGACAACGCGGCAGATAAGGGAGGTCGTCCTGCCCGCCGCCGTTGCCTACGACCTCGAACCTGAGGACGTCATCGACCTCCTGGTGGAGCTCGGTCTCGCCGAGTGGAAGGAGGATAAGTTTAAATACGAACTGGTGAAGAACAAGGAGCAGGCGCTGGAGATGCTGATTAACCACTTGAAGGGTGAGGAAAATGAAGATTGAGGTCATCAAGCGTGAGGAAAACGTCCTTGAGTTCTACCTTGAGGGGGAGGATCACACCTTCGCCAACCTGCTCAACGAGGTGCTCCACGAGAACAAGCACGTGACCTTCGCGGGCTACACCATCGAGCACCCGGTCCTCATGGCGAGAAAGCCGAAGTTCCGCGTCGTTACCGACGGCAAGGTTACCCCCGAGAAGGCCCTTGAGGAGGCCGCACAGAAGGTGTTCGACAGGGCCAGGTCGGTTCTGGATGCCTGGAAGGCCGCTATAGGCGAGTGACCTTCCTTTTCTCCTTTGATACCTTCCACGCGGCTATTCCGAAACCCTTAAATTTGGAACTCTTCTAACTTCCAGTTGAAATGGATACATTTCGAGGGGTGGAATCTTGAGACACCCTGAGCGAGCCCTTGCCCTCATCCTACTGGCCGGTCTCACAGTCCGGCTTGTCCTTGCGCCCTATTCGGCGGGAAGCGACCTTGCCCAGTTCTACGGCTTTGCCGGGACTATGCTCGAAAAGAAGGCCTGTTTCTACGCATACGCCGATTGGATCGGCTACTCCGGCAAGGGCTGGCCGTACCCATGGCCCTACGTTTACGGGCCCGTCCTGGCGTATCTTCTTGCGGTTATCAGGTTGCTGGTGGGCGGTTCGGTCGAGTCATTCTGGAGCGGCGGCGTTTACCACGTCTACGTGGACCCCACCTGGGCATTCTCCGTTAAGCTGGTGTTCATAGCCGCCGATACGGCGGTCGCTCTTCTCATCTACGCCCTCCTCAGGGAGAGGGGAACATGGGAGGGCGTCGTTGGAAGCGCCCTCTACTATCTAAACCCCATGGTGATCCACGTCTCCGCTGTTTACGGCATGTTCGATGCCGTCCCCCTGGCCGTTTTCCTCCTCGGACTTCATCTGCGAAACAGGGAACACATCTCGCCCGCTTTCCAGGGCCTTTCCCTGGCGATCAAACACACCCTCCTGTTCCCCGCCGTCGTTTCCCTGTGGGAATACCTCCTGGAGGGAGTTAGGGGCCTAAAAAAAGCCGCACTTCTCTTTGCTGGGGCCGTCGTGCCGTTTCTCCCCATGCTGCTCCTCTGTCCGTCGAGCCTGCGCACACTTCCCAAGCTGATGCGGGGAATTGAAATCGGGTATCCCCTTCCGTTATCATACAGCATGAACGGATTCGTCAGCCTGCTCACGTACTTTCACGAGGCTCACGGGGTTGAGACGCTGATTTTTATCGAGCACTGGTACGTCCCGGCCGTTCTCCTTCTCTTCCTCACCCTTGTGAGACATTCCTTTGAAAGAAACCTGGTAGTTTCCGCCTCGCTTGCCTACGCCGCCTTTACCGCTTCCTACTGGCGCGTTAATCCCCAGTACCTCCTTCCCCTGGTCGCGTTTTTGGTCCTCGTCGCCTTCAACACCCGGGGGAAGATAAGGCTGATCTCACTCTTCACCGCTTTTTACATCGGAATATGGCCTATCCTCCAGCCGAGTGAGTTCTGGTTTCACGTCCACCTGCGGAACCCCAGCTGGACCGTTGTCAGGTTTGTGGGCCACTTCACGATTGGGGTATGGGGTGATGTTCCCTACGTCGTCTATTCCCTGGTTCTGAGTATCCTGCTGTATGCCCTCCTGCTGGGAAGCACCCTGCCGTACCTCAAAAACCTTAAAGCCTGGTTCTCGGAGAGGGTTTGGGTGAGAGCTTGAGGTACGAGAGAAACTTCACGGACAAGGGGCTTTCAAAGTTCGGAGATTCACTGGTCAACTTCGTCTTCTCTCTCGCCTTGAGCGAGTATCTGGACAGACCCACCGGTGAGAGGGTTCCCAACGCGTCGCTCACTATAGCCCTTGAGCTGGCCGGGCTGAGGCACGTTATTCCACCGAGGACCGACAAGCACGGTAAGGGCGACATAGCTGAAGCAATCTTCGCCTACGCGTGGCTCGAGGGCAAGATAACTGTGGAGGAAGCCGTCGAGATTCTGAGGGAAAACTTCACCGAGGACGTTACACACTTCTCAAGAAGAAAGGAAGCGATAGGGAGGGCCTTCGCGGAGGTTTTCAAGGTAATAGGGGAGAGGTTGGGGTTATAAGCTCGTCAGAAGCTCTATCAATCCCTGCTTCGTCGGGACTTTGGAGAACTTCTCGGGGTCCTTCACCTTCAGGAGCAGGGGAACGTCCCCGAAGAGCCTGAGAACCTTTCCGAATGGTATGCTTCCCTCGCCGGGGAGCAGGTGAAGGTCGCCGACACCGTAGGCGAGGGCATCCTCGGGCTCCACCTGGGGGAAGAGCTTTCCGAAGTTGTCGTGTATCATGAGGATTACGGTTTTGTCTGTTCCCAGCTTTACGTCCTCGAGCAGCTTGTCCGCGTCACCCTGGGCGCTGAGGAAGGCATGGGCGACGTCGAGGGCGAAGCCGACGTTTTTCCTGTCCACGTTCTCGACGACGTAGAGCGTGTCCTTGACGCTGAACGTGTTCTCGAGGGCTATCTTTATCCCGAACGGGCCCACCATGTCCGCAAGCTGCTGGAGGGCCTCTATTTCGAGGTCGAGCCTCCCGGTCCTTCCGCTCTGCATGACGATGACCTTGGCGCCCAGCTTTATCGCGACGTCTGCGACTGCCCTTGCAACGCGGAAGTGACGGGTGTAGTAGATGTGATCGCGGAGGTTGACTGAGGTGGGCATCCTGACGATGTAGTCGATTCCGACGCCCCTCAGGGTCGTCTCGATGTTTTTGAGCTTTTTCTCAACAACGACGCCGTTCTTTATGAGGCCGAGTGTGTGTGGGAATATCGAGACGAAGTCGTAGTTCTTTATCTTGACGTCCGCGAGCACCGACGCGAGGGTCTTGTCCTTCGTGACGAAATGCGGATAGACCGTAATTCCTATCTCCATGCTACCACCTACAAGAGAGTGTGCCGCTGGATATAAAAGCTTACCGAGGACAGGGTTTAAAAGTTCCGGGCGGAACATCTTCCGGGTGAGTGGATGAGGGAAGACATCTGGAAGTACATATCCGCGGTTCTCATACTCATGCTCGCCGCCTCAAGCGTGGCGGTGGTGCTGCTCTACATGCAGAACTCTGAGCTGAAATCTTACACCCCTTCGAACGTCTCCCCTGTAGTTGTGGAGACCTCACTGAACGCGACGTGCAACGAAACTGCGTATAGGCTTCAGATAGAGGAGCTCCAGAGGCAGCTGGACTTCATGCGGGCTCAGCTCAGGGAGAGGAACATGCCCGAAGACAACACGACGATAGCCGTCGTCCCGATATTCGGCCTGATTGACGAGTACACTGCCCTAAGAATCGTACCCCTTCTGAGGGACATTGCCCGGAACGACTCAATCGGCGGCGTTGTTCTCTGGATAGAGAGTCCTGGCGGATACGTGGGGCCGGTGAGGGATATCTACGCCACGGTTCGGAAGCTCAACCTCATTAAACCAGTGGTCGCCTACACCGGCGGCATGGCGGCATCGGGTGGATACTACATCGCCGCAGGCGCCGAGAAGATAATAGCGGACCCCCTCGCGGAGGTGGGCAGTATCGGCGTCATCTACGTCCACTACAACCTCCAGAAGAACTACGAGATGAACGGCATCAAGGTCGATGTCTTCAAGACCGGCCCCTACAAGGACACCGGTGCGGAGTGGCGCGACCTGAGCGAGGAGGAGCGCGAGATGATAGCGGAGAGCATTGACACATATTTCCAGGCATTCCTCCATGCGGTGAGCAGCGGGAGAAACATGCCGCTCAACGAGACCAGGAAGTATGCAACCGGCCAGACCTGGTTCGCCATGAACGTAACGGGCTCCCTCGTGGACGAAACCGGCGACATCGACCGTGCCCTGAGGGTCCTTTCGGAGGAGCTCAACGTCACCAACCCGCGCGTCGTTATATACAGTGGGGACTCTCCTTCGGATTTTGGTATCTTCGGAAGCACGGCCCTCCTGCTTGATCCACGCTACGTGAGCGCTTACCTGAAGACCGGCTGAGGTGGTTGGAATGCTCTGTGAGGAGAAGCTCGAGGTATTTGAAAACGGATTCCGGGATGAGAAGTTCAACCTCGAGGTGGAGTTCTATGGAAAGGACGCCAGAAAGCTTCTCCTTGCAGTGATACGGGAGCTTTACCTCCCCGATTATGGGGAGGACTACGTCTACCCCTTTGAGTGCGCCAAGGAGTTCTGGGGCATCCACCTGGACCCCTCAGAGATAGTCACGGAGGAGTTCCGGCCGAGCCCCATCAAGTTCCTCAACCGCAGCGTTCTCAATCGCCTCGAAAAGGCCCTCGAGGAGACCGATGCGCCCCGGGAGGTTAAGGAGGCCATAGACTTTGAAAAGGCCGAGGTCCACAAGCTCAAGAAAGGTTTATTAGCCCTGGGGAAGAACTTTATACTCGGCGAGGGGGCGTACCTCATCGTCTTCAACAAACCCGCTGCGAGGGAGCTCATACTGAAATATCTGGGGATGCTGGATGGAGCTTGAAGCCGCAGTCTGGATCGCGATATCACTCGTAGTTCTCTACCTCGTCTGGGAGACGGTTAGCCCTATCCTTTCTCCCCTCATACTCGCGATAACCCTGGCTTACATCCTCTATCCTTTCCACGAGCGACTCTCCCGGAAAACCGGAAAGCGTGTTTCGGCCTTCACAATGACGGGCATCCTTACGATCCTGACGTTTCTCTTCATGATCGGCTTTGCCCTCTGGATAAACGACGTCAAGCAGTCCCTGGCGTACTACATCGATGCCTTTTTCCGGTGGCTGCTTGGCTTCCACCTTCCCCCCGCAATCTACGAACTCATCCAGCGCCTCGCGGAGGATATTCCCAAGCGCTTTGAGGAGTACGTTCTCGGCTACACCTACTCCCTTCCCAAGCTCTCCCTTCAGGCCATCGTGATGGTTTTCGCGTTCTATGGAATCCTCGTGAACACCGAGACAATACGGGAGGAAGTTCATGCCCTCCTTCCGCAGGACAACAGGGAGCTGGCCATTAAACTCCTGAACAGTGCTGGAAGAACCCTCCACAGCCTTCTCCGCGGATGGCTCGCCCTGAGCATACTCAAAGGTGCGGCCATAGCGATAGGTTTCTATCTCTTCGCCATAGCCGACGCCGGCGGTGCGATAGCTGCCGGCATCTTCACGATAATCTTCGAGCTCCTCCCCGTTCTCGGGGGGTGGATAGTCTGGCTGGCAGGGGCGGTTTATCTATTCAGCACCGGAAACACCGCCGCGGCGGTCGTCTCTGCCCTCTACGGTGCGGTTTTCGTCTCCCCGATGCCGGACTACCTCCTCCGGTCCCACCTGGGCGAGAGGAAAACCGGGGTAAACGCGCTGATAAGCCTCGTTGGAATCTTCGGGGGTTACATAGCCTTTGGTTTCGTCGGAATAATAATCGGCCCCGTCGCTCTGTCCCTCCTCGGGACCCTGGTCGATGAATGGAAGAAGACGAAAGAAGCGACCGCTACATCCGGAACTTCCTCATGAACGTTGCCATCTTAACGGCATCGAGTGTTTCCCTGACGTCGTGTGTCCTGATTATGTTCGCCCCGTTGAAGATGGCCACCGCCGTGGCGGCAAGGCTCCCCGGGAGCCTCTCCAAGGGGTCTTTTCTGTCAGTTATCGCCCCGATGAACGACTTCCTGGAGACCCCTATGAGGATGGGCCGTCCGAAGATTTTGAGCATGTTAAGGTTCGCCAGAACCTTTGAGTCCCACTCGTACCAGGGGGGCCACTCCGGGCGGAGGAAGCCTATGGCCGGGTCTATGGCTACCTCCTCGATACCATGCTTCTCGGCTATGACTATGCTTCCCTGCAGGAGGTCCACCACGGTATGAATCGGGTCGCTGAGGTTCCTCACCTCCCCGTGGGCGCAGACTATCACCGGGGCGGTATATTCAGTCGCGACCTCCGCCATCTTCGCGTCTCCCTTCAGGCCGGTGACGTCGTTTATCACATCCGCGCCCGCCTTCAGGGCCTCCTCCGCGACCCTGGCACTCGTTGTGTCTATGCTTATCGGCACGTCCACGTGGTCGCGAATGGCCTTAACCGCCCATACCGCCCGCCTTACCTCCTCCTCAACTGGAATCTGGGTCTCGAGGTAGGGGGCTGTGGATTTGGCACCGATGTCGATGAAGGTAGCGCCGTCCTCAACCATCTTCACCGCGGTCTCGATGAGCCCCTCCCCGTCGTCCCTGACGCTCCCCTTGTAGAAGCTCTCAGGCGAAACGTTGATGACGCCCATTATCCTGGGCTCACTCAGGTCAATCCCCGCGAACTTCATGGTTCATACCCAGTTCGAGCTTAATGGCCATGAATAAAAAGGTTAGCGTGGCTATGAGGGTGGGCAGAAACGGGTCGATCTTCGGGTCGTTGGAATGCACGGCGACCGCGAGGAGGCCGTTGACCGCGCTGAAGCCGGCCAAGACCGCCTCGTCGGTTACCTTTGCCTTGAGCCTGTCGAGGACGTGGAAAAGATACAGCTCGGTCACGAGGGGCGCTATGGTTATTATCCCGATCAGTCCGGTGAATATCGTGAGGATGTACAGGGCAATCCCAATTGCGTCATCGCCTTCCCCCATATTATCACCGTTGGGTGTAATATTGGAGATACTTAAAAGTTTTGCCAACCGTTAAAAATCGATAACCCCAACTTTCCCCGGTGACGTTCATGCTAATCCGTACTCCGAGGAGGCTTCATCTGGGTCTCATCGATCCCTCAGCCGCCTTTGGAAGGCGCTTTGGAAGCCTAGGGGTTGCCCTTGAAGGTGGCTACGAGGTCAGAATCGTCGAGGGCGAGGCCATGGAAGTGATTGCAGATGGGGAAGACAGGGAAACCATCGAGTTCGCCATAAAGAGGATGAACTCCGCCTACGAAACCGGGGTCAATTACATCGTCGAGGTCAAGAAAGCCATCCCCCGACACGTTGGTCTAGGCTCCACCACCCAGCTCAGTCTGGCGGTCGCGATGGGGATAGCCCGGCTTAACAACCTGAACGTCTCGGTTGAGGAGCTGGCGAGGGTTCTTGGAAGGGGAAGGAACAGCGGCGCCGGAATCTACTCCTTCGCCCACGGTGGATTCGTCATAGACGGCGGTGTTGGGAACGGCATTCCACCCCTGATATTCCGCGAGGACTTCCCGGAAGACTGGGCTTTTCTCCTGGTTATTCCTGAGCTCAAGCCCGGCCTCGACGAGGAGGAGGAAAAGCCCGTGATGACTGGGGTTGTGGGAAGGACAGACGTTGCCATGGAGATAAGCCACAGAATTCTGCTCGGCCTCCTGCCGGCCCTCAAGGAGCGGGACGTGAGGGCCTTCGGTGGGCATCTCTCCGCGATACAGAGGCTCGTTGGAAAGCACTTCGAGCCGTACCAGGGAGGGGAGTTCAGGGAGGACGTCAAGCTGATACTCGACTTTCTGGCGGAGAAAACTTACGGCTGCGGTCAAAGCTCCTGGGGACCGACCGTTTACGGGCTGATACTCAGGAGTGAATTCCAGAGGCTCAGCGGGGAAGCCCACGACTACCTTCGGGAGCACGGGATAAGGGCGAAGGTCGAGCTTGGCATTCCGAACAACACCGGGGCGGAGGTAATTGGAGAGAGCGCCTTCCTTGAGAGGCTGATAAAATCCGTGGGTGGTTAGATTGACGCTGGACGGGTTCATCAGGGTAAAATACAGGGTCAACGAGGAGAAGGTGGAAGTTCTCAGGGAGATTCTAAGTGAACTTGGCATCGACTGCGCCAGAACCATCGAGGAGAGGGTTGACCTTCAGTTCGACGCCCTCAAAAATCTCCACGACAATCTGAGAGACGACGAACTCTTCATCAAGCTGGTCATAGCCAACTCCCTCGTAAGCTATCAGCTGACGGCGAAGGGCGAGCGGTGGTGGTGGGAGTTCTCCAGGTATTTTTCGGAAAACCTGCCGGGAGAGAGTATATCGGAGGCATACTCCCGATTCCTGCCGGACTCTCGAACCAACAGGCGGCTCGTTGCGGGAAAGGTCAAAAGACTGGACAGAGCGGAGCCGTTCCTCGATTCACTGTCACTTGACCATCTGAGGGACTACTACTTCAACGGCATGGAGCGCCTGCGCGACGAGCTTGCAAAAACCCTGGGCTCGAAGAGAAGCGCCAAGACGATAGTCTTCGCCGTCAAGATGTTCGGCTACGCGGGCAGGATAGCCTTTGGGGAGTTTGTCCCGTATCCAATGGCAGTCGAGATACCCGGCGACGTGAGGATAAACGCCTACACGAAGAGGTTTACGAACGAGCCGCCGGTGAGCTTCTGGGGCAGAATTGCGGAGGAAACTGGAATTCCGCCGCTCCACATAGATTCAATACTCTGGCCGGTTCTGGGGGGAAATGACGAGGTTCTCCGGCGGCTGAAGGAGTACTGCACGAAGTGGGAGGACGTCCTGCGGCTGGCTTCCCTTTGAATTTTGCCTGGCTAACCCAGATGCAAAGGTTTAAATATTTCGCTGTCAATAATACCTCGAAGTTCGAGGCATCGGAGTGAAAGGTATGTCCGGGGTCGTTATAACTGTCGGTGGGGCTTTGACCAGCAACCGCATGGGGGCGCCGTCACTTCAACCCGATAGACAAAATTTTTATACTCCTTTGATTAGTTGTAGTCGAGTGGGCAGTTTCACTCCGGTGCCGAAATAAGGGGGTGTGTGTTATGTTTTGGGGATTTCAGCTCGAGTTCAAGCAGAGCCTTCGAACTAAGAAGTTGTGGGTTATCCTGGGTGTCATGATGCTTCTGTACCTACCGGGGTTCTACCTCCAAAAAGCGTCTGGAGAGGAGATAGAAACCGTTCAGCAGGCTGTTTCGGTTCTTATAAGCAACGTCAACGGGCTGGGTGGGTTTTTCATCGCCATACTCGCCCTCCTGATGGGGGCCACCGCGATAAACAGCGAGATAGAGAAGGGAACGCTGCGCGTTGCCATGAGCAAGCCTATAAAGCGGCTGGGCTACATCGGCGGCAAGTTCCTTGCCCACACGGTGGTTGTGCTGATGGCGCTCCTTCTAACGACCCTCGTGGGAATAGTCGGCCTGGCGTGGCTGGGCGCCCCGATGGGAAGCCAGCTCGTCACCGATTCCCTCCTGCTTAACGGTCTGCTGCTCCTGGCGATGGTACAGCTGATAGCGCTGGGCTACATAATCTCCACCACCGTGAAGTCTTCCAGTACAGCACTCGGTGTTGCCCTGATTATTATGTTCGTGGTCTTCATGATAATGCCCGCCATAGTTCAGTTCATGGCCGCCAAGGATACCCTACTAAGCGACCACCCCGACTGGGAGGCGTACCAGGAGAAAAGCAAGGAGTACAAGACCAGATATCTCTTCTACGTTCCAACGACCCAGATAGACGTCATAGTCAGCGATGCCACAAAGGTTACTGGGGACATAGAGAACCCGCAGGTAGAATACGTGGGAATAGGGGGTGCCATACGGAAGAACCCTGTTAACCTGGGCATACTCCTGGGACTCACCTTCGTCTACCTCGCCCTGGCCTTCTACCGCTTCCTCCGCATGGATCTGAGGTGATGACTATGATACGAATCGAGAATCTCGTTAAGGTTTACAAGGACGTTCGCGCCCTCGATGGCCTGAACCTTGAGGTCAGGCCCGGCCAGATATACGGCTTTCTCGGTCCCAACGGCGCCGGAAAGAGCACCACCATCCTCAGCACCCTGGGCCTGATATTCCCGCAGGAGGGCAGGATTCAGCTCTTCGACCTTGAGGTATTCGCCGATGGAAAATTCAACGAGAACCAGCTCGTCGAGGCCAAAAAACGCATAGGCTACATGCCGGAGCACGCCACCCTGTGGGACTTCATGACCCCCGTCCAGACCCTTGAGATAATCGCCGACGCCTTCGGAATCCCGAAGGCCGAGCGGGAGAAGCGGGTCAGGGAGCTCCTTGAACTGGTCAATCTGTGGGAAGATAGGGACAGAAAGGTCGGCAAGTTCTCGAAGGGAATGAGGCAGCGCCTCCTGCTCGCCCAGGCGCTTATCAACGACCCCGAACTGCTCATCCTCGACGAGCCGATGACGGGCCTCGACCCCACGGGAATAGCGGAGTTCAAGGACATCATCAGGGAGCAGAAGAAGGCGGGAAAGACGGTCTTCTTCTCGAGCCACATTCTGGCGCATGTTGAGGAGATATGCGACACAGTGGGCGTAATAGTCAAGGGCAGGCTCCGCGTTGAGGACAACCTCGACAACATCAAGAGGGAGTTCCTGAGGAAAGCCGGCTACACCATCGTGCTGGAGACCAACGTTCCCGTGGACTTCGCGGGGGTTGCATGGACAGTCACGCCGCTGGGCGAGAAGAAGTACCGCATAGTTGCGCCGGACGACATCAGGGAGGAGGTTCACGATTTCGTTGCTTCACGCGGCGCCAAGATACTCACGATGCAGGTCAAAGAGCCGAGCCTCGAGGAGATATTCCTTGAAATGGTGGAGTGAGGGCTAGAGCTTAGCCCTCTCGAATTCTTCTTTTCTCTCCAGCGGCTTCGTTGCGTCGATTCCCCACTTCGCGGTTAAGCTCTTCTCCGCCGAGGGGTCCAGGGAACTGCCGCGGGCGTTGGGTATGACCACCAAGTCCCTGTCCGCCTGGAAGCGCGTCGCTATCGCCCACTCGACGTCCCTGTCGTCGTATATGTCCACGTCTTCATCGACAACTACCACGTGCTTCAGACTGGGATGCCCGGCGAATGCCGCCAGGATAGCGTTCTTGCCGTCACCGTCGTGCTGTTTGGTTATGCTCACCACCGCGTGGAGCCACATCGCACCGCCCTCGGTCAGCCTTACGCCGTGAACCTTTGGAACGACCCTCTTAACGCTGGCGTAAATCTGCGGCTCCTTGGGAAGTCCCATCAGCATGTAGTGCTCGTAGCCGCCGGGGAGAAGGGCGTGGAAAACCGGTTCATCGACGTGGTGCATGCGCTCGAAGACCACCACCGGCTGCTTCCTCACGTAGTCGTAGGTTCCGGTTATATCCACGAAGGGTCCTTCGTCCGTCAGTTCGGGAAGTATCTTCGCCTCAAAGACGAACTCTGTCTCAACCGGAACGGGTATTCCCCTGAGGTTGAAGACCTCGAGGGGCTTTCCAAAGGCCCTCCTGCTCATCGCAGAGGCTATCTCAAGCTCGCTCACGCCGTACGCAACGCTCGTGGCTCCTGCGAGGAGGACGTGGATCGGGTTCCCGACGATTATCCTGACGTCCAGCTCCTCCCCGGCTTCGGCCTTCTCCTTCCACATGGCGTAGAGGTGCCTCGGGACGAGCCTTATGGCGGCCCTTTTCTCGTCGATGACCATCATCCTGTGGAAGGATGTGTTGACGAAGCCGTTTTCGTCCCGGGCTATGACCATGGCGGAGGTGAAGTACTGGCCGCCGTCCTGGGGGTAGTACTTTGGAATTGGAAGCTCGGTTAGGGAGAAGTCTCCGGTTGAGTTTGCCATGAAGGGTGCTCCATCGACCTCCCGGTATGGTTCGGGATTCTCCATGGCCTTTGTCAGCGTGTGAAGTATCTGCTCCCTCTCGATACCAAGGTACGATGCAATCCTTTCCCTGGTGCTCCAGATGTTGCCAGCGACTTCCCATCCATCCACGTCTTTGAAGAGGACGGGTCTGTCGCGGTACTTCAGAAGATAACGCGTTACCTCGAGCTCTTTGCTTACCGGCTCCTTAACAACGACGGCATCATCAAACCGTTCGATGATTTTCCTCAGCATTCTATCACCTTAGTTTGGTGTTCCAAAAGGCCTATAAAGCCTTTTTCCAAACTCCCGACGATTGGTCATGCCTACGGTAACCCTCCGCATTCCCGATGGCTCCGCACTGGTTTGGATTGAGAAGGCAGATCCACAGGTGTATTTCAAAATCTACGAGCTGCTGAGCTACAAGAGGGACTTTGGCAAATGGGAAAAGCCGGAGAGCCTCTACGACCCCTACGAGAAGACGTTTCCCGTTGGAGTTCTCCCGAGGGTCAAGAAGTTTCTCAACTGCAAGGGATACCGCGTCCGCGTGAAGGACGAGCGGCAGGTCAGGGGTGCCAAGCTGAACTCCACGTGGAACGGGAACTACAGCATGCGCAGGTATCAGGAAAGGGCGGTTAAAAAGGCCCTCCGGGAGAAAATGGGGGTTCTGGCCCTTCCGGTTGGAAGCGGCAAGACCATCGTTGGGCTGAGGATAATCCACGAGCTCGACCTGTCTGCGTTGATAGTCGTCCACACGAAGGAACTCCTCTACCAGTGGGCGGACAAGGTTCGTGAGGTCCTGGGAGTCGAACCCGGCATCGTCGGGGACAACAAGTGGGACGAGAAAGACGTCACCATAGCCATGATACAGACCCTCCTGTCCAGGGGTGCCGACAAGCTCCAGAACGAATACGCGATAGTCATGTTCGACGAGTGCCACAGAACCTCCGCCGCCGAGAAGTTCTACCAGCTCGGCCTTTCGCTGCCCCAGGTATACCGCTTTGGCCTCTCCGCGACGCCCTGGAGGCGCATACGCGGTGAGGAGATTAAGATAGAGGCCGTCGTTGGGCCCACCATCTTCGAGGTTCGTGCGGAGGACCTCATAAAGGAAAAGTTCCTTGCGAAGCCGCGCTTTGAAATAATCACCTACGAGTCGAGCATGCCATCCTTCAGCGAGCGCTACAAGGAGCTGTACGAGGATATGATAATGAACAACGACGAGAGAAACCGGGCCGTGGCGGAAAAGGCCGTCGAGCTCGCCCGGAAGGGGCACCGCGTCCTCATCGACGTCAGAAGGATAGAGCACGGCAGGATACTCAGGAAGATGCTCGGTGAGATGGGCGTGAAGGCTGAGTTCCTGAGCTCAAAGAGCCCCAACCGCTGGGAGATACTTGAGGCGTTCAAGAACGGCGAGATTCCGGTTCTTATCTCGACACTCCTCAAGGAGGGCGTGGACATACCGGAGATTTCGGCGATAATACTCGCGGGAGGCGGCAAGAGCGATATCATGACGATTCAGACCATAGGCCGCGCCCTGAGGCCAAAGAAGGGAATGAAGGCCGTTATAGTTGACATTCAGGACGACGACCCCCTGCTCTTCACCCACTTCATCGAGCGGCAGAAGGCGCTCAAGCAGTACTACGGTAAATACTACGACAGGGAGATGGACTCAAAGCTCGAGGAGAGCGTCACCAAAAAGGGCCGCCCTCGTAAGCGCTCTTGAGTAGCGCTCGAATAGGTCGCGTTTTGCTTTTTTGATTCCCCTTTCATCCGCCTGGAACTTCACGTCCGGGTATTCCATATGCCAGAGTATGAGCCCCTCGGGGGGCGCGGGCGGGACCTTTTTGTTGTACTCCCCCTCGAGCATTCCCTCAACCTCGCGGCTTTCCATCAGCCCGAGGCCGCAGAGACGGACTGCGTTGACTATCCTCCTAGCCATCTCCCACAGGAAGCTTTTGCCCTCGATTTCGATGATGTAGTAGCCTTGGCGCCTGATGACATCAACCCGGAGGAGCTCTCTGATCGGGTCCCTGCCGGGTTCGAGCCGGGAGAATGCAGAAAAGTCATGTTCGCCAACGAAGAGCGCCGCGCACTCCCTCATATCGCGCTCATTGAAGCCCTCGTCAACCAGGTAGTAGCGGTAGGTCTTTGACCTTGCCTGGAACCGGGGGTGGAAGTCGTCCGGAACCTCGGCAACCCCGAGAACCCAGAGGTCCCTGAGGTGGTGGTTGAGAACCTCAGCGCGAACGAGGTCAGGCCTTGAGGCGACGTCAAAGGCCACGACGTTGAAGATGGCGGAAACTCCCCTATCCGTCCTCGAGGCCCCCTTAAAGTTCGAGCTCTCGGCGTCCCTTATTATTCCGAGCTTCGATAGGGCCCTTATCAGCTCCCCTTCAACGGTTCTGACATCGGGCTGCCTCTGAAAGCCGTAGAACGCTGTGCCATCGTACGCTATTCTAAGTGCAAACCTCATGGTTGTGGGATGGGCCGGCGGGTATAAATGTCTTTTCCCGGGTGCCGGTTGATACTGCGACGGATTATTTTACGAATGTAAACCATAATTTTGGATGCTGTTCAAGCGGGAGCAAGAAAAATTGATAAACCACGTTTCCTAAGTGTACCCGGAGGTGGGAGAATGGATGCGATAATAGGGATTGAGGTGCTTGAGAACGTGACGAACTTCGAGATAATGTGCGCCCTTCTGGAAAAGAGGATAAAAATGGGGGATTAGAGGTACGGCGCCCGATAGAGCGGCCTCAGGAACATTTCAAACGCCGCCACGGGCATTTCTATTCCCCAGTTTTCCAGGACTGCCGGGTGGATTTCCCCGATGATGCCGATCGGTTTTCCTTCGACGACTATTTTTCCTGCCCTTCCCGGGATGAAGCTCGGGTGATCAACGCCCTCGAGCTCGTATGTGAAGCCTAGGTGGTGCATCACGCTCTCGAGTATTTCCTTGGCCTCGGTGAAGGTAACGCGCGGGTGGGCGAGGGCGACGGCGACCTTGCTCTCACTGACAGTTTTGGTCTCCCTGCTCTCGTCTATGAGCGTGGCCTTCCCGACCTCAAAGATTCTCTGCGGGTACTCCTCGTGGGTGTTCTGGCTCAGGAAATCGAGGAGGCTCGGGATGAGCCAGACCCTCAGGGCGGACCACTTGGGGCTTATGGGGTTCTCTATCTCAACGAGCTCCGCGGGCGGGTGGCTGAAGCGGTCCTCACCGGGTTCGAGCAGCATCTTTCCGTACTGGGATTCCCTGTTCGTCAGGTTGAAGGTCATGACCTCCTGGAGGCCGTAGCCGACCATGAGCTCCCTGACGGCGTCCTCGAACTCGATGAACTTGTCGCCCCTTCCCTGGACGGCCAGCTCCGGCTCCTCCGGCTCCATTTCGTTGTACCCGTAGGCTATGAGCACGTCCTCCAGGACGTCGCGGGCGTGCATTATGTCGTCGCGGAAGGCCGGGTAGCGGAGTCTTGCTCTGCCGTCGACGAGTTCGACGCTGTACATCATCCTCTCAAGGAGGTCTTTGATCTCCCCGTCACTCAGCTCGAGGCCGGTGAGCCTCTTGATGTAGTCAAGCTCGACCTCGAACTCCTTCGGGGTGAGGTCGGGGGTCCTGATCTCGAAGTCCGGATAGACGACCTTAACGCTCTTTATCTTCCCGCCGCGTTCGGCTAAAGCCGTTACGACGACGTTGAGGGCGAGCATGACTTTGTTCAGGTCCCATCCGGTCACGTCGATGAAGACGTTTCTCGTTTCCGGGGTCACCCTGCCGGTTATCTCGGAGTTTATAATCGGGGGCATCGAGAGAACCTTGCCCTCGCTGTCAGCGAGGAGCGGATAATAGGGTTTGTCCCTGATCAGGTGGCCGTGTTCCCTGCCCTTTTCGTGCTTCTCGAGTATCTCCTCGAGCGTCATCTCCTCCTCGAAGCCCAGCGGAACGAACCGCTCCGTCTTCTCGGCGGCGCGGTAGTATATCGGCGGCTTTATCTTGTCGAAGTCGAAGACGCCTATCGCTACCTCTCTCCTCCTCCTTCCGAACGTTAGGGCGACCTTTTCCTGGAGGTTAATCATCTGCTTGAGTGCCTCCTCGTCGAGGCTCAGCCCCTCAACGATGGCGTAGAGACCGTAGGGGCGGATGTCCTTCAGCTTCTCATCAACGTAAACCGTTACGCCGCTGTCTTCCACTTTGTACTCCGGAAGGCCCTTCTGGAAGCCGAGCGCCCAGCGGATCTGCCTCGCTATTCCCTCAGCGCTCCAGAGGTCGGGCCTGTTGGTGTCCTTCGAGTCCGCCTTGAAGTAGATTCCACCGTCATCCTCCCAGACGTCGTCCAGCTCGCACTTCGCGTAGAGGAAGAGGTCTTCCCACTCCTCAACGCTGAATTCCTTTCCGACCAGCCTCTCAAGGTCAGCCTTGGAAACGTCGAACTTCGGCATGAGCATCACCTCACCAGACCAGCCTCGCCTCCCTCAGCCAGCGCAGGTCGTAGCTGAAGAGGTAGCGGATGTCGTCTATTCCGAGTTTGAACATAGCAAGTCTGTCGATTCCTATTCCCCAGGCTATGACCGGGACATCAACTCCGAGGGCCTTCGTCATCTCCTCACGGAAGATTCCGGCACCGCCGAACTCAACCCAGCCGAGCTCGGGGTGGTAGGCGCTCATCTGGACGCTCGGCTCGGTGAACGGGTAGTAATCCGGCAGGAACTTGACCTTCTTTGCCCCGGCTATCTCCACCGCGAAGCGCTTGAGTATCCCGAGGAGGTTCCTGAAGTTCAAATCCTCGCCGACGACGAAGCCGTCGACCTGGTTGAACTCTATGAGGTGGGTCCTGTCGAGGACGTCCGGGCGGAAGACGCGCTGTATCGTGAAGTACTTGCCTGGTATCTCAACGCCCCTGGCGAGCTGTCTGCCGCTCAGGGCGGTACCGTGTGCCCTCGGCATGAGGAGCATGGCCCTCTCCGGGGACCAGACGTAGCCCCAGCCGCGGGAACCCGTATCGCCGCCGTGCTCGTGGGCGGCCTTGACGCTGGCGACGAGTTCCTCCATGGGCAGGTGGCCGCTCTTCGGGTATTTGAGCTGGTAGGTATCGGTCCAGTCCCTGGCGGGGTGGTTCTGGGGCTGGAAGAGCGCGTCAAAGTTCCAGAACTGGGTCTCGATGAGGCTGTCGGAGACCATCTCGATGAATCCCATCTCGATAAGTCTCCTCCTTATCTTGTCGAGGAAGGCCCTGTACGGCTGCTTCTTGCCCGGGTAAATCCTCCGAACCGGGGCCGAGATGTTGAAGCGCTTGAACTCGACCTCGCGCCATTTTCCGGACTTTATCAGCTCGGGGGTCAGGTTGGAGACCTCTTCCTTCAGCTCGATGCCCCCCTTCACGAGCTCCGCTCCCTCGGGGGATATCTCGACGAGCCTCTCGGTAACGGAATCTTCCTCCGCGATCTTCCTCCTCTTAAGCTCTTTAACGGGAATGAGTCTCTCAATCTCGCCTAGAGGTACGGTCTCCTTCTCCGTGAGGAGCTTGAGGGCGGCATCGATGGGCCTCTCTTCCGCGCCGAGCCCCTTCTCGGTGATTTCGAGGACTAACTTCCCGTCCTCCTTCCTAACGCTCGCCCAGCCCTCCTTCCTCAGAAGGCCGACTATTGGTTTCAGCTCATCCTCGCTGAGAACGTCCCGCAGGTCATCCAGGGTTACCTTTTTCTTTTCCTTCAAAACCGCCAGCGCCCTCCACTCAGGGAGGCCTATCTCCGCGTACTTTCTTCCGGTCTCGGTGAGCTTGACAACCCTCTCACTTTTCTCGTGGAGCTTCGCCAGCCCCTTGCTCTGAAGGCCGAGAACCGCTCGCATAACAGCAACCTGATCAAGGCCGGTTCTCTTGACGAGCTCTTCGAATTTAATCTTTTCAACTTCGCTGAGCTTTATGAGCGTGAGTTTCTCCTGGTAGCTTAGCTCCATAGTGCCACCTCCTTGGGGTGAGTTTGAGAGGAGTTACTTAAGAATTGCGGTGAAAGAAAAGGGGAAGTAGTTCAACCCTTGTGCGGGAAGAACACGACCTTACCGGTCTTGCCTGCCCTCATCAGCTCAAAGGCTTCCTCGAACTTCTCGAAGCCCTTGTACTTGTGGGTGATGACCGGGTCGAGGTTGAGCCTGCCGCTCTGGATGAGGCTTGAGACCGTGTACCAGGTCTCCCAGAGGTGCCTTCCGGTGATGCCGTGTATCTCGAGGGCCTTGAAGATGATCAAGTTGTTGAAGTCCACCGTAACGTCCCTCGGGAAGAGGCCGAGTAGGGAAACCCTTCCCCCCGGGGTGGTGGCAGCCAGGCCCTGCTCCAGAGCCTTCGGCGCTCCGCTGAACTCAAGGAAGACCTCAACACCGGCGCCGTCGGTTATGTCCATGACAGCTTTGACAGGATCCTCCTCGAAGGGGTTGATGACGTAGTCGGCACCGACCTTCTTGGCCAGCTCGCGCCTGAACTCGCTCGGCTCGCTCACGATAACCGGGTACGCTCCGGATGCCTTTGCGACGGCAATTCCAAGGAGTCCGAGCGGGCCGGCACCGGTTATGAGGGTGCTCCTTCCGGCTATCGGTCCCGCCAGAACAGTATCGACGGCGTTGCCGAGCGGCTCCTGGAGCGCCGCGTACTCAGGGGGCATGTCCTTCGGGTTCTTCCAGGCGTTCTGGGCGGGAACTATCGCGTACTCGGCGAAAACACCGTCCATGTCAACGCCGAATATCTTGGTGTTCTGGCAGACGTGGTAGCGGTTGTGCCTGCAGGCGTAGCACTTTCCGCAGACGATGTGGGTCTCGGCGCTTATGTAGTCGCCGACCTCGAGGGTGTCAACGCCGGGTCCGACTTCGATGACCTCTCCGGCGACCTCGTGACCCATGATTTGGGGCGGCTTGATCCTGCTCTGGGCCCACTCGTTCCACTCGTAGATGTGGAGGTCGGTTCCGCATATGCTGGTGGCGAGAACTTTGATGAGGACTTCGCCCGGCCCTGGCTTGGGAACATCAACCTCAACGAGCTCAGCACCGTAAGCGGGCTTCGTTTTCATGATAGCCGGCATCTTTTCAGCCATGGCAATCATCTCCTTAGCATTTACATGGATATCTGAACGGGGGACGATATAAACCTTTTGCGGCGGCAATTGGGGGTTGAGTGTTCCCTATCCCCATCGGAAACCTTATATCCCCTTTTGAGTATGTCCCCTGTGAAGGGGGTTTAGAGATGGCGCTCATAGTAGTGACCGGCAGGGGCGGTGCCGGAAAAACCATGACAACGGCAAATCTCAGTACGTTTCTTGCCATGCGAGAGTATCGCGTTCTAGCGGTTGACGGCGACCTGTATCTCCCCAACCTTGGCTTCCACTTTGCCCTTGACACGGTTAGGTATACCCTTCACTCGCTCCTGAAGAACCCAGATATAGACCCCGAATGGGCGATTTACCGGCATCCCCACACCGGAGTTCATGTGCTCCCTGGAAGCACCCAGCTCCAGGACGTTCTGGGCATCTCCCCGAGGAGACTTGTGGACATTCTGGACAGGGTGAAGTATAAGTTCGGCGTTGTCTTCGTTGATTCGCCCACGGGCATACCGTTCGATACCCTCCCGACTTTTGAGGTCGCAAACTATCAGCTCATAGTTGTCGAGATAGAGCGCTCGCCCATATACTCCTTCGAAACGATGGTTGAGAACGAGATAGAGAAGCTGAAGGCACTCGGCGAGAGGTACGGTCTCAATATCGGTGTGATCTTGAACAAGGTTCGTGAGTCCGCGGACGTTGTGGATAAAATCGTTGAGGCGGTCGAGGAGGATCTTGATGTCCCGGTTCTCGGGTGGATACCCTTTGACTACAACGTCCCTGAGTCCATCAACGTTGGAGTGCCCATAGTTAAGTATGACCCTGATAGCGATGCCTCGATAGCATTCCGGGAAGCCGGAGAGGTGCTTGAGGAGTGGATATTCGGCTGATTTCTGGAGGTGTCGACATGAACGTGGAGGAACTTGTGGAGAAAGTAGCCAGCGGAGAGATAAAGCTCCACCAGGTCGAGAAGTATACAAACGGCGATAAGAGGCTTGCCACGGAGATAAGGCGCCGCGCTCTGGAGAAGAAGTTCGGTGTGAGCCTTGAGAACATAGGGCACTACTCGATAGACCCCGAGAGGGTCATAGGAAAGAACATCGAGAACATGATAGGCGTCGTTCAGATACCGATGGGCGTTGCTGGACCGCTCAAAATCAACGGCGAGTACGCGAAGGGTGAATTCTACATCCCACTCGCCACCACGGAGGGAGCGCTCGTTGCGAGCGTCAACCGCGGCTGTTCGGCCCTCACCGCCGCTGGAGGCGTTAAGACCACCATAATCGACGACAAGATGACCCGCGCGCCGCTCCTCAAGTGCCCCGACGCGAGGCGCGCCAGGGAAGTTGCCGAGTGGGTCAAGGCCAACATCGACTACCTCCAGGAGAAGGCCGTCAGCAAGGTCACCAGACACGGGAAGCTGAGGGACGTTAAACCCTACATCGTCGGCAACAACCTCTACCTTAGGTTTGAGTTCGAGACCGGCGATGCCATGGGCATGAACATGGTGACGATATCGAGCGAGGAGATAATGAAGGTCATCGAGGAGCACTTTCCGGACGTTAGGTACCTCGCCCTCTCGGGCAACCTGTGTGTGGACAAGAAGCCAAACGCTATGAACTTCATCAACGGCCGCGGAAAGACTGTCATTGCCGAGGCTATAATCCCGCGCGAGATAGTTGAGAAGAAGCTGAAGACGACCCCGGAGCTCATAGCTGAGGTCAACTACCGGAAGAACCTCGTCGGTTCGGCTCAGGCCGGTTCCTACGGCTTCAACGCCCACTTTGCCAACATAGTCGGTGCTATTTTCCTTGCCACCGGGCAGGACGAGGCCCAGATCACCGAGGGCTCGCACGGCATAACCCTGGCAGAGGTTACCTCGGAGGGTGACCTCTACATAAGCGTCACCATGCCGAGCCTTGAGATTGGAACCGTCGGCGGAGGAACGCGCGTTCCGACCCAGAGGGAAGCCCTGAGCATAATGGGCGTTGCCGGTGGAGGAGACCCGCCTGGAACCAACGCCAAGAAGTTCGCGGAGATAATAGCGGGCGCCGTCCTCGCAGGGGAACTCTCCCTCTTGGCGGCAATAGCGGCGAAGCACCTGGCAAAGGCCCACGCCGAGCTGGGGCGTTAACTTCCCTTCTTTTCCGCCCCTTTGACCTTGATGATGAAGACCTTCGTGGAAGGCTCCGGGTTCTGGATGACCTCTACGCCCTTGACGTACAGCATGGAGAACGGGTAATCAAGGACGATAAAAATGATCAGGGCCAGAAGGAGCATGAGGGTGGCCTGGCCCCAGTAGCCCTCGATGTTTACTGTGCTTGAGAGCAAGAGACTTCCCGCGAAGCTGATCAGAAAGCTCAGCAGGGAGCGGTGTTTGTGTCTGATGCCCCCGATTCTCTTTTTCCCTATGACATCGAGGAGGGCGCGGAATCCTTCCTTTCTCTTCACGCGAAACGCAAGGACGAACTCCGGGCGGGGAAGCTCTTTGAGGCTCACGGGCACGTCTGACGCGGTTAGATAGAAAAGACGGCCCAGTCCATCGGTTAGCTCTATCACCGTCAGAAACTTCCCGCGGTCGTAGAGGTCCTCACCCGACGACACCAGCAGGTACGGGTCGGGGTCAGTCAGGCGGATGAATCTCAGCCCCATGGATCTGAGGGCCCTCTCCACGGGCCGTGTGCAGTTCGAGAGAATCTCGCATCTAACGCGCGCGTAGGTGCACCTCTTTCCGTCCATCCAGCCGGCGATGATGCCTCCAACCTTCGCTTTGAGCTCCATACCATCACCCGCTTTCTCCCGACGGCCGGTGACCGCTGTACTCACTTTTTCCTCTTTTTGTAGCCCCTCCTGAACCCCTCTATGAGACCGGATAGCAGCAGCACAAGGGGCAGGAGGCTGTTGATCCACTCCAGCTCGTCGTTTTTGTAGCCCAGATAGCTCAGGAAGAGGAATCCTCCCCAGAGCAGGAGTTGTAGCATCGCGGAGAATTTATCCACGCCGAGCTTCCCATGTGCGGACCCCTCGGCTATTTCTCGGAATACTGCTTCAAGTGCCTCCTCCTTCCCAATCTCATACTCGTAGGCTGCTTTGGGCGTTTCCAGGTCATTCACGCCCTTCGTCAGGTAGAACCATCTGCTGATGTCGTTTCTAATCTCGATCACGTGGGCCTCCTTTGAGGTTCCGAGGATGCTTTTAAAATTCGTCATGAGGGTGTACTCGTCCGGATTCACCAGCCGGACGAAGCGGCCGAGCTTCGATTCAACGGCCTTCGCGTAGTTCCCGAGGGGCTCGTCTTTAACCTCATAGAGGTAGTAGACGATTTTGATCTTCTGGGCCATGCTTCCCACAAAGGGAAGTAAGAAAAGGAGGTTAAAAACTTAACCCTCAGCTCAGCTCCTGAATCTTCTTCCTCACGAGCGAGCTGACGAGCTTTCCGTCCGCCCTTCCGCGGAGCTTCGCCATTGCCCTGCCCATGACCATTCCCATCGCGCCCATTCCCTTGGCCTTGATGACTTCGATGTTCGCCTGAACGACCTCGTCTATTATCCTCTCGACCTCTTCCTCGCTGAGGAGGGTGAGGCCCTTCTCCTCGGCCACCTGGGCGGCGCTCTTCTCCGGACTCTTCGCCAGCTCCTTGAATATCTCCTCGAAGGCCTCCTTGGCTATCTTTCCGCTGAGGTAGAGGTCAAAGGCCCCCCTGATGTGGTCATCTGTGATGTTCTCGATGGGTGCCTCCTTCTTGAGTCCCTTGAGGACCACCACGAGGATTGAGGCGGCCATGGAGGGCTTGACGCCCCTAGCTATCAGCTCCTCGAAGAGCTCGTCGCGCTCGTCGTTCACCAGGGTTTCTGCTAAGCTTTTGTCTATCCTATACTCCTTCACATAGCGCTCGACGCGCTCCTGCGGGAGCTCGGGCAGGTTCGCCAGTACATCGTCCTTCATCTCGCCGGTTATCAGTATGGGCGGTATGTCCGTTTCCGGATACATCCTAGCCTTGCCCGGGAGCGGGCGCATGTACTGGGTGTTGCCGTCCGGCAGGGCCCTCCTGGTCTCCTCAGGAACGCCCTCGATGGCCTCCCTCGCGCGCTGGAGAACCTCCCGGAGGGCGTTCTTCGCGGTCTCCTCCTCGGCCGCGACGAGAACGAAGGCATCCTTCTCTCCGAGACCAAGTTTTTCGATAACTGCATTAACCTCTAATTCTGTAATTCCATAGTTAGGCAGTTCATCGATGTGGAAGATTCCCTTTACGTACTTCTTGGCCCTGTCCGCCATCTCGGTGCCCAGGCGCCTGCCGGGCTGTATCTCCTTCCCGATCAGGCCGCGGAACTTGGGGAGCTTAACGGCGAGAACCTTTCCGCCCTTCTTTACGGTGCGGGCGATTATCTTCGAGCCGGTGTTCTGGAATATCTCTGTGACGTCGTGGAACTCCTCCGTTATGTCATCTGGCCTGACCCCGCGATTCCTCAGCTCCTCGCGTATTTTGAGCAGGTTCACCTGTCTCTCTATCTCGCGCTCGATGATGAGGGGAATCATGTCCAGCTCCTGGACACCTTTGATCTCAACCCTTGCCCCGCCCCTGATGGAAACGTTCAGGTCCTGCCTGATGGTTCCGAGACCGCGTTTGACCTTTCTGGTGGCCCTGAGCGCGTCGCCGATGTACTTCGCGACGACCTTTGCCTGCTCCGGGTGGTGTATATCCGGGGTGGTGCTTATCTCCACCAGCGGAATGCCTAAGCGGTCGAGGCGGTAGATGACCTCCTTCTCTCCCCTCTCGACGATGCGGCACGCGTCCTCCTCAAGGCAGATCGTCGGAATGCCGACGCTTCCCCAGGGGGTGTCCACCTTTCCGTTCATGGCTATTATCGCGGTTCTCTGGAAGCCGGAGACGTTGGAGCCGTCTATGACTATCTTGCGCATGAAGTGAACCTCGTCAACGGGGGTTGCGTTGAGGAGGTAGCTTATCTGGAGGGAAACCCTGAGCGCCTCCTCGTCCGGCATGTGGGGAGGCTCCTCATCCATGTAAACGAGGTCCGCCAGCCTGTAGTTGCCCTCGTAGATGTAGGTTTTTCCCTTCTTGAACTCCTCAAGGGCGGCCGGGTCGATTTCACCCAGCTCGCTTATCGTCGGCCTGAGCCTGCGCTGGAACGTGAAGTCCACCTCGTCGCTCATCTCGCTGGGGACCGGGGAGAACAGCCTCTTCGTGTCGAGCTGCCTGTGTATCTCAAGGCCCACCTTGAGGCCAAGCTCCTCGTAGTTGAACTTCTCGGTCATCTTAACACCTCCAGAGGGGTTCTCAAAAAGTCGTCATCAAAGGTTGCAATCTTGCTTATCCCATAATACTCACAGGCGGATACGATCAGGGAATCGTTTGGAAGCAGGCCAAATTTTTTGCGGATATCCCGGGAGATGTGCATTATCTCCCAGTTCTCGTCGAGAAAAATCAAAACATTCGAGGCAAAAAGGGAATCAAGGAGTTCATCAAAGGTCTCCACGGGCTTGTAGAGTTCGGGATTCTTGGCGAGCTCCTTTCTAAGCGAGTAGAACTTGTAGCTTCCGGTTAGTTTCGTATAGTTCCTTGCAAGCAACTGAAAAGCAACCTCCCCGTATATCGTTGGGGTCACCGCGAGGAGGTACTCACTGGCCAGGCTCTCCATTAGTTCAGTTCCGCGTTTCTCCCCGAGCAGGTAGTCTATCCAGACGTTTGAATCAACCATCACCGGCTCTCTTGAGAATGTGCTCATGGTATGCCTCCTCCCAGTCTATGTTTCCGACATCCTTCAGCTCCCTAAGTGCTCCCGCGTACCTCCTGATGGCCTCCCTTGGATTCGCTATTACAATCTCTACCTCCGTTCCCTCTGGAAGCTTAACATTGTTGAGGGGCTTAAACACCCCATCCTTGTAGACGGCCCGAATTCCCACCTCTATCACCTCAGGAACGTGTCAAACCTCGTGTACGGCGTTATCTCTCCGGCGTAGTTCGTCAGCATCATCTCGCGCACTTCCTTCGGGTCGTCGGTGTGGCCGAGAACCCACATGAGCTTGACGTAGGCCGTCTCCGGGAGCATGTCCTCGCACGGAATCACGCCGGCCTTTAGGAGCCTCCTTCCGGTTGAGTAGACGTTGAGGTTCACCCTGCCGTAGAGGCACTGGCTCGTCATGCAGACGGCGACGCCTTCCTCCGTGGCGCGCTTTATCGAATCGATGACGTAGGTGGGTACGTGGCCGAGACCCGTTCCTTCGATGACCAGTCCCTTGTATCCCCTGTCGACGAAGAAATCTATTATCTCCGGCTGGATTCCCGGGAAGGCCTTGATGATGGCCACCTTCTCCTCCATCTCGTCGTCCACCCAGACCTCGCTCTCGGTTCTCCTGCGGTAGTCGTTCCTGAGGAACTCGATCTTACCTTCCGGCCATATCCTTGCGAGGGGAATGTCGTTTATGCTCCTGAACGCGTCCCTCCTGCTCGTGTGCATCTTCCTGGCCTTGGTCCCGCGGTGGGCGAGGCAGTAGGTGTCGCTGGTCTCGCCGTGCATGACGATGGCCACCTCACCGAAGTCGGCGGTCGCCATCCGGACGGAGCAGATGAGGTTCATCGCCGCGTCGCTGCTCGGCCTGTCTGAGCTCCTCTGGGAACCCACGAGGATGACCGGCTTTCCGAGATCGCGGAGCATGAAGCTGAGCGCCGAGGCGGTGTAGGCCATCGTGTCCGTTCCGTGGGCGATAACGACGCCATCTTCCCCGTTGTTCAGCATTTCGGCTACCTCGTGGGCTATTTTAATCCAGTACTCCGGGCGCATGTCCTCACTCATTATGTTGAAGAGCAGCTTCGGTGTTATGTTCGCTATGTCGAATATCTCCGGAACTGCCTTGGCGAGCTCCTCGGCGGTGAAGGCCGCGTGAACGGCGCCCGTCTTGTAGTCAATCCTGCTCGCTATGGTTCCGCCGGTTCCTATTATCGCGACGCTTGGAAGGCCCGGCTTCTTGGGGAAGACCTCCTCGAACTTCAGCTCCTCCCTGGGGGCGGCCTTCTCGATCACCTCGACCTCCAGGATTTGATCCACCAGTATTCCGACGTTGTACCCGTTGTCGAGCTTCAGCGTGAGGGTTTCGCCGCTGGACAGCTCGTAGGGGTTCATGACAACGCCCTCATAGACGCTCGTGTTTCCATTCTCCTTTTCGATTATCCGAACGTAATCTCCGACTTCGAGGCCTTTCTCCTTCATAAACCTCTCAACTTTCCGCATAACTCTCCCTCCGCCCTAAGCTGATACAAACCCAATATAAACCTTCGGGCTGGACAAGTGACAAAAACCGGCCGCAATTATCGGTAAGCTTCGTCGAAATGACAACTATCTGGCCTCGATCTTAAACCTGGGTTCCTCTATCCACTCCGACCGGCACTTCGGACAGCGGGAGGGTATGTTTATCTCCGGCCGGAAGACGAAGCCGCACTTCCTGCACTCCGCGGGCTTTATGAGGAGCACCTTTCCCTCGCGCTTGAGGGTCTTCTGGATGGCCTTCAGGTCCTCCAGCACGGTTTTCTTTGCACCCCTGCCGCGGAGCTCAAGGGCCAGTACCAGCTCGCTTGGTGAGTAGTCCCGCTCTTCCAAAAGCTTTATTATTCTCTGCCTGCGAGTCATCATCGCGAGAAGCTTTGAGCTTTGGGATATAAATCTTAGGGTGAGAGCATGATAACTGAAAAGGCCGCTGAGGTTCTTGAATCTCACGAACTCTGCGACCACTGTCTGGGCAGACTGTTCGCGGGGCTTGGGAAGGGCACCAACGAGGAGCGCGGGAAGGCGGTGAGGTTCGTCCTCAACATGGAGCGCTCCGCCAGAGGCCTGCCCCCGGTTGAAGCACCCGAAACGTGCGAGCTGTGCGGCAACGTTTTCGAAAGGATTTCCGAACTCACCGGAAGGATGGAGGAGGCCGCGGCTGGCGTCGAGTTCGAGACTTTCCTCGTCGGCTCCCGCTTCCCCGAGGAGGTTCGGGAGAACGAGAAAGCCCTCTGGGAGGAGTTCGGCATAGGGACCGCCGAGCCCATAAACCGCGAGTTCAACCGTGAGCTCGGTAAGGCCTTTGGGAAGGCAACGGGAAAGGATACCGCCAAAAACCCCGACGTGGTTTTCATCGTTGAGCCTTATTCCGACAGAATAGAGCTTCAGATAAACCCCCTCTACATCTACGGCCGCTACAGAAAGCTCGTGAGGGGCATTCCCCAGACGCCCCTCCCTGACTTTGAGGAGAGCGTTGCCTCGATCATCTGCAGGGCGTTCTCCAGGGCGAGCGGAGGGAAGTGCGTCTTCAAAGGGGCCGGAAGGGAGGACGTTGACGTTCGCATGCTCGGAAACGGCAGGCCCTTTATCGTTGAGATAAAGCGGCCCAAAAAACGGAAGCTCGACCTCGACGAGATAGCGGGGAAGATAAACGCAAGCGGAAAGGTCGAGGTGCTGGGCCTGCACTTTGTCTCGGCGAAGGAAGCCGAGGAAGTCCTCACACGGAATCACCGCAAAGAATACCTCGCGCTGGTTCTGGTCGAGGAGGGGGTAACCCCCGAGGAGGCCGAGGAAGCTGCCAGAAAGCTCAAGGGGCTTGAGATTCGCCAGAGAACCCCCTGGCGCGTGAGGAAGGCGAGGGCCGATAAAGTTCGCGTCCGGAGGGTTCACGAAGCGGAAGCGAGATGGCTCGACGGGAAGCACTTCGAGCTCCGCCTCGTCACCGATGGGGGCCTCTACATTAAGGAACTCATATCCGGCGATAAGGGGCGCACGAAGCCTTCTGTCAGCGACCTGCTTGGAAAACCCGCCTGGTGCGAGAGGCTTGACGTCATGAACATTCTTGATGAGTGAAAACTTTATAAACGGTTCCCGCCGATTGGATAGCGGAGCCATAACAGGCTTAGTCCATACGCCGAAGAGGCGTGAAACTCTGAAAAATGAATTTGCGTCTGTTGCGCGATGAGTAAAACCCTGCGAGGTGATTGGAATGGTTAAGAAAGCACACAGCTTCAGAAGGAAGACCCGCGGCAAGCTCAGCAAGAAGCCGAGGAGGAGAGGTCTCCCGCCCCTCACCAGGTTCCTCCAGGAGTTCGAGGCTGGACAGAGGGTTCACATCGTCATAGAGCCGAGCTACCACAGGGGCATGCCGGACCCGAGGTTCCACGGAAGAACCGGAACCGTCGTCGGTAAGCGCGGCGATGCCTACGTCGTCCAGGTTAAGGACGGTGGCAAGGTCAAGACCTTCTTCATCCACCCGGTTCACCTCAGGGCTCAGAAGGGATGAGCATGATAGGGAGGAAGAAGCTCGAGGAGCGCTACCTCACGATATCCGAGACAAAGGAGCTCCTCGAGAGGCGCAAGGCTGAGGGCATGGTGGAGAACCCGGAGGAGCCCATGTTCTACGAGGCCAGGGTTAGCCTCGAGCATGCCGAGCGCTTCGCCAAGCTCAAGCCCGAGCAGGTCGCCGAGCTGAAGGAGAAGCTCCTCGGCCTCTTTGATTGGATAGACGAGAGGCTCGCCGTGAAGCTCGTGGACTTCATGCCCGAGGACTACTTCGACATCCGCGTCCTCTTCGCCAAGGAGGACTACATGCCCACCAGGGAGGAGGCCGAGGAAATAATAAGGCTCCTCGACGACTACCGTCCCGAGGAGTGACCCTCCTTTCCTTTTCTCTTAGACAAAGTATAAAAACTCCGGACGGGTATAATTTCTGGGGGAGAGACAATGGATAGGTACCGGAGACATTCTTACAGGGAAAGCCTCGACAAGAAGAGGCGGAATGTTGAGTATGAGGAGTACGCCTACGTGCTGGACTATCTGCCCGAGGGCTACACCGATTTAAAGACCGGAAGGAGAACCGGTAAGCCCGTTGCTCAGGTTATAGGTGAAAAGGCTTTCACGCTGCTTGAGGTTGCCCCAAAGGAGGACCTCATGCTCTACGAGAGGGTCTTCATAGGCAAGGGGCAGAGGGACAAGATACTCATGATCAACAAGAAGATTCACTTCGATGACCTCACCGCCACCGCCAAGGCCGAGCTCCCGTACGTGGTTGAGGAGATAATCAAAAACAACGAGGAGCACTTCGTGCAGTTCTTCAACATGGCTCCCCCCATAACCAACAGGCTCCACAGCCTCGAACTCCTGCCCGGCATCGGCAAGAAGCACATGTGGGAGATACTCGACGAGCGCAAGAAGGAGCCGTTCAAGGACTTTGAGGACCTGCGCCACCGTGTTAAGGGGCTTCCAGAGCCGGCAAAGATGCTGGCGAAGCGTGTCGTTGATGAGATTGAGGGCAAGGACCGCTACCGCCTCTTCGTCGGCTCAAGGAGGCTATTCCGCGTATGAGGGAGCGCCTTTTCTATTTAATTTCCAAGTACAACCTCAGGGCCAACTCCGACCTCGGCCAGAACTTTCTTATCGTGCCCGACATAATAGAGAGGAATGTTGAGCGGGCGGAACTGAATGGGAACGATACCGTTCTTGAAGTCGGCCCGGGTCTTGGAGTTCTCACCGATGCCCTGAGCCGGCACGCTGGTAAGGTGTATGCCATTGAAAAAGACTCCCGCCTCGTGGAGATTTTGAGGGCCGAATACGACTGGCCCAACGTTGAAATAATCGAGGGCGATGCCCTGAAGGTCGAGTTCCCCGCGTTCAACAAAATAGTCTCAAACCTTCCGTACCAGATTTCATCTCCCATAACCTTCCGCTTTCTGAGGTATGATTTCGAGAGGGCGGTTCTTATCTACCAGCTGGAATTTGCCCAGAGGATGGTGGCGGAGCCGGGGGATAAAAACTACTCCCGCCTGTCGTTGATGGTCCGGGCGAAGGCTTACGCCGAGCTCGTGGAGCGCATCGGTAGGGGCGCCTTCTGGCCGAGGCCCAAGGTTGACTCCGCGGTCATCGTTCTTGAGCCAAAACCAAGGGACAAGCGCCTTGAACTGAATGAGGACCTGGTTAGGGCCCTCTTTCAGCACAGGAGAAGCACCGTCCTGGCGGCCCTCAAAAAGTCGCACCACATGCTGGGGCTGAGTAAGGAAGAGTTCAAACGGGTTCGCGGCATCCTCGGCGCAGTGCCCCACGCCGGGAAGCGGGTCTTTCAGCTGACCCCATCGGAGGTTAGGGATATCGAGGAGTTCCTCTCCGCGGAGGGCGTTCTGAGGTGATTACTCCCCGGGTTCCGTTCCGAAAAGTGTTACGTACAGGTTTCTAAGTTTCTGATAGTGGCCGTTCTCTATGTTCGAGAGCCACGTAAGGGTTGCTTTGGAGTTTTCATCCTCCGTCTTCTCCGCCAGGTACTGGTAAACGTCGTGGGCCAGTTTCTCCGTTCCCATCAGGTATTCGAGGATCTCCCGAAGGTTTCCGTGATACACCAGGTCTTTCAGGCGCTCCTCGGACAGCTCCACCTCGAGGGGAGCAACGCTGACCTTTGGGGGCTCCTCCCAGGGGAACATCTCCCTGAACATCTTGAGAAGCGCCTCTGCATGTCCAAGGCTCTCTTTGTAAAGCTGGAAGAACAGCTTGGAGACCCGCTCGTCCCAGTTGACGTCGCGGCTGAGCTGGTACAGCTTGTGGTACATCTCGGCCTCCATTACCTCCTGGTCCATCCAATATGCCATCAGCTCCCTGTAGTCCAGCTTTGATATTTCCTCAAGGATCCTTTTGAACCTCGTCTTTTCCACAGTTTGATAGTTGGTCTTGTTCATGCTATCCCCCGGTAACAGTTATTGTGGTAAGACCGTTTATACTTTTTGTCATCGATTGATTTTTAAGTGGGGGGCTTGACTCTCAACCATGATAGTTGTCATTATCGACGGCTACACCGACGAGCCCGCGGGACTTGGTGTTCCTCCTTATCTTGGGATATACCCGCGTTATGCTTATGGCGCCGTAAAAAAGGCCCGAAGAGACGCCAGAGTTTTCTACCTGACCATAGATGACCTGAGGGCCGCCCTTGAGGGAGAAAGGGGGGTGGCAACTAAAAACAAAACCCCGAACTTCCCCCAAACCCGTGAGATACTCGAGAGGGCGGACGTTCTCGTGTACATAGGGGGCCTGCACACCCCGGGCAAGTACCTCTCGGCCGTCCCGTCCCAGGTTGAGGAGGTGGCGAGGTTCCTCCGGCCGTTTCAGGGGGTCAAAATCCTCGGCGGCCCGGCGTTCATGGGCTCCGCCCATGCCGGCGGGACGAGGATAACCTCCCGCGAGCTTCTCCTTGCCCAGTCCGTCTTTGACCACATCGTCTACGGCGACCTCGAGGCGTTTCTGCACGATTACCTCGTGAATCCAGCCGATGCAGACCCCTTCCGCTTCAGGACCTACGGGGAGCTGAGGGACTACGCGCTGCTCGGGGCGGAGGTGGTCAGGCAGTTTCCCGACTTCCCGGACTTCGTAATAGTTGAGATAGAAACCCAGCGCGGCTGTCCCAAGGCGATGGGCATAGGCGGCTGCTCCTTCTGCACCGAGCCTGTGCGCTACAGAAACGTTGAGGACAGACCCATCGAGGACGTCGTTGCGGAGGTCGAGGCCCTCTACTCCATGGGGGTGAGGCACTTCCGCGTCGGCAGGCAGAGCTGTATCTTTTCGTACATGGCCAAACCGGACGGAAGGGTTCCAGTGCCCAATCCTGAGGCCCTGGAAAAGCTTTTCAGGGGTATTCGCTCCGTTGCCCCGGGGCTTAAGACCCTCCACGTGGACAACGCGAACCCCGCGGTCATAGCCAACTACCCCGAGGAGAGCGTTAGGATAGCCAAGACCCTGATGGAGTACGGAACCCCCGGAAACGTCGTTGCCTTTGGCTTAGAGAGCGCCGACCCGAAGGTTGCGAAGCTCAACAACCTGAACGCCACCGCAGATGAGACCTACGAGGCGGTGAGGATACTCAACGAGGTGGGGGCAAAGAGGGGCCCCAACGGCATGCCCTGGCTCCTGCCCGGGATAAACGTGATTTTTGGCCTTCCTGGAGAGACCAAGAAGAGCTACGAGCTGACGTTCCAGTTTTTCAAGAGGCTCCTGGACGATGGGCTGATGGTCCGCAGGATAAACATCAGACAGGTGGTCGTCTTCCCTGGAACTCCGCTGTGGCACATGAGGGATAAAGTGAAAACCGGGAAGCACAAGAAGCTCATCCAGCACTACAAATACAAGATAAGGCACGAGATAGACCTCCCGATGCTCAGGCGCGTTGTTCCCGTGGGAACCATCCTCCGCGATGTCCGTGCGGAGGTTATTGAGAACGGCCTGACCTACGGCAGGCAGATAGGTAGCTATCCCCTTATCGTTGGTATGCCCAAGGAGGTGCCCCTGAACCGGTTCTACGATGTCCTGATAGTCGGACACGGCTACCGGAGCATCACGGGAGTTCCGGTCCCGATAAACGTCAACCGCGAGAACCCCAAAGTTCTCCAGTATCTGCCGGGAATCGGGAAGAAAACCGCGGTGAGGGTGCTGGCGGAGAGGCCTTTCGGCAGCAAGGACGAGTTCTTCCGGGTGGTGGGGGAAGAGAAAAGGGAAACCCTGGAGCACGTCATCCGCCTGTGATGTTCACGGTCTTGGTTTCATTTCCCTGCGGCCACTTAAAGGCTATGATGTCTTCTATGAGCACAACTTCTGCCCTGAGGGTCTCGTCGCTCGTTCCCTCAATCACCAGCACGCCTTTGCGGGGGACAAAAATCCTGTTCTCCTTTGCCCCTTCCGCGGGCCCTATCAGCACAACGGCGAGGCTGTTCTGGTTCCCGATCTTGCCCCTTCCTAGGTCCACCTTTGTCCAGAAGTTGAGGTAGGTCTTCCTGTATCTCAGTTCCGTCTGGTTGTATGCGTACTGTCTGGCGGTGGCGTTATCGTACCCCATCTGAATACCCTGGACGTAGTAGTTTGCCGCGAAGATGCTGGCCACGACCCCTGATATTTCCGAAACCGTCAGGGTTCTGTATCTGCAGTCTCCGATGTACAGCTGTGGGTTGTCTTTGCAGTTGAGCACAGAGGGATCGCCCATTACGATTGTGAAGTGCTCGTAGAGGTTTCTCAGGGTTATGTTGAGATCAACCCCTGGACTTCCCGTGAGGTAACTGTCCACGGTGACGTTGAAGAGTTTGGATCCCGCGGGGGGTGAGTTTCCTTCCTCTATGAGCTTTTGATATTCCTCTGCCGTAAGGGCATAGAACTGCGCTGAGGGGGTGTAAATGAGGATGTATCTGTCAGACGCTTTGGGGGTTCCTGGGTTCACCAGGCTGCTGAAGTTGTGGTATGAATACACCAGGTAACTGATTGGAGCAACGACCAGAACGATGACAATGAGAATGACTGCGAGTTTCTTTTGATTCAACGTTAAAACCCCCAGAAGAGAGAATTAAAAGGGAAGGAAAGGCCTTCAGAGGCCAGCGAGGTACTCCATAAGGGCCTCGGCGGCGACCTTGGTCTCGTTCCTGGTGGCACCAGCGACGATGACGACGTCGTAGCCGCCAAGGGCGTCCTCGATGTACTCGATGTCGCCTGGGCTGTTCTCCCAGTCAACCTGGCTGATGTTCTGCTCGACGAGGTACTTGGTGAGGCTGTTGGCAACCGGACCGCCAACGAGGATGAGGTTGGCTCCCGGATCCTCCATGCTGACCTCGTAGTCCATGACGGTTATCGGCTCGCTGACCGGCTTGATGGTGATCTGGTCAGCGGTGGCGTGGATCTCGCTGACGACGAAGTCGCTGTCGAGGACGTCGTCGCCGACCTCGAGCTCCTTCTCGACGACCTTGCCCTCCTTCTCCTTGAGGCAGATGTAGGCGTAGGCGACAACGAAGTCCTTGTCCTCCTTCTTGCCGTCGCCGTTGATGTCCCAGTCAACCTTCTTCTCGTTGAGGGTCTTGAGCTCGAACCTGTACTTGAGGTCGTAGGTGCCGAAGATGTCAACCGGGTTGCCCTCGAGCTTGTCGAGGTTGGTGAGGGTGACGTTCTTGATGTAGTCGCCCTCGGTGGCGATGGTCATCTTCCACTTCTTGCCGTCGTAGGTGATGGTGTCGCCGCTCTTGTAGTCCTTGACGTCAACCTGGGCGTCAATGCTGGCTATGAGGTGGCCGTCAATACCGACGAAGGTGTCCTTGAGGGTGAGTATGACGGCGCCGTCGTTGAAGACGTCGACCGGGGTGTCCTTCTGGAGGATGACCTGGTCGCTCTCCTTGCCGGTGACGGCGTTCTTAACGACCGCAAGGGCCCTCTGGTCGATGATGCTTATGTCGAGGACGGTGACGACCCAGTCGGTGCCCTCGATGGCCTGCGGCTCGCCGACCTGGTACCAGGCGGTCGGCTTGTCGAGACCGGCGGTGAAGGTGCCGTTTCCAACCTCGAGGACGTAGTAGGTCTCGCCGAAGACGGTGAAGGTCTCACCGGCCTTGACACCCTTCTTGTAGATGGTTCCGCCGGTGCCCTGGGCAGCATCGCCGATGTACCAGCTGGTGACGTTCTCGTAAACGGCCGGAACACCCCACTCGGGGTAGGCGTCCCTGACCTTCTTCTCCTCGGTCACGGTGTAGTTGTAGAGGACGTAGTCAACAAAGACGGTGACGTTGCCCGGGGTAACGACGAGGTCGGCCTCCTTGGGCGGCCTGCTCTTGTCCCAGTTGCTCGGGTCCTTGGACTTGAGCTGGATGTTCTGGAGGGTGATGTGCCAGTCAACGAGCTGCTCGTCACCGATCTTGTCCTTGTCCTCTATGGTGGTGGTGACCTTGAAGTTGCTCATCCAGTCGCTGTAGGCAACGTTGTAGCCGCCGGCACCGTTGTACCAGTAGTCGCCCGGAAGCTCGGTGTACTTGGTGGCCCAGGCGGTCTGGTTCCTTATGGTGTCGTTGTAGTAGGCGTAGATGGTCCACGGGGAGTCGCCAACATCCTCGGGCGGGTACTCAGCCTTGATCTTGACGTAGTCACCCTGGACGTCGACCTGCTCCTTGGTGTAGAGCAGGCTGCCGAGAGCAACGGCTATGTCAGCAGCGCTGGCAACGTCCATAGCAGCAGCGGTACTTCCAACGACGATTTTAACGTTCGGGGTTCCATCGGCGTTAACGAAGAAGTCCTTCGGTATGTTCGGGACGGTCGGCTGAGCGCTGGCAAAGCCCATGGTGGCTCCAACCATAGCGGCACCAACTGCGAGGGCCGCGATCTTTTTCACTTTCATTTCCCAACACCTCCTTAACTTTGGGCTTACGCCCTAGGATGGTCTAACATGTGTTGTCAATGACTTTCTACCGACTTCAGGTATATATACTTTTCGCTTTCAGACCCTTTCTCTCCCTAAAAAAAGCTCGCTCATTGCCGTAAAAATGAAAGGGAGCTTAATTAAATGCCTATAGGCCTTTCGCCTTTTGCCGATAATATCAGGGGTTAAGTTTGAACTCCGTGTTCTTCTTTTCCAGGATCTGCCTCTTGACGGGTCTCGTGACCAGTTCATTCACGAAGCCGCCGAGGTCTGTGAGGGTGTTCTGGAGTTCGTTGGCTGTGATATCGACTATTTCGGGCTCTATGATGGAAATTGCGACGGGAGCGTACTTTCCGGTCAGCTGGAAGAGCGTTTCGAACGGTGACAGGAGCTCCGCTGCCAGGAGTCCTTTAAACCTGCCTTCCTCCTCCTGCCCCTGGACTGCGAGCTTGTTTATCCTGCACCCCTCGATCGAGAGGGCCTTTGCCATGGTCTCTTTTATGCCCTCTTCGTTCTCTCCAAAGACCTCAATGACGAAGCGGTAGAGGATGTTTCTGTCATCGACGATGAGGCTCTCTATCTCCTCCCTGGGGTATCCAATGTCGGGCGTAGGGATGTCGTCGAGTTTTGGATAAACCGCGAGGCCTCCGAACTTCTCCATGAGCTTGCCCATGAAGAGCGAGACTTCCCCGAGGATTTTCATGAGCTCCTTCGATTCAATCTCAAGCTTTCCGGGTCCGAGCACTTCGACTATCGCGGGCGAGTAGCGAAGGGTCAGGCGGACTATATCGGCCAGGTCGCCAACCAGCTGGGCTTCGATAACCCCGGAATACTTGAGGATGTCCTCTTCGCTGTTTTCCAGCACATCCTCGACCCGCACATACTTTACCTCGACGTTCTTTTCGTTCCGGAGGTTCTCTGCAGTCTCCTTCATAGCCCTTTCTAAAACTTTCTTGTCGCTTCCCAATCCTTCGATGTAGAAAATAACCTCAATCTTCTCCAATTTCACCACCACATCCCATCATATCGCTTTTTTCGATACCTTCCCACCACGGGGATAGGTTCGCCGCAGTACTTACACTTCCCATCGTCGGTTATGTTGTACTCTGTGATTTTGAATCCCCAGCGGACTATTAAAGGTTTGCCGCAGTTGGGGCAGTACGTGGTCTCCCCCTCGTGCCCGGGCACGTTGCCAATGTAGACGAACTTCAGTCCCTCCTCTCTGGCAACGCGGTAGGCCACTTCGACGGTCTCAACCGGCGTTGGGGGGAGGTGGGCCAGCTTGTAGTGCGGGAAGAAGCGTGAGAAGTGAACCGGCGTGTCGTCCCCGAGGTTCTCGACCACCCATCTGGCGAAGGTTCTAATCTCCTCCTCTCCATCGTTGAGCGTCGGGATGATTAGGTACGTCAGCTCGACGTGGATTCCGTATTCCTTCTTCGCTATAAGTGCAGTCCTCCTGCTCGGCTCACCGCTCGGGACGCTCGCTATCTTCATGTAGAACTCATCGCTGAAGGCCTTGATGTCGATGTTCATCGCGTCGATGTAGGGCGCGAGCTCCCTGAAGGGCTCCTCGTTGATGTAGCCGTTGGTTATCATGAGGTTGTATATTCCCTCCTTCCGAGCGAGCTTCGCTGTTTCGAGCACGAACTCGTACCAGATCACCGGCTCGTTGTAGGTGTAGGCTATGCTCTCGCAGCCGTAGCGCTTCGTTACCGCGACGACCATCTCCGGGCTCATCTCGTGGAGGTAGGGGAAGTTTTCATCCGATTGACTTATCTCCCAGTTCTGGCAGTGCTTGCAGTGCATGTTGCAGCCAACGGTGCTTATCGAGAGGGCACAGGAACCGGGCCAGAAGTGGAAGAGGGGCTTCTTCTCCACCGGGTCCGCCCCGATGGCCGAGACCCTACCGTAGTTGAGCGTGTAGATCTTCCCACCGATGTTCTTCCTCACCCTGCAGGAGCCGCGCTGGCCCTCGTTTATTATGCAGTTGAGGGGGCACAGTCTGCACTTAACCCTTCCACCCCCGAGCGGCTCCCAGTACATGGCCTCGCGCATGCTTCTCACCGAATTGTAATAGGTTCACTCCCGTTTAAGTTTTTGGTACCTTTCGTAGTACTCACGCATCGTCAGGAACTCCGCTCCCTGGCGCCGGTAGTGGTCTATCAGCATTCCAAGCAGCTCAACGGCCCTGTCCCCGGTGTTGAACCTGCAGTCCCACCTTATCTTCTCCTTCTGCATCGGCACGAACTCCCAGGGGTGGGCGAAGTAGACGCGGGGCTCCTTCAGGCGGGCATGGATGAGCTTCTGCACCCTCCAGGGCAGCCTTATAACGGACGAGGTCGTCGAGGCTGGAACCTCAAGAACATCACCGAAAAATCTCACGCCCCCGAGGTAGCCCTTGTAGGTCGCCTTCGAGGAGTCCACCACTATGCCGTTCCTCTCCAGTATACCATAATAGTAATCCGGAAACTGCAGGTTGGGCGCGCGGAATGAAACCACCTCTCCGAACTCCCGGAGCACCTCCAGGGACTTCACGATGGCCTTTTCACCCTCCGTTCTGGTGAGCTTGCCCAGCCGTTCGTGGTTGTAGTTGTGGCTCCCCAGCTCGTGCCCCTCATCGATGACCCGTCTCACGAGTCCCGGAAAGCGCCTGGCCATCTCCGCCGTGAAGAAGAACGTTGCCCGCACTTTTTTCTCCGCCATCAAATCCAGCAGCTTCGGAAGTCCCTCCTCCATTCCCCTCGTCGTTGTCAGGTACGGCGGGCAGTCGTGTTCAACGTCAAACGTTATTGAAACGAGCATCATCCCAGCCTCCTCATCGCCTTGTACAGCAGGTACAGCCTGTCCACTTCCGAACCCACTTCAATCGTCATTCTGTAAACCCGGAGGAGTCTCCTGAGCATGACTTCCCAGGAGAAATCCCTCCTTGCCCTCTCCCTGGCGGCCACCCCCATCTCCACAAGGAGTTCCGGTTCCTCGAAAACCCTGGCCAGGTTGTCCGCCATTCCCTCCTCACTCACGGCGAGCAGGCCCGTGATGCCGTGAACCACCATGTCCGACAGGCCGCTCTCGTTCCGTCCTATCACAGGATTTCCAGTTGCCATCGCCTCAAGTCCCACGACGGGAAACGCCTCGAGGATGCCGGGCATGAGAACCAGGTCTGCCGCCCAGTACAGCGGGAGAAGCCTTCCCCTCTCCATGAAGTCGTACAGCTCTGTTATCTCTCCGATGCCGGTTTCCTGGAGGTTTCTCTCCAGCACCGGGCGCATGGGGCCGTTGCCAACCATTATAAGCTTCACCTTGCTTTTCGGAATTCCGCTCCGCTTCAGCGCCTCCTTCACCATCACCGGTATCCTGTGGGCCTGCTTGCGCTTGGTCATCCTTCCGAGGTAGAGCACGACTATCTCGTCCCTCACCCCTATGTCCCTTCTGGCCCTCTCCCTCTCCTCCGGTTCTGGGGGACGCCATTTCCTGACGTCTATCCCGTTGGGAACCACGACGACGGGACGCCCGTTGAGCTTATTCCCCAGCAGGTTCCTGGTGTCCTCGGCGACGGGTGTGCTGACGGCCACGAAGGTGTCTATCCGCTTGAGGTTGTGTCTGATGAACGGGCCGATCAGGAAGTCCAGGGAGGGCCTGCCGTAGAAGGAGTGGTTGGTGGCGACCACCGGGACGTTCCGAATTCCCCTCGATATCTTTGACACGGCAACGGCCAGGGGCGAGTATATGCTGTGAACGTGGGTTATGTCGAATCCTGTCTTCTTATAGAACTCGTTTATCTTCCAGAACTGTGAAAATCCCACGCTAGAGTGGTATTTCTTGAAGTAGAATGTTCCAGGGAATCTGACAACGTGGTAGGGGAAGCTGTCGATATACGGCTTCATGTACCTGTAGTCGTGGGTCAGGACATAGGGCTCGTGCCCCATGAGAACGAGGTTGCGGGCGAGTTCATCGATGTGTGATTCTATTCCCCCTATCTTCGGGTAGAACCAGTCGCTTGCTATTGCGATTTTAAGGCTTTCCATATTTCAACCCCTCCGGACGTCAGGAGAACCGCTAGTCCCACTAGACTGCTGGCGACGTACGAGACAAAGCGCTCCAGGAGGGTTATCGAAACCGCGAGCGCCATGGGGATTCCGAAGTAGGTGAGTGTCCCCACCAAGCCGCCCTCGATTATGCCCACCCCTCCAGGGGTAAAGGCAACGAGGCCGAAGAGGAGGTTCGCTATTGAAATCACCGCTATGAAGCTCCACGCCAGGTTGAGACCAAAGGCGAGGGCTATGAGCTTCAGCCTGACGACGTCGAGGAGCCAGACTGTGGAGCTGAGCAGGACCGCAGCCAGGTTGAGGCTGTGCATGCCACGGAGTGCGGTTATCTTTCTCATCTCGTCATCCGTCACTGGGGTTCGGAAGACGCGGAGCGAGAGCCTCACGAAGGCGTCCCACTTGATCCATATCAGAACTACCCCCGCTATGCCGAGGATCACGAATGGAAGGGGTTCCCCGGATGAGAAGTACATCATGCCCACGAGGAACAGGGCGAATATGGGGATGGTCTCCAGTATGCGCTCGTAGACTATGCTGACCGCGGAGACTCCCGTGGGGATGTTGGCCTTCTTGGAAACCCACGCCATTCTGAGCAGTTCTCCCCCGCTCCGGCTCATGGGGGTGACGTTGTTCATGAAAATCGAGGCGAGTATGGCCTTGACGAGCTCCTTGAGCGGCGCATCCCTTCCAACGCCCCTCAGAACGAGCTTCCAGCGGATGCCGTAGAGAACGACGCTTACGTAGTACGTGAGAAAGGCTAAGATGAGGTACTTGAGGGACGCGCTAACGACCACTGAAAAATACTGCTGTGCTGACGTGGTAAGGCTCTCCAGCATAGTCACAACCTAACCTAAGTCTGCCTAGGATTTTAAAACGTTATCGGAACATCTCTCTATACGTCCCTTTTACTCCCCGGTTAAGGTGTTCCCAGCCCAGAACGGGCATCTCCTGTCTTTTTCCATCGATGGTAATGTAAACCCCGGCTCCTTTGAGAACCCTCCCAATGGCGGTGCATCGCACGGGACATTCATCCATCAGGCTTTCAGGTATGGTGAAAATCAGCTCGAACTCTTCTCCGCTCGCGAGGGCCATCTCAATCGGCTCCAGCCCCAGGGCCTCAGCAACTGCCCTTACCTCCTCCCGAATCGGCAGTTTTTGGGCATCGACTTCAATCCTAACCCCGCTCATCTCGGCCAGGAGGTGAAGTTCCTTGCTCGGGCCGTCGCTTACGTCGATTGCCGCGTTCGCAATCCCGCTCAGTTCGATTCCCTCTTGAACTCTGGCTCTGGGTTCGAGGAGTTTCTCGTAAAGGGCCTCTCTTGCCTTTTCCGGCATGTCGAGGCCGTGCTTCCAGAGGAGGAGTCCCGCTAAAGCTCGCCCTATGTCGCCGGTAATGCAGACCAGGTCCCCCGGCCTCGCTCCGCTCCGGGTGAGGAGTCTCTTCGTCCTTCCAAGGGCGATTCCGTCTATTATCAAATCGTCCGCCTCGTTAGTGTCGGCACTGAGAACGGGAACCCCGTAGAACTTGAGGGCATTTCCTATCCCCTCCGCAACTCCCTCGAGGTAATCCATGTCAATATCCCGCGGAACGCCCAGTGAGAAGAGAAACCCCACCGGTCTCGCTCCCATAGCCGCGACGTCGCTCACGTTCATAGTAACGGCCTTAAACCCAACCTGCTCGGGCGTCATTATATCCGGCACGTCCGTTTTTCTCACTAGCATGTCGTTGGTGGCGACCAACCATTCGTCACCGAGTCGGATCGCGCCTGCATCGTCCCCCAGCGGCAGGTCGCCCTGGAGCTTGAGGTGCCTTCTGAAGAGCTCGATTATCTCCCTCTCCACCCTTATCCCTCACTCCCAGTTGGGGCGGGGGATTTAAAGCCTTCGCCAAGCTTTTATGTTCCTCCGTCAATCCAAGTTAGTGGTGGAGATGCGGGAGCTGAGGTACAATCCCCTGACCGGCCAGTGGGTCATGGTCTCCGCTGTGAGGAGGAAACGCCCCTGGAGGCCTAGGGACTTCTGCCCCTTCTGTCCCGGGAGCGAGGAGACCGGTTACGGCTGGGAGGTTCTCCTTCTCCCGAACAGGTTCCCCATGCTGTCCTTTGATGCCCCCAGGCCCGAGCGAGAGGGGTTTTATAAAAAGGCAAGGGCGCTCGGCCAGTGCAGCGTGATAGTTGAAACGCCGGAGCACGACCTCGGAGACCTCGACGAGCTTTCCCCCGATGCCGTGGCTAGAGTTGTTGCATTATGGAAAAACATAACTGAGGAATTAAAGAAAAACCCGAGGGTCGCCTACCTGGCCATATTCAGGAACAAGGGAAAGGAGATAGGCGTTAGCCTGACCCACCCCCACGGCCAGCTCTACGCGACACCTTTTATACCCCTCAAGGTTCGCCTTAAGCTCGAGAACTCGAGGGGATACTTCAAACGCACCGGCGAGTGCCTCTTTTGCAGGATTCTGCGCGAGGAGCTGGAGAGCGAGAGGGCGATATACAAGAACGGAAGCTTTGCAATCTTCATGCCCTTCTTCGCGAACTGGCCCTTTGAGGTTCACGTCTATCCGAAGAGGCACGTTCAGTGGCTCACCCAGCTGACGGAGGAAGAGCTCAAGGATTTGGCCGACGCGCTCAGAACTGCGACCGGAACCCTCAATACCGTCTTGGAGAGGGACATGCCATATACGATGATGGTCTACCAAGCGCCGTTCAAGGGAACCTACGGCTTCTACCACCTCCACGTCGAGTTCTACCCAATCCTGAGGGAGAACGGCAGAATCAAGTACGCCGCGGGGATAGAGATGGGAACCTGGGACTTCACCTATGATGGAATTCCCGAGGAGAACGCAGAGAAGCTGAAGGGTGCCTGCAGAAATGTGATAAAAAGAATTGGTGCGAAGGGAAGGTGCTTCACTTAGCCCCGCGGCTTCCCCCAAGGAACTTCATGAGGCTCGTCTGCCTCGGCCGGTATTCCTCCTTTGGAACTTCGACTTCAAGGGCTTCGAGGTCCTCTATTCTGGCCCTTCTTATCTCCTCCGGCAGTCTTATCTCTCCGTATTTTCCGCCACCGCCGGGAATCACTATGAGCTTGCCCTCCCTGTAGGCCCAGATGGCCTTCGCAACCTCTTCGTGGACCTCCGCCAGACCCTCAAGCGGTACATCGACGAGAACCCTTATCTCGCTCCCGAACTCCTTCAAAAACCGCTCCCAGATAACCCTTACGGCCTTCGTCTCAACTCCTTTCTCTATGACCATTGCGATTATCTCAGCTAGGGGAGCTAGGCGGAGGTAGGGCGGCCTGTCCTTCGGTCTCTCTTCAGTGTCTGCCAGCTCAAGGATTCTGTCGTGAACGCCCTTCTTTATTCTGCCGCCGCACTTCGGGCACTTCCACTTGAACGCCCTCGCCTCCTCCGGCGAATACTTTGTGTAACAGCGTGAGCATGCCGTGAGGTGGTACTTACCCAGTCTGGGGTCAAGGCCGGCGTTGAGGACGATTTTTCTACCTCCCCTCTTCAGAATGGCCTTCCGTATCTCCTCGAAGGTGGCTTCCCTCACTTCAAAGCGGTTGAACTCCCTTCCGAGGCGGTGGGGCATCGGGGAATGGGCATCGCTGTTGCTGAGGTAGGTCAGCGAGTGGTGGGCCTTTATCCTGTCCGCCATCTCCGAATCCGCCGAGAGGCCGAGCTCAAGAAAATGCACCTTTGCTCCCTGGTATGCCTCCCTGAGGTTGTCGTACTCCTTGTAGAGAGCCGTCCAGGGCGTGAAGGCATGCGCCGGCCCTATCAAGACGCCGAGCTCGTTGGCAAGGTCAGCTATCTCCGCCGCCGGAAGGTTAACCCTCGGCCTTCCTTCAGTGTCTATGTCCCCCGAGTACTTCCTCAGTTCCTCCCTCATCTCCCGAACGGTGGAGATGCTCGGGAAGATCAGGACGTGGTGAACGCGCCGATTGTCTTCCACCTCGGCCGTGGGGAGGAAGCGAATCCCATTTCTCTCGTAGGTCCCATCCTCCACCTTCTCGGTGTACCTGAGCAGCTCCTCCTCCCACTTCGGGTTGAGTATATCGCCGGTTCCGACTATCCCGAGCCCCTTGAATCTCGCGTTCTCGGCGAGGTTGGGGATGGTCATGGCTTTCGAGACCGCCTTCGAGTAGCGCGAGTGTATGTGAAGGTCGGCATCAACCTGCATGAAACCACCTCAGTCTATGTACATTCCCTCCAGACCGCGGTAGTAGGCGCGGTATATGTCCCTTTTGGTCACGACTCCGATGAGCCTCCTGCTCTCGGGGCTTTCCAGGACGGGCAGAAGGTTCTGGTCGTAGGCCATGAGCTTCTCGAAGGCGTCCTCGGCCGTCTCCGTCGGGTAGGTTACCCCGTAGGCCCGGTGGATGAACCGCCTCACCGGCATCCGCTTAACGCCCGGGGGTTTTTTCAGGATGTCCTTTATGCCGACTATGCCCACTACCTCCATGTTTTCGTTGACAACGGGGAAGCAGTCGTGGCCGGTTTCGCCTATCAGGTGCTCCACGTCAAAGAGCGTCTGGTTCTCGGTGACGTAAACCGGCTCGCGGGTCATTATCTCGCCGACGGATATCGTCTCGAGTATGACTGGCTTTCCGGTTTTCACGTGGTAGCCCTTTCTGATGAGTTTGAGGGTGTAGATGGACTCCCCCTTGAGGAAGAACCTGGCCGTTAGGAAGCCTATGGTGGCGGAGGTCATCACCGCGGGCAGAACGGCGTAGCTCCTTGTGAGCTCCGTTACCATCAGTATCTGGGTTATCGGGGCCTGGGTCATGCCGCTGAAGAAGGCCGCCATTCCGGCCAGGGCGTAGACTGCGGGGTTCGAGCCGAGACCCGGGAAGAGGAGCCTCACGGCCTCCCCAAAGGCAGCTCCGAACATCGTTCCTATGTATAGGCTGGGGGCGAAGACACCGCCGCTCTGACCTGACCCTATGGTCAGGGCGGTGGCCAGCATCTTAACCAGCCCCAGGACTATGAGCAGTCCCATCGCCAGCTCCCCGTAGAAGGCCATCTTCATTCCCTCGTAGCCTATTCCAAATATGCCGTACGCCGGGAACAGCATTCCGAGAACGCCGACTCCAAAGCCGCCCACCGCGGGCTTTATGATTTCGGGCACGTTTGCCTTCGAGAACCCGTCAACAACGCGGTAGAGGAACCGCGCGTAGAACGCCGCCAGGAGGCCGAGGCTCAGCCCAAGGAGAAAGAACAGGGGGAGCTCTGGAAGTGTGTGGCCGATGTTTCCGGGGATGTCTATCTCCACCGCCCCCTTGAGGACGGCGAGGGTGACTGCGTTCCCTGTGACGGCGGCTATGAATATGGGCACGAGGTTTATCGAGAAGGCGCCCATGTAGACGACTTCCAGGGCGAACATAGCCCCCGCGAGCGGGGTGTTGAAGGTGCCGGCTATACCCGCGGCGAGGCCGCAGGTTACCAGGAGCTTCTTCATCTCCTTTGATAGGCTGAACCAGCGCGCGAGGATTGACGTTAAAGCCGCGCCTATGAATCCTATTGGCCCTTCGCGTCCAACGCTCCCTCCGGAGCCTATGGTTATCGCGGTGGCTATCGTTTTCAGAACGGCAAACTTTCCGGGGATGTTGCCGCCCTTGAATATGACCGCCTCTATGACCTCTGGGATGCCGTTTCCCCTGATTTCGGGGCACTTGATCACGAAGAACGCGACGATGAACGCGCCGAGCGTGGGTAGGAGCAGGTAACCGAGATTGAAGCCTCCCACCTCGTAGGAAACCTGGGGGAGAAGCCACTCGAAGAAAAACCTGTGAACGACGCCTATGAACACCCTGAAGACTATCGCACCTAAGCCGCCCACTAGGCCGGCCAGTATGGAGAAGGCCATCACTATGCCCCACTTCCTGAGGTACGCCCCGTCTCCTGAGGTCATCAAATGGGGGTTTGCGTCCCAAATAAAAAGCTTAAGCTTTTATACCTCCTTCCCGAACCCCCACCGGTGGAAACTATGAAAGTTGAAGGATTCGTTGCTTCCCTTAGAAACGCCGAGACCATCGGCGAGCTGTTCAAGATACTCGCGGAGAAAGGTGCCCCGGTCGCCGAGCTCGACGGGAAGAGGTTTCTCATCGTCGTTGAGGGCGACTTCGAGGGGAGGAGGTTCTGGACCGAGATAAACGGCGAGAAGGCCAACCAGGCCCTCGGCGATGCTATGCTCAACTCCTCAAGCTTCCCCTTCAAGTGCAGGCGCCCCTACACCGGCGGAAACGTCATCTTCGTGGACTTCGACGACATCGAGGTCGAGGAGTTCCTCGTTGCGTACCGCGACCCCGAGTACGGGGTCTTCTACCGCGTTAGGAACGGAGACGCCGAGGAGATTACAAAGGAAGAATACGAGAAACTGCTCCCCGAGATGCCCGAGTTCAAAATAAAGTCCATGAGCGAGGAGCAGATGGACATGATGGGGGCCTTTTTCGGCTGATGGGAAAAGAGAAAGGCTCACCCGGAGCCCTTCAGTTCTTTTATCCTCTTCTTCGTGTTCTCTATCCTCTCGACCTTTGCGCTGGCCTTCTGCGCCCTCGTTGTCTCTATTTCCTCCCTGAACGCCCACTTGAGGAGCGGCGGGGTTATCAGCACGGAGACCGTTATGAATATCAGGGTCGCCGCTATGAACTCCGGGGCGTGCTCGGGACTTATCGCGCCGCCGTGAATTGCCACCATCAGGTCAACGAGCGCAACTTCAGTCCTCGGAACCGAACCGATGCCCATCTGGAGCGACATCTGGAAGTTCTTCTTTGTGAAGAGGAAGTCCCTTCCGCGCCCCCAGGCGGTTATCCAGGCTCCCAGCCCCCTTCCCGCCACCTTTCCGAAAACGGCAACGGCGGTTAGGACGGCGGCAAGGATCAGGGCGTTGGCGTTCTCGAAGACGGTGAGGTTGAGCATCGCCCCCGTGTGGACGAAGAAGAACGGTATAAGCAGGCCGTAGCCGATGGCCTTCACGTCCTCCATGATGCGCTTTCCTTCGGGGAGCTTTGAGAGGACGAGGCCCATCATGAACGCACCTTCGATAGCGGCCGCGAACCAGCCCTCAGCCAAAGCCGCGAAGAGGAAGGTCATTCCGAGAACCGCTCCGAGGATTCCCTTTTCAACGTGAAGCCTCTCGGCGAACTTTATGTAATAATCGACGAGGAACCACCAGATGACACCGGTTATCAAGAAGAAGGCGATTATCTTGACACTCAGTTCTATCAGGCTCCCGGTTCCAACGGCAAAGATGACAAGGGCTATACCAAGAAAATCATCCATAACGCTCGCACTCAGGGAGGCCGCGCCAACCTCACTTTTGAGAACCCCCAAATCCATCATCACCCTGACGGTCAGGCCGATGCTGGTCGCGGTGAGGAGAACGCCGCCCGCGAAGGCCTCCCTGCTCGGGTAGCCCATCTCCATGAGGGCGAACCAGCCGAGGACTAGGGGGACGAAGACACCGAGAACCGTCGAGACTGTGGCCGTGAGGCCCGTCTTCTTGAGCTGTTCGAGGTCCGCATCGAGGGCACCGAGAAACAGGAGAAATATTATGCCCAGCTTGGCGAGGAAGTTGGCCACCACCGTCATGTCCGTGGTGAAGGTCTCACCGCTGACTATCGGGAGGTACTGGGGCGCGACTATGCCGAAGTAGACCAGGTTCCCGAGTATCATTCCCATCAGCAGCTCCCCAAGGACTCCCGGGAGCTCGTAGCGCTCGATGATGCTGTCCCCTATCTTCGCAAGGATTAGCGAGAGTCCAAGGGCGAAGAGAAGCCACGTCACGCTCTCCATTGGGCACCACCCACCCGCAGCAGTCTAAGCAGCTCGTCTATCAGCAGGCGGAGGCTCACCTCACCAACCAGCCTGTCGTCCTTTACAACCGCCAGCACCTGAATCTTATACTTGCGCATCTTCATCAGCGCGTCAAGGACTGTCGCGTCTTCATCAATTGTCAGCACGTGCCTCTCGGCCACGTCCTCCGCCTTTGTGGCGCCGCCGAGCATCGAGCGCATGGTTTTGCTCGTCATTCCCAGCTTGAACCTGTGGGCCTCAGGCGGCAGAAGGACGTCTATGACGTCTATGTACCTGATGACTCCCACTAACTTCATGTTCTCCCTGCCCTCAACCACCCAAACGTGGTGTCTGGTTCTGAGTATCTTGAGGACGTTGAGGAGGTCGGAATCTGCCGTTACCACGGGCATCGTTTCGAATCTCGGCATTATGTCGGTCAGCTTGAGTGAGTGGAATCTCTCAAGGGCGGACTCGACTTCCACGGCCATCACCAATTCTGACTGATGAAAAAAGTTCTATTTAAGGCTTTGTGGGCTGAACGCGACACTGGGGCAACGTTTAGAACATTGTACCAAAAGGGCAGCGATAGGAGCCTGCTCGAGATGAGGGAATCAAAAGGGAGATAAGGAGCATTATATGCGTCTCTCCAATTCTTCCATCAACGCTTATCACCAAGTTGGTTTTTGTTTCGGCTCGTTTTAGTTCGGATAAGGCCCATTTTTGGCCGACAAGTATATAAGGTTCGGCGGATTATGGAATTACGTGGGAGGGGAAGGTGATTTGAATGCGGACTTGGGAAAAGGGAATAATTATGATCGCCAGGGCCATCGTTTTCTTCGGCCTTATCAGCACCCTCATGTACGGAAAGTTTGACCAGATTCTCAGCGCTGCCGCGGGTCTATTCGCCCTCTTCGTTCCAAGCATCGTCCGGAAGATATACCCCCGCCCCAGCAGAAGAATCTGGCCGTGGGTCAGCCCCTTCTACAACGACAGCATCTACGCACTCTTCGCGATATTCATGGCGGCCCACATAACTTTTCTCAACGTCCCATTCCTTCATCTTGACCTTTACAACCAGGTCTGGAAGGGCGCCGACGTCCCGAGCCACTACCTGGGCGGCCTCGTGACGTGGGTTATATTCAACGAGGTCGTCCTGGAATCGTCGAGGACATACAACCTCCACTGGAGCCCGCTGAAGATAGTTTCCATAAGCCTCTTCGCCCTCGTTCTCGTTGGGATTGCGTGGGAGTTCTTTGAGGTGGCCCTCCAGCCGGACATGCCCTGGCTCTACGAGAGCATGAGCAACAAGACGCAGGACGTCGTTATGGAGCTTCTCGGCTTTGGAACCGGAATACTCATGGTCTTCAAGCTGGAATATCCATACTCCATGAAGAAGCCCCTCGAAAACGCCCCCGTGCAGTTTGGAGCCACGTCCGTTGATATACTTCCCCAGCCGGACCACGTGAAAGAATGAAAGAGCTCAGGGCCTTCTCGTTCCCATCGCCCCTATGAAATAGAACAGCAGCTTTGCCGCCGTCAGCGCGGTAACGTCACCAAGCTCGCTCCCCGCGACCTCCATTATGTCAAAGCCTGCTATTCTCTTGTTCTCCACTAGCCACTCCACGGCTTCGACAACGTCCCAGAACCTCAAACCCCCTGCTTCGGGGGTTCCGGTTGAGGGAACCAGGGAAAGGTCGAACGCGTCGATATCGACCGAGAGGTAAACCGGCTCAGGGAGGGGCTTCACCAGCTCGACGAAGGCATCGAAGTCGTAGTCCCTCGCGTGCACCCACGCTATACCTTCCCTCTCCGCGTACTCCACCTCCTCCCTCGTGCCGCTCCTTATCCCGAACATGGCTTCCCTGACTCCCAGCTCGCCTATCCTCCTAGCCACGCAGGCGTGGTTGTATGGGTTGTCCTCGTAACTCTCGCGAAGGTCAAGGTGGGCATCGAAGACGACGTAGCTCTTCGGTTTCAGTGCCTCGACCGCTCCAAGCGTCTGGGAGTGCTCACCGCCGAGGAGTATCGGAATGGTCTTTGGATTCGCCTTTTTCAGTTCCTCAACCGTCTCCCTAACCCTGTCGGTCGTCTTCTTTGGGTCCCCTGCGACAACCGCGACGTCCCCGATGTCCGCTATCGGGAGTTCGGCAATGTCGATGCCGTAGTCGAGCACGTAGCTCTCCAGGTTGAGCGTCGCGTGCCTGATGAGCGTCGGTCCAAAGCGTGCCCCTGCCTTGAAGCTCGTCGTGCCGTCGAAGGGGACGCCGAGGATCGTGAAGGCCGCCTCTTCCGGCTCGACGAGCGGGAACTCGAGCTTGAGAGTCTCGTAAGTGTAGAGGAAGTCCATACTCCCACCTCCAAGGGGATTGAAGAAGACTCCTTAAAAGGTTTCAGAAAAGGGGTTAAATAGAATAGAGGGCTCACTCGCCCTTGAGCCTCATGATCTTGATCCTGCCGAGGGTCTCCCAGTACTCGACGTTGATGCCTTCCTTGAGCTGGTCCTTGACTTCGTCGGCGACGCCGCCCTCGATCGGGATGTCGAAGAGCTCGTAGGTCTCCATGTCCATGATCTGGACGGTGTCCGGGGTCATGGCGATGACCTGAGCGGTTCTCTTGTCGATGATCGGAACGTCAACCTCCGCGCTGGTGGGCTTGACGATGCTCCTGACCTTGCCGTCGAAGATTCCAACGGCCTCGATCCTGGCCTTGGCTGAACCGTGCTTACCTGGTGAGGAAACGGTTATGTTGCCGATCCTGCAGGGCTCACCGTCGATAAGGATGTACCTTCCGGGCTTGAGCTTGCTAACCTGAACCTTGGTCTTGTCTCCCATTTTTCAGACCTCCCATAAGCGTTCTAAAACCGATTGGGAAGGGTCTTTAAAAAATTTTTGAAAAGGGGAAATGTTCAGCGGCGGGCCTTCAAGAGCATGCCGTTCATGAGCACCGGCACGAGGAGCACGAGACCCAGCACCGCGCCGATCTTCACCGGCATCTTCGGGGCGGTGAGCGAGTAGTAGAGGGTCGCCAGCCCGCTGGCGAAGAGGAGCAGCATCACGGCTGAGACTACCGCCTTATTGTGCGTCAGCTCGGAGGAAAGCAGCGGGTAGCTCTCGACCGCGGCCATGAGCGCCGCCACGGCAAACGGCACAACGACGAACATCGTCCTGACGTCGCCCACCACCATGGCGCCGGCCACTATCATGCCGATGATGCCCACGAACCCCAGGCTCTGGTTTCTTCCAAGCTGCATAACCTCGGAGAGCATCTGGCTGCCCATCTCGATGAGGATGATTATGGTCGTGAGGCCGGCGAGATAGAGGGACAGCATCAGGAGCGCTATGAGGGTCGTGTCGTTGGGCACGTTGCCCCTCAGGACGGCGGGTATCGAGTAGAAGACCTCTATCGAGTCCATCGGACTCTTATCGCTGTTGGTGGCGTAGTCCTTGAGGTCGTTGAACTTCATGAAAAGCTTCATTGATTCATCTGCGGGGATGTTCGGGTTCTGGAACGCCTCGCCGTAGGCCTGGTAGGCGGCGCCCAGGGAGTAGGCGACGGTGAAAGCCGCGGCGAAGCTGAGGATTATCTGGAGAACGAAAACCGCCGCGAGAACTTTCCTCAGGTCGAGCTCCTCCGGGGTGAAGCTGCCCAGGACGTAGTAAACCCCCGCGCCAAGGCCGAGGGATATGAAGACTGAAACGACCATGAAGAGGACTCCCCTCGTGGTCAGGGGCAGATCAAAGGACGTTATCGAGGATACCGCACCCTCCATGTACTGGACCGCCTGCGGCGCGGTGACCATGCTGAGCGCTTGGTTCCTGATCATGAACGCCGAAGCGAGGGCGAAAAGAACGAAGAGTATCGAGATGACCGAGATGAACTCGAGGGTTCTGCCCTTTGCCATTACGAGCATCAGAACGGAGAGCAGAATCGTTCCAACGGCCAGGATGGGGATGTACCTCGAGCCCATCCCGAAGATGAGGGCGAGGCCGTAGGAGGAGTAGTAGGTGGTGACGCCGAGCATTATCATCAGGAACATCAGCAGGCTGAATATCAGCGCGGGAGTCCTGGATATCTTAAAGAACAGCTCGTATATGAGGTAGCGGGTCTTCTTGGTGCTCTCAGCCTCGCTGTATATCAGGAACATTGCCACCAGCATCGGGAGGAGTGAAATCAGGAACCCTTTGAGCCCGAAGGTTATGTAGTACTTCGGCAGAACCAGGAAGTTCCATATTCCAAGGACGTATCCGGCGATTAAGAACGCCATCAGGAAGCTTATTTTTCGCATGGACTGACACCCCCATAGGTTGCCTTTGTGGCCTTATTTCCAAGTGCCAAAAAAATTAAGCATAGACAAAATATAAAAACATTATGTAGCTTTTTCGCTTTTTTCAGGGAACCCGATGCTCAAAGTTGATGATTACCTCGTTCACAACCGTCCAGGCCATCAACGGGGCCTCGTAAATGCTTATTTTTTCCCCTGGCGTTTCGCTCCTAAAATCCCCATGGGGAAAGCCGCCGACGATGACGAGTGGGTTCTCAAACCCCCCCAGCATCTTTCCAAAGTCTTTCGGCCCCATGGGCCTCCCTTCCTCGTGCATCACGAAGACTCCGTCGGGGTTCAGCTCCTCCACGAGCTCTTCAAGGGATTTCTCCTCAATGCGGAGCAGTTCCAGGTCCCTCGGAACCGCGCGGTTCTTGAAGAGGCTCTCCATCAGCCCAACGAAGCGGTTGTAGTTCCGCGGAATCCTCGTCTCCGGCTTGATGTAAATCACTTCGTCGTTCCTGGTGTGGACGTAGACCCTCAGCAGGCCTTCCTTGTTGGCAATGCTCTCGAGGGCGTTGAGGAGGCAGACGTGGACTATGTCCGGCCGCCCGCGCCTCTCGCCGTCCGGGAGCTTTTTGATGGCCGCGTGGTGGTATGTGCTGTCCAGCAGTATCTCGTCGGGCCGCTTTCCCCTCCTCCTGGCGTGGTTCACAACGGCCGGATGGTCAAGTATCGCCTTCGGGACGGGCTCAAGCTCCGCCTCAGCTATCACCAGGTGGAGCATTCTCCCACCTCTCTAACCTTATGCCCCTTTCGGCAATCTCTTCGGCGATTCTCTCAAAGGTGTCTATGCGCATTCCGAGTATCTCCGGCGGGATGACGCCGAAGATGCAGCCCTTCTCGGCCACGAGCCTCGCTATTATGGCCGCGGTGAATCCCGTGACGCGGGCCATGGAGGTGAAGCCCTCTTTCTCCTCGTCGTACAGGAGGTAGCCTATCTCTTTCGGCTCACCGCCGATAGTTCCCCTTCCGACCACCTGCATTATCGAGAAGTCCGGGCTCTCGTAGGTCATGAGCGGGGCTATGACCTCGAGCGTCTTATCAACGTGCTCCTGCCTGAAGAAGCCGAGCTCCCTCAAAACCCTCATCTTCTCCAGGTGTCCCGGCCAGCGGAGCGTCCACTCCTCAAGCCTCTCCGCCCTAACGCTCTCCAGGAGGCTCCTCAGGCCGTCGCTCACGAAGGCCTCGAACTCGAAGTCTCCCACGGTTACCCCCTCAATCCTCTCGAAGGGGTCAACCGCCTTAACCTCGCCGCCCCTTATCACGCGCGCCGGCCTCGTGTACTCCTCAATTAAATCCTTCGGTGACCATGTAATTCTGTAATAGAGTGGCGGCCTGGGCTCCTTGGGGAGGCCTCCGACGTGGATGTAGCCCTCCCTCAGCTCGTCCATCTCCTGCCATATCCTGCCCATCAGGATGTGGCTCAGCCCGGGGGCAAAGCCGGCGTCGAATATAACCGTCACCTGCGCCTTCTCTGCTTCATCGCGAAGCTCCAGCGGGTTCTCCGGCATGAACGAGACGTCGACCATGTCAACGCCCGCCTTTATCGCGGCCATAACTGCCTGATAGCCGAACCTCCCTGGCAGGGCACCCACTACAAGCTCAAAGCCTTTCATTGCCTCAACGAGGGAATCGAAGCTGGACGCATCAACTTTCAGGGGCGTGGCGAATTCAGAGACGGCTTTCAGTCTCTCATCGCTGACGTCCCCCACGTAAACGTCAAATTCATCCCTCAAATCCCAGGCTATCGCCCTTCCAACGTTTCCGGCACCGAGAACGAGAACCTTCATGGTAACACCCCTAGTAACTTGGCGAAGGTATATATAAGCCCTGCTCCTATTTCCTTTAATGCCGATAAAACTCCCGCTCTTCCGGAAAAAAGTCCTGGAGTTGCTGTCATCCACCGACGAAACGAAGGTCATGCACATCAGCGACACCCCAGAGAGCGCCTACCGCTTCATAGGTGAGCTCATAGAGAAAACTGACCCGGATTACATCATCCACACCGGCGACCTCGCGGACAACATAAAGCTTGAGCGGAGACCCGACATGAAGCCGCTCTACGTTGGGGCGGTGAGGAAGCTGGCCCGCGTCCTCAAGAACCCCGGGACGGAACTCTACGTGGTTCCCGGCAACGAGGATGAGCCCGAGGTAGTCAGGGAGTTCTTCGGGGAAAGCGTCGTCGAGCCAGGGACCATCGTTGAGATAGAAGGGAAGAGGTTCGCCCTCGGCCACACGTGGAGGGAGGTGGCCGGCCTGGACGCCGATTTCAGACTTTACGGCCACAACTTCAAGCTGATAGACAGGGGTCTGAACGGCGTCCTCGGTGTCAACTTCGTTCTTCTCCCGAGCGGGAAGACCTACCGGGTGAAGTACCCCGGCGGGACGGATTTTGATAGGGGATACAAGATGTGGAGGGGTATGTGATGAAGGTTCTCCGATTTGGACCGTCCATTATTTTCCTCCGGACTTCCCATGGAGACGCCGTCAGGGAGGCCATATCGGGTATCTTTGGCGTTGAGGAGATTCCAACCGACGAGGCGATTAAGAGGAGCAGCGAGTTTGAGACGATAGTATTCGTGACTGAGGAGTGGAAGAAGGAGACAATCCCGCCGGAGACGGCCTTTCTCGTGAGTTCCCACGCCCCGGTTGTTCTCAGTGAGGTCGTCAACCGAAACCTCCCCGTGGAGAAGGTGCACGTTGAGAGCACCCTAATCCTCCTGAGGATACCCACCAACGTTGAGGATGGGCTCAAGCTGCTGGCCGAGAAGTACGGGGGCGAAATCATGGACATCAGAACGGCCTTCGACGAGGGCGAGGCGGGGGACACGATAATCGGCGTAACCAGGAAGAAGCTCAACTCTCCAATCGGGCCGGAGGACATCGACGGTGCCGTTCTAGTCCGCAGGGGCTTCCTTGGGGTCTACAGGGAGCTGAGTGTTGACCTTCCAGTCCTTCTGCTAAGGCTGATGCCAGAGTGGAACGAGATTACGATTAAAATCTACGACACCGATAAGCGCTACGAGGAGAACATAGAGCGCCTCATGATGGTGATTGAGGACCTTGACATTGGCTTCGTCGTTGGAGAGGGCTGGGACTGGGACTATCCGAGGCCGTTCATGCGCGTTCCGGTTTACAAGCTCAAGCTGCTGACGTGGGAAGACCCGGTGCGCGTTAAGTTCCTGCTCAAAGGCATCGAGTACCACGGCTACAAGCGCCTCTGCGACATAGACGTTTTCGTTGAGGGGAAGAAGATTCACTGGACTGCCCTCGGAAAGTACGACTCGAAGTTCGAGCTGGCCAAGGCCGCGCGGGAGGAGCTGGAGAAGAACCTCAGCGAGGACGTCATTGAAAGGCTGAGGGAGCTCGACGAGAAGCTCGCGCCGGACTCGGAGGATTGAATCTGGGGTGCTCAGAGTTTCTTAATCTTCGCAACGAAGAAGCCGCTCGTCCCGTGCCTGTCGGGGTAAAAGCGCCTTGTCTTCCTTATCTCCTCGCTGAGCTCGATTCCGAAGGGGCTCGTCAAAGCAGGCTCGCCGTAGCGGAGCGGGAGCAGTTCAACGTCGAAGTTCTCAAGAACCCACTGAACCACGAACTCGTTCTCCTCCGGCTCGAGGGAGCAGGTAGAGTAAACCAGAACCCCTCCAGGCTTCAGAACCTCGAGGGCCTTTTCGATGAGCTGCATCTGGAGGTTCTGGCAGAACTTTACATCCTCCATCGTGCGGTTGGCCTTCCTCTCGGGGTTCTTGTGTATCGTTCCGGAGCCCGTGCACGGCGCGTCGAGGAGGATTCTATCGAACTCGACTCCGAGTTCTTCGATGTGGAGCGATGAGCTGTGGATTAGGACGGTGTTGGTAACCCCGAGGCGCGATAGGTTGAGCCGAGTTTCCTTCAGCCGCTCCTCCCCGACGTCGAAGGCGTAGATTATTCCCTCGTTCTCCATCAGCTGGGCGAGGTAGCTAGTCTTTCCGCCCGGTGCCGCCGCCATGTCTGCAACGGTTTCGCCGGGCTTCGGTTCGAGCGCCACCGGCGGGTACATCGAACTGGCCTCCTGGATGTAGAGGAGACCGCTCAGGTATTCCGGCGTGGAGGTTATCGAGAATGGCTCCCTCGTCAGGCAGAAGCCCTCCCTCGCCCAGGGGACTCGTTTAAACTGGAAGCCCTTCTTGTTGAGGAGCTTGGTGAGCTTGGGAACCTCTATTCTGAGCGTGTTTACGCGGAAGCACCTCGGCAGGGGCCTCTCCATAGCCTCGGCAATCGCCAATGCCCTCTCGCCCCAGAGTTCGTAATAGCGCTCCGCGAAGGTCTTGGAGTAGCCGAGGGAAAACAACCTTTCGAGCATGGTGGGAGATAGAGAGAGGGGTTTAAAAGGTTCTTCGTTTATGAAACCCGACTTTCACAAACTGCACCTTTTATGAAAGTGCACTTTCATAGATTGCACATTTTATGAAAGCCCGCTTTCACAACGGGCAAAAACCGTTCGATAGAAAAAGGAGGGAAAGGGCCTCAAACCTTTATCCCGCCCATGACGAGGGCCATAACCGCCTTCTGGGCGTGGAGCCTGTTCTCGGCCTCGTCGAAGACGACGCTGTTCGGGGAGTCAACGACGTCGTCGGTGACCTCCTCTCCCCTGTGGGCTGGGAGGCAGTGCATGAAGATGTAGTCTGGCTTGGCGTGCTTGACGAGGTCCCTGTTGACCTGGAACGGCTGGAATATCTTCCTCCTCTCCTCGGCCTCGGCCTCCTGACCCATGCTCGCCCAGACGTCGGTGTAGATGACGTCGGCGTCCTTGACGGCCTTGACTGGGTCGTGGAGGAGCTCGAAGCTGCCGCCGCTTTCGGCCGCGTTCTGCTCCGCCCACTTGATGACCTTCTCGTCAGGCTCGAAGCCTTCTGGGGTTGCAACGACGACGTTCGCTCCGAGCTTGGTTCCGGCTATCATGAGGGAGTGGGCGACGTTGTTTCCGTCACCGACGTAGACTATCTTGAGGCCGGCTATGCGGCCCTTCTTCTCGAGAATGGTTTGGTAGTCGGCCAGAGCCTGGCACGGGTGGGAGAAGTCGCTCAGACCGTTGATGACCGGGACGCTGGCGTACTTGGCGAGGTCCTCGACGTCCTTGTGGGCGTAAACCCTCGCCATCATTCCGTCCACGTACCTGCTGAGAACGCGGGCGGTGTCGGCTATTGTCTCACCGCGCCTGAGCTGGAGGTCGTTGGCGTTGAGGTAGAGGCCGTAGCCGCCGAGCTGATAGATTCCAACCTCGAAGGAGATCCTCGTTCTGGTCGAGGGCTTCTGGAAAATCATGGCCAGGGTTTTACCCTCGAGAACGCGGTGCGGCTTGCCTATTTTGTTCCATATCTTCATCATCTCGGCCGTCTTGAGAATAGTCTCGATCTCCTCCCTCGTAAAGTCCTGAAGGCAGAGAACATCCCTTCCGGCAAGGCTAACCACCATGTGCATCACCGTCTAAAGCTGGGGCCCGGTTTTAATAACCCTTTCGTCGGAGAAAGGGGGATATGACTGAAATCTTTTGAGCACCGATGCACGATGGCTTTCCAAACGTAATGAACGCCGCCGTATTCCTTGCCTCTTGCAGTACTTCCAATATGGATGTGTCATACTTTTATAGCCATGGGTGGAAAACCTTTTAAATGATTATGAAGACATTTATTTTCGAGGTGATTGCCCGTGGGTGATTTGAAAAATGCCAAAATGATGGGTGGCATCGGAGCCATCCTGACCGTTGTGGGCCTGGGCTTCATAGGGTTCATCCTGAAGCTCTTGGCCGTCAAGAACATCGCCGAGGCTACCGGCAGGGGCGAGATATTCAGCAAGTACCTCTGGGCCGCCATACTGAACATAGTGGCCAGCTTGATACTCGTTGGAACCATGTGGGGCTCGATACTGGGCGCCTCGAATTCACCGGAGCTGGGTCTGGGCATGATGGGCGCCGGCGGCATTATCGCAGTGGTTCTCATGATAGTCGGTGTGTGGTTCATGAAGCAGAGCTATGACATGATATCCGAGGAGACCGGTGTGGGCATGTTCCACACGGTTGCACTGCTGTACATTGTCGGTGCAATCCTGATGATAGTCCTGATCGGTGGGCTGCTTATCGTCATAGCGGCAATCCTCGAGATAATCGCGTTCTTCTCACTGCCCGACGAGATATCCAAGCCCGTTGAAGAACCAGCACCTGTTTAGTTTTTTGTTCCCATTTCCTTTTTCGATTTTCGCCCTGTTGGGTATATAGCGTTCTTCATCCTTCAACTTCCTATGACTTTTTGGCAGTTGGTTTGCGGGTTCGTTACTGCAGACCCCTTGAAGGGCGGTTTTGAAGGTAAACCTAATAAACCCGGGCCTCTTCTATCTCCGGTGGCGCGAATGAGGGATGGAATCAAGGTAAAGCTTGTCAATTATACGAAAAAACCTCTCGAAACCGTCACATGGGCGGCCCTCATAAGCTACTGGGACGAGTGGGAAACGGGAGCATTCGAGAGGATGGGTGAGAAGGACGTCGAGATGCACCTTCCAAGGGTGCTCGGCTACGGCCACGAGTCGATTCTGGAGCACGCGACGCTAACCTTCGCGATAGAGGGCTGTTCCCGCGTATGTAGTCACCAGCTCGTCCGCCACAGGTTGGCCAGCTACACCCAGCAGAGCCAGCGATACATCGTTCTGAACCCGGAGGACGTCGAGGAGACCTTCGTGATCCCAGATAGAATAAAGGAAGACCCCGAACTCCTCGCGGAGTGGAAGGAGCTCATGAAGCGTTCGATAGAGCTGTACAAGAAGAGCATCGAGCGCGGCCAGCACCAGGAGGACGCGCGCTTCATCCTGCCCCAGGCGGTCAGAACAAAAATTGTCGTAACGATGAACCTCCGCGAGCTCAAGCACTTCCTCGGCCTGAGGGCGTGCGAGAGGGCCCAGTGGGAGATAAGGGAAGTGGCCTGGAAGATGCTGGAGGAGATGGCAAGGAACGATGACCTGAGGCCGATTATCAAGTGGGCAAAGCTCGGGCCCAGGTGCGTTCAGCTCGGCTACTGTCCAGAGGGCGAGCTCATGCCGCCGGGCTGCTGGAAGAGGACGAAGGAGAGATGGAAGAGAATTGCTGGGATATAATCTCATGGTATAATCCATTCAGTCCTAGGAGGACAGACGATGAACCCCGGAAAACCCAGTATAGCCGAGATTGTGCGGGACGAGATAATGAGGCGGCCCTTTGTGCGGGAGTGCATGCGCCTCGGCATCGTTAACTACAGTGCCCTTGCGAGAATACTCGTAGCCGACGCCGGCCTGGACACGTCCATCCCCGCGGTCAAGATGGCCCTGATCCGCCTCGGGGAGGAGCTCAGGGACGAGAGGTCCCTTCTGGAGGAGCGGGTGAGGAGCGTCGTTGGAAACAGCATCATAGAGCTCCAATCCGATGTCAGCGTGATAACCGTCTCGAAGGAGCACCTTGTCAGGGCCGTGAAGGATCTGCTGGAAATAATGAGCAAATCGAGGTTCTTCCAGCTGACCCAGACCCGGGACACGTTCACAATCGTCATCGCGAGTGAGGACGAGGCGAAGGTTCTTGGCCTTGTGAAGGAGGTCGTTGGCATACTGCGGGACCAGACCGCCCTGACTGTGGTCAGCCCCGAGGCCATAATTGAAACCCCCGGGGTTGTCGTGTTCATGACCTCGGCGCTGGCCGCGAACGGGATAAACATAACCCAGGTGATCTCCTGCCACAAGGACACGATTTTCGTTATTGGCCGGGAAGAAGCGCCGAGGGCGTACCAGGTCCTGGAAAGGATCATACGCGGGATGAGGTAATTCTGTTCCAAATGAAACAGGTTTCTGCTTTTTTGATATATCTGTTACAAAAGTAATAAAAATGTTTTTTGTTAGCCCACACCGGTGCCGCTTATCTGGCACATCAAACGAAATTTGCCAAAAGATGGGAGGGATCGGAATCATGTCGGACTTTGGAGTACTCTCACTCCTGCCCCCTCTGGTGGCCATCGGTCTCGCCATCCTGACCAAGAGGGTTCTCTTTGCCCTGTTCTTTGGAGTGTGGGTTGGTGGACTGCTGGTGGCGGGAGGAAACCCCATAGGGGCCACGACTGAGACCCTAAAGTGGATAGCCTTCAACATAGCGTCCGCCTGGGAGGAGAACGGGCAGATCGTCACTGACCTGTGGAACACGAGGATTCTCCTCTTCGATGCACTCATCGGCGCCGGGGTAGCGCTGATATACAAGGCCGGCGGCATGAACGCCATAGCGAAGGCGGTAACGCGGAAGATTAAAACCAGCCGCGCCGCTTCCCTCATGGCGGCCATCTTCGGGACGATAATATTCTTCGACGATTACACCAACACCATCATAGTCGGCAACACCATGAGGCCAATAACCGACAGGGCGAGGGTTTCAAGAGAGTTCTTAGCTTACGCCGACGATTCCACCGCCGCCCCTGTGGCGGTTCTGGCGGTCGTCTCCACCTGGATTGGCTACGAGCTTGGCCTTCTTAAGGACGCAATAGCGAGCGTCGGTGCGGATATAAGCGCTTACTCCGCGTGGTTTGCCAGCTGGTCCTACAGGTTCTACCCCATCCTGGCGGTCATCCTCGTTTACCTCGTTGCCGCCACCCACAGGCACTACGGCCCGATGCTCCACGCAGAGTACCGCGCCAGGACCGAGGGCAAGGTGATGCGTGACGGGGCGCAGCCGATGATGACAACGGAGGTGGACGTTGGAATGCCCGTGGAGGGCAAGGAAAGCGTCTGGGTGTTTATACTGCCCGTTGCGGCCCTCGTCTTCGTGACGTTCCTCGGCCTGTGGGTTACCGGCGGGGGCGGCGCCGCTTACGCCAAGGGCGGCTTCCAGGAGGTCCTGTCCAACGCGGACTCAACGTGGGCGCTCGTCTGGGGTTCTTTCTCCATGGTCATCGTCGCGATGGTTCTCGTTCTGGCGATGAAGATAATGAGCCTCGAGGATGTTGAGCATACCCTTGTTGCCGGAATGAAGCAGATGCACTTCGCCATGATGATACTCATCCTCGCGTGGAGCATCAAGAGCGCCTGCGACGCGGTTGGCACGGCCGACTACATAGTCAGCGTCGCATCGAACGTCCTTTCGCCGGGATTGGTTCCCCTCGTGGTCTTCGTGGTGGCGGCTTTCATCTCCTTCACGACGGGGACGAGCTGGGGAACCTTCGCGATAATGATGCCGATAGCCGTTCCCCTCTCCTACGGACTCAGCGGAAGCTTTGGACCGGTCGTCTACGCCAGCATCGCCTCGGTCTTCGCGGGAGGAGTCTTCGGGGACCATTGCTCTCCAATCAGCGATACGACCATCATGAGCTCCATGTTCTCGGGCTGCGACCACATCGACCACGTGAACACCCAGATACCCTATGCCCTCACCGCGGGCTTCGTTGGCGCCCTCATGCTCCTGCTCTTCGCCGCGGGCCTGAGGAACGGCTGGGTACTGCTCGCCATCGCGGTACCGCTGCTCGTTATGCTTCACCGCCTCCTCAGCGAATGGTACGGCAAAAGAACCGGAATCCCGCACGGTAGGGTCCATCTCTACACTGTTGAGGATTGATTTCTTTTTTCTTTCCTTTCGCACAGGGTTCCAAACCAACGGTTTAAGAAACGCTTTTTATGCTCCTTTCTATGGTTTCTGTGGGGGATAGAAGTGAAAACAAAGAGCTGGGAAGTTGAAATCTCTCACCCGTGGGAAAGCCTTCAGGTTGTCCTCAGCGAGCCTGAAAAAACCCTTCCGTTCTTCCCGTACTTCGAGGATATTCAGGGCGACAGGGTTCGATTCAAAGTGCCCCGCTTCATCTTCAACTTCGGCTACGAGTTCAAGCTAACCGTGGGATTCCAGGAGCACCGTGCCGTTTACACGTTCACCGGGGACAGGGGGATACTCACAATAACCTTTGAGGTGGTCGATGGAAGGCTGAGGGTCTCTGCGAGCTGGGCAGGGTTCGGCGAGGCGCTGATGGGCAGGCCGCTGGATAACTTTGCAAGGGGGATAGCGGAGGCCATTAGGGACTTCTGCAACGCCCAGGCAAGCTGTCCCGTGGCGAAGATACAGAACGGCAGGGGCGTCGTTGAGAGGATAACTCCAGAAACCGCCCCGGCTCTGATAAAACGGGTCTCGTGGGAGCTCAAGGGGGAGGACTTTATTCTGGAAGGGCGGGCGGGGGATGGAACGTTTTTATCCGCCGCTGTCCGTGGAGGAAAGCTCACCCGGCTCACTGTTATGGATCCCGGGGGCAAAAAGAGCATTATCGAGGCTGATATCCCCGTGCTGGAGCTGGGAAGCGACCTCTTTGAGGGGCTGCCCCTCAACAGGGAGTTCACAATAGAAATTAAGAGGGCTTAATGCCCGACCTCTCCCGCTATTTCATCTATGGCCTTCTTCAGCTCGTCGTAGGCTTCCTCAAGCGACTCGGGGATTACCTTGGTGTCCGCTATAACCGGCATGAAGTTCGTGTCCCCGTTCCACCTCGGCACTATGTGGAGGTGCACGTGGTCGTCTATTCCGGCGCCGGCAACGCGGCCAAGGTTCACGCCCATGTTGAAGCCGTGGGGGTTCATGGTTCTCTTTAGGGCCTTTATCATGAGCTGGGAGAGCTTCATCATTTCAAGAAGCTCCTCCTCTGTCAGGTCTTCCCACTTTCCAACGTGCCTGTAGGGGGCTATCATGACGTGCCCCGGGTTGTACGGGTAGTTGTTCATGATTATGAAGCAGTGCTTCCCGCGGTAGAGAATGAGCCTCTCCCTGTCGCGGTTTTCCTTCGGGAAGTCGCAGAAAATGCAGCCATCGTGTTTGGGTGAGCGTATGTACTCAATCCTCCATGGGGCCCAAAGGGTTTTCATAACCTCACCTCCAGTGGGAGAAACGGGGGTAGGTTAAAAGCTTTTTTGGGTGAGATAGGGGGCATGGTCATCCAACAAAGCTTTTAACTCCACCCTTCTACTCACCCCAGGTGATAGATATGAAGCAGAGGAAGGGACTTCTTATAATCCTCGATGGCCTCGGGGACAGGCCGATAGAGGAGTTCGGGGGAAAGACCCCTCTGGAGTACGCTGACACTCCGAACATGGACAGACTGGCTAAGATGGGGATTCTCGGCCAGCAGGACCCCATAAAGCCCGGCCAGCCGGCGGGAAGCGATACTGCCCACCTGAGCATCTTCGGCTACGACCCCTACAAGGTTTACCGCGGCAGGGGCTACCTTGAGGCCATGGGTGTTGGCCTCGACCTCAGCGAGGACGACCTGGCATTCCGGGTGAACTTCGCCACCATCGAGAACGGAATCATCACCGACAGGCGCGCGGGCAGGATAAGCACCGAGGAGGCCCACGAGCTCGCGAAAGCAATCCAGGAGAACGTCAAGCTCCCCGTTGACTTCATATTCGTCGGTGCCACCGGCCACAGGGCGGTTCTGGTTCTCAAGGGCATGGCTTCCGGATACCGCGTCGGGGAGAACGACCCCCACGAGGCCGGCAAGCCGCCCCACAGGTTCACCTGGGAGGATGAGGAGAGCAAACGCGTTGCGGAAATCCTTGAAGAGTTCGCAAGAAAGGCCCACGAAGTTCTGGACAGGCACCCGATAAACGAGAGGCGCAGGAAGGAGGGGAAGCCCGTCGCCAACTACCTGCTCATCCGCGGCGCCGGAACCTACCCGGGCATCCCGATGAAGTTCACGGAGCAGTGGAAGGTCAAGGCCGCGGCCGTTATAGCGGTCTCTCTCGTTAAGGGCGTTGCCAGGGCCATAGGCTTTGACGTCTACACCCCCGAGGGGGCCACCGGCGAGTACAACACCGACGAGATGGCCAAGGCGAAGAAGGTCGTCGAGCTCCTCAAGGACTACGACTTCGTGTTCCTCCACTTCAAGCCGACCGACGCCGCAGGCCACGACAGCAACCCGAAGCTCAAGGCCGAGATGATTGAGAAGGCCGACAGGATGATAGGCTACATCATCGACAGCATCGACCTCGAGGACGTCGTCATCGCCATAACCGGCGACCACAGCACGCCGTGCGAGGTCATGAACCACAGCGGCGACCCGGTTCCGCTCCTCATAGCCGGCGGTGGCGTTAGGCCGGACCACACCGAGGCATTCGGCGAGCGCGAGTGCATGCGCGGCGGCCTCGGCAGGATAAAGGGCCACGACATAGTGCCAGTAATGATGGACCTCATGAACCGGAGCGAGAAGTTTGGGGCTTAGCGTTCCCCATTTTTGTCCCTTTATCTTAGCGTTCAGATGGAAACCTTAATTAAGTTTGGTTTCCTAATTCTACCGACGTGGTGATAGGTTATGGTGCCTGAGGATTTGAAGCTTATCGGTTCTGATAAGGTCACCGCCATTGGTATGGGCACGTGGGGCATAGGGGGCTACGAGAGCCCCGACTACTCGCGCGACAGGGAGAGCGTTGAGGCCCTCAGATACGGCCTGGAGCTCGGAATAAACCTAATTGACACCGCCGAGTTCTACGGGGCGGGCCATTCCGAGGAGCTAGTCGGGGAGGCCATCAGGGGCTTCGACAGGGAGGGGCTCTTCATAATCAGCAAGGTGTGGCCAACCCACTTTGGCTATGAAAGTGCGAAGAGGGCCGCAAGGGCGAGTGCGAAGAGGCTCGGCACGTACATAGACCTCTACCTTCTCCACTGGCCCGGCACAGAGTGGGGGCGAATTGAGGAAACGCTTCACGCCTTGGAGGAGCTTGTGGATGAGGGACTCATTCGCTACATAGGCGTCAGCAACTTCGACCTTGAGCTCCTCAAGCGCTCGCAGGAGGCGATGAGGAAGTACGAGATAGTCGCCAACGAGGTGAAGTACTCGCTCCGCGACCGCTGGCCCGAGACGAGCGGCCTGCTCGACTACATGAAGCGCGAGAAGATTGCGCTGATAGCCTACACCCCGCTGGAGAAAGGTTCCCTCGCGAGAAACCAATGTGTGGCCGAGATTGGAAAATCCTACGACAAAACCGCAGCGCAGGTGGCTTTGAACTACCTCATCTGGGAGGACAACGTTGTAGCCATTCCTAAGGCGGGCAGCAAGGCCCATCTCAAAGAGAACGCCGGTGCGATAGGCTGGAGGCTCACGAAGGATGATAGGGAGAAGGCGAGGGGGTGCATCTGATGTACGGCTACCATAACAGGATAGCCCGGGTTAACCTGAGTACTGGAAGGGTGACCTACGAGGAACTGCCCGACGAGGTGATTAGGAAGTTCGTCGGCGGGAAGGGCCTCGGCTACTACCTGATTTACAGGGAAGTGCCACCGGGAACCGACCCGCTAAGCCCGGCCAACAAGTTCGTCTTCGCGCCGGGTGGACTGACGGGCCTCATACCCGGTTCGAGCAAGGTCATAGCGGTCAGCAAGAGCCCGGAGACGGGGCTTATAAGCGACTCCAGCGGTGGAGACGCCTTCGGTCCAAAGCTCAAGGGACACTTCGATGCGCTCATCATCGAGGGTAAGGCCGAGGAGCCCGTCTACCTCTACGTCCACGACGGGGAGGTGGAAATCAGGGATGCAAAGCACCTCTGGGGCAGGGGCAACTACGAGGTAGCTAAAGAACTCTGGATGGAGCACCCAACTGCGAGCATGGCGCTCATCGGCCCGGCCGGCGAAAAGCTGAGCAGGATTGCCAACGTCATCTATGACACCGAGCGCGCGAGCGGGAGGGGCGGCCTTGGAGCGGTCCTCGGGAGCAAGAAGGTCAAAGCGGTGGTCGTTGAGCCCGGCGAGAAGCCCAAAGTTGCCAACCCCGAGGAGTTCCAGAAGCTGTGGCAGGAGTTCTACGACCACTTCGCAACAGATCCGAAGTACGAGCACACAAGGAACTACGGGACCAGTGATGCGCTTAGGAGCTCGGCCTCCCTCGGAATGAGTCCGGCCTACAACTTCTCACGGCCCTACATCCCGGACGAGCTTGCGAGCAAGCTGGCGGGCGACGAGGTCAAGAAGTACGAGGTCGAGCCGGAGTGGTTCGTCCACGGCAAGAGCTGTCCGATTAAGTGCGCTCGCTACGTAGAGGTCGAGTACAAGGGCAGGAAAATCCGCGTTAAGCCCGAGTACGAGAGCATAGCGATGCTCGGAGCGGCAACTGGCGTTTTCAACTTTCCAGCGGTGGCGTACTTCAACTGGCTCGTCAACGACCTCGGCCTGGACAGCATAGCGACGGGAGCGACGATAGGCTGGGTCTTTGAGATGGTCGAGAGGGGCCTGCTCACCGAGGAGGAGGTAGGCTTCCCGGTTAAAGGCTTCGGCGACGAGGAAGCTGAGGAGAGGCTCATCAAGCTCATGGCCGAGAGGAAGGGCTTTGGGGCTATAATAGCGGACGGCGTTAAGAGGGCCTGCGAGCGCTTGGGTAGGGGTTGCGAGTTCGCAGTGCACGTGAAGGGCATGGAGAGCCCCGCCTGGGACCCTCGCGGAAGGAGGACCTACGCCCTCAGCTACGCCACCGCCGACGTTGGGGCGAGTCACCTGAGGGGCTGGCCGAGGCCGCACCAGCTGCCCAACCAGGGGCCTGCTAAGGAACTCATCCCGTCGCTGATAGAGGGCAGGGACGAGAGCTACATAACGGACATGCTCGGAACGTGCAAGTTCGTTTCCTACAAGATGGAGGACCTGGCGAGGCTCTACTCCCTAGCAACCGGCGAGGAGTGGACGGTAGAGAAGCTCAGGAAGGTCGCGCAGGCAGTTGAGAGCATAGCAAGGATACACGACGCCCTCGACTGGGTCACCCCACCGCTCGACGACACGATTCCACAACGCTGGTGGGAGCCCGAGCCGGACGGGCCTGCGGAGGGCAACGCGGCGTTCATAGACTACAACGACTTCCTTGAAGCGAGGAAAGAATTCTACCTGCTGAGGGGCTGGCACGAGGAGCTCGGCGTTCCGTTGCCGGAGACGATGGAGGAGCTCGGCTATCCTGAGTTCAAGGATGATGCGGAGAGGGCGTTGGAAGTCGTGAAGAAGAGGATGAACCTGGAGTGAGGCTTTTCTCACCATATTTATTTTGTGCTCATAAATCCGAGCCAGAGGAGGAGCAGATCAAAGGCAAAACTAAGAGAGAAGAACACAATAGCCGGCCTTTTGAGACCGCTTCGCCCTTTGAGGACAACTAGCGGCATCAAAGCGAGGACCGTAAACAACAGCGACGCCATGCCGATCACGAGAAAGGGTGTCACTTCGGAAGGTAAGTGCCTGTCAATACCGAGTGTGTCAATGACTGCCGAACTCCAGGAGTGCAGGAAAGGGGAAGCGAGGAGGAGAAACATCCCGTAGAGGACCGCGATGGTGGTATCTCTGGCCTTCACGCGCTTCACCCCGTTGAGTTGGCAACGTAGGTGAACTCCCCGTTGCAGTATCTGCCTTCCCCTGTGTAGAGGCCGAAAACCGCACAGCCTTTCTCGTCGATCCTGCCCCAGCCGGGAATAACGTGGCAAAGGCAGGTTGGGTCGTTCATTTGGAAGGAGCGCCGGAATAAGACTTCGGTTCCGTTTAGAATCATGACGTAACCCGACCGGGGCGAACCGTCAAGCTGAGGTTTCTCAAACCCCATCAGCACGTAGCTGCCATTGGAGACAAGGAAAGTGTTCCTGATTGGAACGGTACTCCCACCAAGGTCGAACTTCTCAACAGTCCCGTTTTCTCCAATGATGTAAAAATAATCGTTTGGTGCGTACGTCCTGAAATCCTGGACGTCTGAAGAAGAGGTCTGATATGCAAGGAGATAGAGGTAGCCGTTTGCTTGAGTGAAGAGAAGCTCCGGATATGCTGTTCCATTAGTGACCCTGTTTCTTCTTGCATCGCTGTAACTCCAGAGGTATGGGTCGAATTCCATGATCCAGAGCTGTTTTCCATCGTAGGTGCATCCCGTAAGAACCTTTACACTGACATCGGATGTAACGCTGCGAACACTTATGTTTACAACGCTGTTGGCATCGATCTGATACAAAACAATGGGTACAGTTCTCTTCGTGGTCGTATTCCCAACTGCAATAAACCCCCAGTCAAAGAAGAAGGCTTTGCTCGCGTTGATGATGTATGCTGAGTCCCCACGCTTAATGACGTATCCGCAGGGGGTATTGTAAACTTCAGAACCGTCGGGGTTCTTAAAGAGTGGATGCCCGTCCAGTGAACTGGAGTAGGGTATGAAGCATCCTGAGGACACCACGTTTTCAGGCGTGTTGGTTGGGGTTGAGGCCCTCAGAGCGACCAACGCCCCCACAAGAATTCCCACTGCAATAATCAGAAGGACGGTTCCCCTGCGTGACATTAAACACCCCCCAACTATCGGCAGGAATCAAAATAAAATATGCCCTTTAGGTTATAACTTTTTCTACTCCTAAGACGAAAGTGGAGGTGATAGATTGAAGAAGAAACAAACCAAACTCATCCCTTCAAGAACGCCTCCACCAGGTTCCTCGTCTCGTTGAAGGCCTCGAGAGGAACTCCCTTCGGAAGGCCGCCTATTTCTCCTTTCACGTCCTTGAGGACTCCCTCTCCAGCGCCGAGGAACATTCCCTCGCTGACGATTCCGCGGAAGCTGGCCGGCGGGAGCAGGGCAACGGCAACACGGTTTCCTTCCTTAACACTCAGGTCGTTGGTGACGACGGTTATCGCCCTGTCGCCAAGGTTAACGTTGGTGACGAGAAGCCTGTCGGCGTTCGGGTGCTTGCCGACGCTCATGACCTCGCCGACCTTTATATCAACTGCTATGACCGGGTCGTTTATCTTTCCGAGGGCCAGTCTCCTGTCAAGGCCGAGGATTGTGTTCAGGAAGAACCTGACCTTCGCGACCTGCTCCTCGACCTTCTCGCGCTCGCTCTTATCGGCCAAGCTGATGAACTTGTGGTGCCAGTCCTCTCCACCCAGAGCCTCGATTATGCCGCTGGCCTTCTCCTTCAGCGCCTTCATCTGCGGTGTCTCAATCAGCTCCTTCGGCTCCACGTAGCTGTACCTCATCGCCTGTATCTCCGGAATCATCTCCTTCGCTAACTGCTGTGCCCCCTTCTTGTTCCACTTCCCCTTGAACTTCGCGTGCTCCACCGTCTTCAGGAACAGCTCCACGCTCTTCTCCGCCACCAGTAAGCGGTAATCCTTGCTCGTGTCCCACATAATTCTCACCCTCTAGTGCCTCTAAAACGCGGTTCTTAACGCTTTCGTCCCTTATCCCCTCGGCTATCGAACGGGCCCTGGCTTTATCGCCCCAGCGGGCATGGGCCAGAGCCACCTCCCCGAGGAGCTCCGACGCTATCCTGTCGTCCCGGATAACCCCTGCCAGAATCAGCGGCTCCTCCAGGAAGCCTATACGGAGGAAACGCCCAGCTATCCCCTCCAGCTCCCTGTCGGTCGGCCTGAACTTGCCCACGAAGATTATCTCGAGGGCGTCGTCGAATACCCTCCGTCCGAGCCTCGGCTGCTCGTGGAGGTAGAGCCAGTAGGCCAGCTCAAGCATGGTTATAGCCCTTCCTTCCAGCGGGAGGAAGCGCATCATTGAAATCGCGGGCTCGACATCCCCCTTCTCGAGGAGCTCCTCCACCGCCGCTTTGCCCCTCTTCAGGACGTCCCTCACCAGCTCCATCTTCTCCTCAATGTACTTTGCCTGGAGCTTGAAGAATATCGAGGCGTAAACGTCCCTGGCCAGTTCGTAGAAGTCCAGGGCCCTCTCGTTGGGTATCTCGTCGGCGCTCTTCTCGATCAATCGGGCGACCTTTATGAGCGATGACGTTGCCGCCGATGACAGCCCCCGCGAGGCCTGGAGGAGCTCGACGGCCTCTTTGAAAAGCTCCAATCCGTCCTTATAACGGTCCGAGAGGACAAGGTTCCTTGCTATCCCTGCCAGCACCTCCCCCCTGACCCTCGGTGAGTCTATGCTCCCGGCGATGTCTATGGCGTTTTCAAAGTAAGCCTCGGCGTCCCTGTCCCTGTCAAGGACGTAGAGCGCTCTTCCGAGTATTGAGTAGGCCAGCGCATTCTCGGGCGTTCCGCTTATTGATTCCAAGGTGTCGAGCATGTGGGCGAGGACTTCCTCCCTTGGGAAGGCCGTTAGAACCTCCGTGAGTGCTAAGAGGCGTCTAATGGGGTCGTCTATCACCAGTGCGTTATTCAATGCGTTTTTATAATCCCCTTTTGATAGGTAAAGCTCCACGGCCTCCACGAGAACCACCAACCGCTAGAAATAGGGGACGAAAGTAAAAAAGGCTATCGCCACGGTAGCAACTGTGCAGTGGCTGTTCAATCTTTCAGGATGAAAATTGAAAGGGAAGTGTTAATCAACGTCAAAATACAAAACCGGAACCGTGGTCATGTCCGTGCTCTCCCCCCTCCAGACATGGTGGGTTGCCTGTATGTCGGAGTCCAAAGAAAGGTCAAAGTCAAAGGCTTTCATGTTATCATATTCAAATCCGACATCAATAAAGAGGCCGATTAAAGTGGCCTTCTGAGCCGCGGACTCACTTATCTTTCCCATGAGTTCTAGAATGTCGATGAACTTCAGTGCATCCACCGCAAAATTGCTCGTGTCTAGGTTCCACATAGAATAATTATAATAAGGTTCGCGTCCTGTGGAGGAGTGGACTCCTTCATCTATCCATCTGTCGATAGGCGGGACCTGGGCATTCGACGGTTTCGACGTTCCTCCATTTATTGTGCTGGGATAAAAGTCCTTGACATAGACATACTCTTCATACCATACCCAGCCCGCACTGTAAACCCTCCATTTCTCGTAGCGGTACTTGACGTTCATCCAGATGTAGTATGAGCTACCCTCCGCAAAGCCACTAGCGTGCTTGCCACTCTCTTCCTTCTGGATTATGTTGTATGAAGCCAGCCGGGTCCAGTCGGTGTCCACGAACGCGTTGATGCTGAACCCAACTTTCTTGTTAATGAAGTATGTGTATGAGATGTACCCTTTGGTTGAACTATCGGGGGTTACTTGGGCCACTATGGTCGGTGCCGTCCACTCGTAGGAGTCCACCAGCGTGCGGCTGTAATAGTAGAGGGGCTGCACATCGTTTGTCTGCTCGGAGGAAGTCTTTACGGTGTTTTTCAATGCCTTGAACTTAGGGGTTACCGCTTTGGACTGGGGCATTTTGTCCCAGTTAAAACTTATGGTCTCGATGGAGACTTTTCCATCCTTTGTGACTATCGTTAGAAGAATCAGCGGCTGCGATAGCCTTTTATTTTTCCTGTACTCGTCTTCCCAAGCCTTCCTGAGGTTGCCCAGGTTCAGCACGAGTCTACCGTTATTTTTAACGTCATATTCGGCGATCTGCTTAAATCCCTCTGGATACAGGGCCGAAACAAAGACGTGCGCTTCTCCGGCGTTCTGGATGTTCACACTTGCTATGTTTCTGAAATACGGCACCTGTACATCACTCGCCGTTACGAAAAAGCCAGAAAAAAACCAAACCTATCATGAGCACTGCGGGAATTACTTTCTTCATGGTACCACCGGGTAGAATCTCGGCAGAACAATCATATTAAGTTTTCGGAATATTTGCCCATCTAGTGCAAATATATGCTTTAAAACTCACATTCGGTTTCAAGATATGAAAATTAAAGGTGCTTCTTACGGTGCTCCTCGCGTCACCTTCTTATCCCAGTTCTCGAGCATAGTGTCGAGCGCCAGAAGGCTGTTGAGCCTCAGGCGAACCTTCCGGTTCTCCCAGTCTATGGAGCCCTTGAACTCGTTGAGCAGCTCAAACACCTTCTCGGCCTCCTTCGCCGGAAGGTTCCTTCCGTAGAACTCCTCGCCGCAGTGGGGGCACTTGAAGACGAAGCCTTCAAAGGCCTCCATGAACTTTTTGCGGTCCCGGAAAATCTCCTTTGCGTTCTCAATGACGAGCATCTGTTCTATGAGTCCTGCCCAGTCGAGCGGCGAGCCGCAGAGCGGGCACTTTGCCATCTCAATCAACCTCCCTCAAAAACCTCTCAATCTCCTTCAGGATGAGCTTTATCGCCTCGTCGAGGTTCTTCTTTCCGTTCGCCCCGGCGGCGCCGGCGTGACCTCCGCCCGAGCCGTCTATGACCGGCCCGACCTTCTCCATGATCTTGCCGAGGTGCAGGCCCCTTTTCACGAGGTTCTCCTTTGCCCTCGCTGAGATACGGACGCCCTTCTTCTCGCTTCCCACGACGGCTATGTCCGCGCCGAGGTTCAGGAACGTCTTGCAGGCGAGGGACTCGTAGGCGGAAACCTTGGAGACCGCTATGATGTACCTCCTGAACTTCCTTATCTCCATCCTCTGGCAGGCCTTGAGGATGGCAGTGCGCTTCGCCTGATCGATGTTCTCGTCGCTGACGGGGGCCACGAGCTGGAAAATCTCCCCCATCTGAATTGGAAAGCGCTCCAGCATCTCACTTACAGCCTTGAATGTCTTCGAGTTCGCGAAGCGGAAGTTTGCCGTGTCGGTGACTATTCCAGCCAAGAGAGCCTTAACGGCTTTCTCATCGTAGAAGTCGAGGTATTTGAACAGTTCCCAGATTATCTCGGCCGTGGAGGTGCGTGAGGAATCAACGACAGATATATCCGCCCTGATGGGTTTTTCCTTCTCAGTATGGTGGTCTATGACGATAACGGTCTTACCGCGCGGGATCTCGATTGGTTCGAGCTGTTCGAGGGAAGAGGTGTCGAAGATTACCACGATGTTCTCTTCAACTATCGGATTTCTCTCAACGGGAACGGGTGAGAGGGTGAGCAGTCTCTTGGCGTAGGAGGAGACGCTCTGGGCGACGCCTATTCTCACGTTTTCAACGCCGATTGATTTGAGGTAGAGGGCAAAGGCTATCGCCGAGCCGAGGGAATCGGGGTCGGCGTTGTGGTGGCAGAGGAGAAGGAAAGATTTATCCCGTGAGCGCTGAAGGAAGCGCTTAAGCTTGAGTCTCCCTTTCATTTCATCTCCTCCAGGGCCTTTTCTATGCGCTCTATGAAGTGTTCGGCATCTTCGACAATGGACTCCGCTTCTTCTTCACTTGGGCGGTAAGTTGGGTCATAATCCGCCTTTTCTCTGCTGGTCTCAGCCAGGGATAGGGCTTTTGCATAGTATTTCTCAACGACACCGGTGTTCACAAACTCAAGACCAAATTTCGCAATGACTCCCCTGTGGCTTTTCGTTACTATCCCCCTCGCCCTGAGGAGCGCACTGGCAGCGTAAAACATTGCATAGTACGCCCTGCTTATGGCATCTCTATAAAAACCTCTCTCCAAGAGTATCTTGGCGGCATCAAGTGATTCATGGGCATCCTTCAGCAGAATCTGAACTTCCTCGCTAACCAACAGGTATTCCCTCCCGGCTTATGTTGATGTAAAAGGCAGAATTTATGCGCTTCATGAATTCGAACTCCTCAAGGCTAATGGCTTTCGGGGAGACATAAATGCCGTATTCTAGCAGATAATCCACCACGAGGTCAGCGAGCTTTTTCTGGGCTTTCCAGGGATTGTTTCTTACAACCACAAGAATATCCACATCACTTTCCTCGCTCTGCTCTCCCCTGGCCACTGAACCAAAGAGTATTATCTCCACAAGGTTATCCCCCAGCAGCTTCCGAACGTCCCTTGCAAAGGCCTCCGCGATTTCTCTGTGTTCCATACTCCCACCGGTTCACCCTGTGTCAAACTAGATTTAATCCTTACCCGCAATCTCCCTCAGCTTTCTCTCAACGGCCGCGTAGGCCTCCTCAACAGCCTCGTCTATGAGTCTCTCAACGTCCACCTTCACGAAGATTGGAACCTCCAGGTAGACCTCAACCTCGAGGTCGAGAGTCTCGTCGCGGTTTATCCTCATCGTGACCTCTATATCCTTCACGTCGCTCCTGTTGAGGACGTCGAAGACGTGCTTGATTATCGTCTCCTGCGCAAGCTCGCCAACCTCAATGAGCTGCTCCTCGCTCAGCTCCGGCAGACCGATGTGGATAACCCTTCTCCCGCTGGCACCATCGTCCATCGCTACCACCCCAAATGAAAGAGAAGAGGTCAGCCCGCTGTGGGCCTGAGGGCGGACTGTATCTTCGTGGTGAGCTCCTTGAGCTTCTCGTTGAGCTTCTTCTCCTGCCTCTCGAGGGCGTTCAGGCGGACCTCAAGGGTCTCGACCTTCTCCTTCAGCTCCTCGACGGCCTTGGCCTTGTCGGTCTTGACGATGAGCGTTCCGACGGTCTTATAGATAACCGTTCCATCCTCGACCTTCTCAAGCTCTTCCAGGGCCTTCTTTGCCTCGGTGAGCTCGAGCTGAACTTTCTGCTTCTGCTGGATGACGAGCTGGAGCTGCTGCTGGTAGCTCTCAAGCTGGCCGAGCATGGCCTGAACCTGGGGCGGAATGTTCTGCATGACACACACCTCCGTAATCGTAATGCCGGGTTAGAATAAGGGGGGGAGTTTAAGAAGGTTATGGGCCTGCGCTAGGGGTAGATTCTCGCTTCATGCTTTTCGTTCCCCCCACCGCGAGGATCACAAGAACCACGGCGAAGTTTATTATCAAGGAGTACAGGCTTCCCCACTGGGTTGCCGTTATTGGAAAGGCGAAGTGGCCCCAGTTCCCACTGGTGTGGAGCAGTATTGCGGTCAAAACGCTTCCGTTGGTGTTGTTGAATATCCATGTGAAGAGCATTGAAAAGAGGATTGTCCCCGCGACGAAGCCTGGGAAAGGAACGTTCTTGTATAGTTCATTGGCGGCGTAGAATAATGGAAGATGCCACAGTCCCCATATCACCCCTAGAATCAGACTCGCCACAAGAGCGCTGTACTTTGTCTGCAGTCTCCCGAGGGCAAAGCCTCTCCACCCGAACTCCTCCGCAAGGGGGCCTCCCAGGACTAGGATATAGAAAAACGCCGCAATAAGCGTTAGGGGATTCCCAGTAAGTGGCGTCTCGGGAAGGGGCTCTCCACTCATAACTGCAATCAACAGCGACAGCCCGATTATGGCCGGCATCAGGAGGAGTGCCGGGATCAGCCAAACCTTGGGAAATTTGAGACTAAGACCCTTTCTCAGAAGGTCCTTTACGCCTCCTTTTCCGGACGTGAGGTATGTGAGGAGGAAAGCCATGAGTGTGGGTCCGAAAGGTGCCAGAAGGAGGGCTATTTTGGTGTATCCTCCCAAACTCCAGAAGCCCCACGACCAAGCGAACGTCAACAGGAAAAACACTGGGAGTTCGAAGTTTTTGCTAAACTTCATGTTGACACCTTCATCGTCTGTACTAATTCAATCTGCGCTTTGGAATTATATAAACCTGCCCCTCGGCTGCAGGAAAATTCAACCATCAAGGTCGTCTAGAATCAAGGTTCTATGGCATCGATGGCGACCTTAATCCATCTCAGATAGGAGTTCAGCGTGCCCCTCAGGGCGGAGTTGTCCCGGGCGAGGAACCTGATTATTACCCTGTTCCCCTCGCGGAGGAACTCTATTCTGCTCCTCCGATAGGGCACGCTCTCGTGCTCGTAGAGGACGCTCTCATAAACTATCTTGGCCGTCTCCTCATCGGGAAGGGAGAGCTCGATCACTCCTTCGATGGGCCACGCTTCAGAATCGCTTCCTTGTAGTCCCATCTCCGCCCGTCCTCCATTATCCATATCTTGACGCTTATGAGAGGACCAACGGCCTTCTCCTTATTGACGTCCAGGCGGTAGAAGTTGACCGCCATTCCGCGTGGGTGCCTCTCGATGACGCTCAGAACGTCGGTGTTGTACCTGTCGGCTATCCCGAGGAGCGAGCGCTCCTTTCTCGGGACGAACTTTCCGCCGGTCAGCTCGGCGAAAACCTGGGCAAAGGCAACGTGGTCGAGTCCGACGCGCTTTGCGGTGGTCACAACAAGCGGCATCTCCTCGCGTATTGGCCTTATATCCCTAAAACCGATCTCGCGCTGGAGCTTGATGCCGTGGAGGTACATGTAGCCGAGGTAGCCCCAGTCCTCGGGGTCAACTTTGATAAAGGTCATCTTGAGCGGGTTCCCCTTCCAGACGTTGACTATCAAGAGCCTCTCGTAGTTCCTGTCGTAGGCCTCCATGAGCAGGTCCTGGACCGTCTTCTTTCCCCTGGTCAGGTAGAGGGAGTTGGGGAAGACCTTCTCTAGGTCGTGGCCGAAGCTCCTCGTCCTCCTCGTGGGTCTGTGGGAAGTCGTTATCAGCATCATAGCCCTCACTCAAAATTCGTTTAAGCGATAAAAGGCTTTCGAAACGAAAGAATCAGATCGCCTTTACGCGCCTGGCCACCCTCGGCCTGGGCTTGTAGAGTATCTTGCTGCCGCAGTAGGGGCAGCGGACTTCCCTGGTGTTTTCGAGGTCGAGCTCGACCTCCTTTCCACATTTTGCGCAGCGGTAAACGGCCATCACCATGGTTATCACCCTAAACTAAGCAAAGGAAAGGGGTCAGGCCTTGGAGGCCGTGACACGCTTGGCGACCTTTCCGGCAGGAGTGGTCGGCAGGTAGGCACCGCCGGCGAAGGTGGCGCCGCACTTCTGGCACTGCCATATGCCCGTGCTAATCCTCCTGACGGCCTTCCTTCCGCAGACCGGGCAGACGTGCTTCTGCTTCATCTTGGCCTCAACGGCGGCAACTCTTCTCCTGATCTTGAGACCGTACCTGGGACCGTACCTTCCAGCTGAACCAACCTTAGTAGTCCTTCCCATGAGCATCACCCCTAATTATCAACGGTTTTCACGACTGGAGAGTGTTTCCGGGGACGTTTTATAAACCTTTGCCCGGAAGCTTTGCATGGCAAAGTTTCATCAAAGTTCGCGGTTCCTTTAAACCCGCCGGTTGATAGGAGATTCCCTTATAAAATTTATCTGAGCGTTGAAACTTTGCCGGGCAAAGTTTCACCAAAAAGTTCTTTTCCTGTCGAACTGGCAGAGGATAATGCGTGCGCTCTAAAATTTGCTATAGGAAAAGGATGTTTAACATTAAGCTGGACTTTTTACAAGGGTTCACTCCCATTCTGGCGTCCAACGGACGCCTTTCTTGAGAGTGAACCACTGTTAAATCGTAATTGTAAAACAAACCAACAACAAAACTTACCTGCCTTAAAGTGCACAGACTATAAAACCCGCCTCATGAACAGTCAGAATTATTTGATCAAACTTTTCACCAGAAAAGTTTGTAAGGGGGGCAGTGAAGATGTCGCCCCCCTGGGGGTCCCGACGTCATCGCAACCCAATACTCGTCGGGCAGTTCTTCCTATGCACAAAACCTTATAACGGTTGGGCCAACTCACCCATAGGTGCAGAACATGGCCGGAACGATAAGCAAGATAATACACTTCCGCGACGAAGAGGAGTTTCTCGATGACATGACCGAGATAATGGAGCGCTTCTCCTATCTGGCGAGCAAATACGGCCACAATCCAGTTGAAGGCGTTCTCCTGTGGGACTACATAGGCGTTCAGGACGAGGAGGGCGTCAAGATTTTCCGTGTGGGCGAGTTCCCCTACTTTGAGGGAACGTTGAAGGTTGACCTTGAAACGCTCAGAGTTATGGAGCGCTACTTCGACGAGATGGAGAGCAAGTGGGACGAGCTCCGCGTGGAGGACATCGCCTACTTCGTGGAGATGCTCAACGACGCCCTGGGCAGGGAAATCGTCTACTACGAAGCCTACGACCTCGGCCTGGACAGGAACACCGCCTACATAATCATTAACATTGTGAACCTTCACTATCTGGAGAGCGTTCTCGATGGGAGGGACAGGGAGATATTCGAGGAAGCCGTTGAACTGCTGATGAGATACCTCTGATTATGTAATCACCGAATTACGGGATTATTTAATTAAAGCTGGAGGTGGTGGTCGTGCTTTTCAAGAAGAGAGGAATCTTCACCGAGGAGGACGCTAGAAAGGTCATCGAGATCGTGAGCGAGAGGCCCGACGAGAGGGAGATAATCATCATGGCGGAGAGGGTCACGGACGGGGCAAAGAGGCGCCTCTGGGACTACGCGAGGGGAGTTCAGCTTATGGCCGATATGACCGGCGAGGACAGGAGTGTAAGGGTGGAGATTCTCGAGGGCTACGTGAGCGAGCACGTGAAGGGCGTCGAGCTCTGAATCCTTGTCTCATCTCTTCTCAATGGACCCAATGGAAATGTTTATATATAGGGTAAACAAATGTTTACCCGGTAGAATTAATGTTGACTGTAATGAAAACCGAAAGGAGGAATGAAAGATGCCCGCGCCTATGCCCCCGGGAACCGAATTCCTGGGCTGGCTCCTGCTCTTGGCCGTTGTGGCGGGGATAGTTTTCCTCATAGTCCGCTGTTCCGGCTCCTCGGAGACCTCAAAGCCTGCAAACCCTGGCATGGAGGATTCTATGTCCGCCCTGCTTGAGGAGATAAGGCTCCTCAGGGAAGAGATTCGGGAACTCAGGGAGGAACTCAAGGAGTGATGGACTGATGTATGAGAGGGACGTTGACGGGGACATCCAGAGGCTTTCCGAGACGTTCAAGGCCCTCTCGAGTCCAACCCGGCTCAGGATACTGGTGCTGTGCATGGAGGAAGAGAAAACCAGTAGGGAACTCAGGGAGGCGCTGGGAATATCGAAGCCCCTGCTCATCTCGCACCTCAGAAAACTCCTGAACGCGGGACTCCTTGAGTATCGGGTAGAACTGGACGAAAAGCGCATGATAGTGAGGAAGTACTACCGAACGCGGACCGATGTTCCATGCATCGGAGAAATCCTGAGGAGCGTTAAAGGTCAACTCCAAGTGGGTGACTGAGAGCCAAATCCTTAAAACTGTCCCTGGGTAGTGTCTGACATGAAGCTCGTAATGGCCGAAGTCTTCAACAGCTGGCAGGGGGAGGGGGGAAGCGTCGAGGGCTCTGCCTTCGGCAGGAGGCAGATTTTCGTCCGCTTCGCCGGCTGCGACCTTAACTGCGTCTGGTGCGACTCCAGGGAGTACATAGACGCCTCCCGGGTTTCACGCTGGCGCTATGAGGTGGAGCCGTTCACCGGGAAGTTCGAGTACCGACCTAATCCAGCGGAGCTCGGCGACGTCGTTGATGCCATCCTGCGCCTCGATACCGGCGATATACACTCGGTAAGCTACACCGGCGGCGAGCCGACGCTCCAGACAAAACCGCTCAAAGCCCTCATGGAGGAGATGGAGAGCCTCGGCTTCGACAACTTCCTTGAAACCCACGGCGGCCTTCCTGAGCTCATAAGGAAGGTCGCCCCGCTCACCGATTACGCGAGCGTTGACATAAAGGACGAGACCGCTAAAGCGACTGACGACTGGAGGTCATTGGTTCTCCGCGAGGTGGAGAGCATAAGGATTCTGAAGGAAGCTGGGGCCAGAGTTTACGCCAAGCTCGTCGTTACGTCGGAGACAAAAATCGAGAACGTCCGCTGGTACGCGGAGCTGCTGACGGGCCTGGCCCCACTCGTAATCCAGCCGAGGGAGCCGATTGAGATAAGCCAGGAGAGGCTCATGGAGCTCTACCGCGAGGCTTCGCTCATCATGGGGCGGAAGAACGTCGGCCTGAGCTTCCAGGTTCATAAGTACCTCCACGTGCTTTGAGAGGGTTTTTAAGGGTCCGTCATAACTTTTTCCGGCGATGATGACATTGGCCTTTGGGGTGAACGATGCCCGGGATCGACGGCCTGAGCCGTGCCGTCAAATTTTTAAATCTCCCCTCTTTTAGTAACCCCCGGAAAGATTAAGGGGGTGGGGCCATGCCAGTTATAGAGGAAGTGACCGCACCGAGGAGCTTCGAGAGGATTGGAAGCCACTCTCACATCAAGGGCCTTGGTCTCGACGAGAATGGAAAGGCGAAGTTCATGGCCGACGGAATGGTCGGACAGGTTAAGGCTAGGGAAGCGGCGGGAATAGCGGTTGAACTCATCAAGCGCGGCAAGCTCGCCGGAAAGGGAATCCTTCTCGTCGGCCCGACGGGAAGCGGTAAAACGGCCATAGCTATGGGCATAGCGAGGGAACTCGGTGAGGACGTGCCCTTCGTCCAGATAGCGGGCAGTGAGATTTATTCCGCCGAGGTCAAGAAGACCGAGTTCCTGAAGGAGGCCCTCAGGAGGGCGATAGGCGTTAGGATAAGCGAGGAGAGGAAGGTCTACGAGGGCGAGGTCAGGGAGATAAGCATAAACCGCACCAGGCATCCGTTCAACCCCTACGTCGAGATCCCCGAGAGCGTCGTCATAACCCTCCGCACCAAGGATGACCAGAAGACCATCAGGGCCGGCAGGGAGATAGCCTATCAGCTCATGGAGATGGGCGTTGAGGAGGGCGACGTCATACAGATTGACGCCGAGACCGGCAGGATTTCGAAGATAGGCACAACGAAGGAGGAAGAGGGGCTGTTCTTCAAGCGCAAGGTGAACCTACCGAGCGGACCGGTTCTCAAGATCAAGGAGTTCACCTACACCGTCACTCTCCACGACCTCGACGTTGCCAATGCAAGGGGCAACATCTTCGGCCTGCTCTTCAGCACTGGGGCGGAGATAAGCGACGAGATAAGGGGGCGCGTTGATGAGACCGTCAAGAAGTGGATCGAGGAAGGGAAGGCCAGCCTCGTGCCGGGGGTTCTCTTCATAGACGAGGTCCACATGCTCGACATCGAGGCGTTCTCCTTCCTCGCGAGGGCGATGGAGAGCGAGCTGGCGCCGATTCTCATCCTCGCGACGAACCGCGGAAGGACGAAGATAAGGGGCACCGACCTCGAAGCCCCGCACGGGATACCCATCGACATGCTCGACAGGCTGCTCATAATCAACACCGAGCCCTACAGGAAGGAGGAAATCAGAGAGATAGTCAAGATTCGCGCGAGGGAGGAGAGGATTGAGGTGAGCGAGGAGGCGATAGAGTACCTCGCGGAGCTCGGCGAGAAGACCAGCCTGCGCTACGCGGTGCAGCTCCTGGCTCCGGCCAGCGTCCTGGCAAGGGGCGGAAGGGTGGAGAAGGAGCACATCGAGAGGGCGAAGGAGTACTTCGCGGACCTCCGGAGGAGCATGGAGTTCGTGGAGAAGCTGGAGGGCATGCTTCAGTAAAGCTCTTAAACTCTTTTTCCAACTTTCATTCAGGGGACCGAAAACACGCTGGGTGGTATTATGAGGCGCCTCCTTCTTGCCCTTCCATTTCTTATACTCGGAGTCCTGTATCTCTTCGTGGATTTCCGGGAAACGCCGCTGATAATAGTGGCCCTCAACTGGCTAACCTTCGCCCTGGAGTACAGGTACGGGGGAGAAAGCAAAGAAGGGGAAGAGCTGGTTGCACTCGGCGTCTCCATGTCCATCCTGCTTCTGCCCCTGCATGAGGCAATCGCCGAAATACTGGCCCTCTTTATCTTTATCCTTGTGATGACGGCCCTCTTTATTAAATTCAAGATGGGGGCTTAGTTATCCCCCCATTATTTCCATCAGCTTCCTGCTGAGCTTCAGGTGGAACTCGAACTCGTGGTAGCCCCTGTTCTCGGTTGGAAAGACCAGCTTCAGCTCGTTCAGCCCGCTCTTGCCTCCGAACTCGCCGAAAATCGTTATTCCGTTCACCTCTATGACGCCGAAAACCGCCGCGAGGTTGAATAGGAGCGTCCTGAGCTGATAGGCCGTAACGTCGTGCCGACCAATCTCCTGGCGCGGGTACTTGAAGAGGAAGTACTCCAGCCCCTCCATCTCTGCCACGTCAGTTATCGCTATGTCCGCCGTGAGGAAGACGAGCAGAGTTGGCGTCATGTTGTCGTAGTGCTTGAGGGACTTGACTATTATCTCGTCGTTGTTGTGGGCCGGTTCTTTGACGCTCTCGGCTATGATTATCCTGTCCTTCAGCCTTTCGAACTCCTTGAGGGCTATGTACGCGGCTTTTCTGCTCCTCTTCGTCCGCCTGTTGCTGAACTCCCGGAGGAGGCTTCCGTTTCTAACCTCGCGCCTGATTTCCTCCAGCTCCCTGTGCCGGTACTTGTAGTTCATGGCGTTCTCTATCTCCTTCTTCACGCCCTCCGCCACGACTATCTGGTACCTGTCGAGGGGCTTGAAGCCCGAGATGAAGCGGTGGTAGAAGAGGTTGGTGTCCGGAGCGAAGGCCACGCCCTTCTTGAGCCTCTCGTAGAGCTCCAGGTTCTGGACGAACTCATCGATGTTCGCGTACCTCACGATGCCCGCGGAGATGAAGCACTCGTAGAAGTCCGTCCAGGTGGGAAGTTCATGGGAGAGGTACTCCGGAACGTGCTCGTTGAACTCCCGCCTCTTCACCGTGAGCTCAACGCGGTAGCCGGTTTCCACAGGCTTTGCCCTTAGCAGGGGCAGTCCGTAGAGCGGATAGCTCACCCTGATGTCCCCCAGAACGTTAAGGAGTATCTGGAGCTCCGGTTTCTCTATAACCTCGCTAGTCTCCCTCACTCTCATCACCCAGGAAGTTCTTTATCGGCTGCATGTGGGTTGGAATCATCATGTAGGGCCTGTCCGGGAAGTCCAGGTCGAGGAGCCCCATGTAAACGATGAACGCCACGGGGAACTGCCTTATCTGAACTATCGCGGCGGCAACGAGGGCCTTCCTTCCTGAGGTTATGTCCAGACCCATCCTGTAGCCCTCGCGCTCCAGCTTGGAGAACAGCTCCCTGAACTTTCTGTCGGCGACGAAGAAGCCGTAGTCCGGAACGACTTCTGTTTCTATCCTCGGGTTGAGGTTGTACGCCTCTGAAATTACTCTAATCGCCTCGACGACCTTGGGCAGGTTGTGGCGGTAGCGCTCCTCCGTGAATACGTATATCCTCTCGGCCTTTTCTCCCCGTGTGAGGAGCTTGTAGTAGGTGTTAACGACCGCCCACGGCGAGCGGCCGAGAAGGGTTATGTACGCAACCTTCACCATAATCTACTCCCCCAGACGTACGCTATGACTCCATAAACCAGCGCCAAAACGAATGGAACCGCTGAAATCCGTCCCTTAACGGTCTTGTGGGCGATCAGGAATGGCACCAGCGCCATTACGATGTACCCGAGGCCGTAGGTTTCGTGAACTCCAACTCCCCCCGCAGCGAAGAGAAAGAGGAGTGCGGCGAACACTCCGACGGGAACCGTTAGAACCGTGAACATAAGAACGTTGGAGGATTTGCTCGATGTCCTCTCCGGAACCAGGACTATCCAGAAGAGGAAGCTCAGGACGGTGAAGTGGAGCAGCAGTTGCCAGAACTCTACCTCAAGATTAGGTTCACCCTTTGCCGGTAGGTAGTAGAACCACGCGGCTCCGAAGGCGTATACGAGCGTCATGATGAGTGAGATTCCCCACTTCGTCCCGGCGGGGGAGACGTTTTCCTTCATCCGTTCGCACCGTTATTCAATTAGCACCATCCCGTACAAAACGCTTTCGGAGAAGTTGATTTCCACGAGTTTTCCAATCTCGATGCCCACAGCGTCTATGCTCGGTCTGACCTTGGTCGGCATCCTGCACGGCTCGCCCCTCTCGAATGGGCAGTCGTCGCAGAGGTTGCAGGAACCGGGAAACAGCGCCATTGCGTACATCTTTCCCCTCTTGAAGAACTCTTCCTCCCTCGCCAGGAGGTACAGCAGGGCCTCCCTCTTTTCCTCCTCAAAGCGCTCCATGTTTATCTCGAACTTCACTATTAGGGCCCTCCTGAAGTGCCGCACCCACTCCCTCGCTTCCCTCCAGTCCGGGGCGTGGGGCGGACAGCTCGGCCTCCTGCCGTACATCGGACAGGAGCGGCACTTCCAGACCGGTCTGGGCGAGACGACTATCTCATCCGCCGGAATCTCCCTCTCCCACAGCACCTTCATGGGGCATCAAGAAAAGATGGGGAAGGAGCTTAAAAATCAACCCATGATTGCAGTGGCGTTTGCATTATCCTTGTGGATAGGTTGGTCAGTCCTTTGTCATGTGGCCAATGCTACCCCATCATCAACACCCCAATATTGTTGCTATTGATAAAGCATTGTGCCGAAATCTTTTTACGTTCTGTCGAGTATACTGTTTACATGAAGTGGTTAGCGCCGCTCCTGGTGGTTTTGCTGGCCCTGAGCGGGGGATGCATATCTTCAAAGGATTCCGGAGGGGATGTTAGGATGGATCTTGAGATTGGTTCCGTATTCCACGACGGGGAGACCATACCCGTCGAGTTCACCTGTGATGGGAACGACGTGAACCCGCCAATATTCATCGGGCACGTTGACCCAAACGCAAAGAGCCTGGTCATCATCATGGATGACCCAGATGCTCCGGGTGGAACCTTCACCCACTGGATAGCGTGGAACATTCCGCCCCTGGGCGAGATACCAAAGGGGGTTCCGCCGCAGGGGGTTGTGGACGCTCCGGTTAGGATGGTTCAGGGAAAGAACGACTTCGGGAGAATCGGATACGGGGGGCCCTGTCCGCCGCGGGGGCACGGGGTGCACCATTACCACTTCAAGGTCTATGCCCTTGACACGGTCCTGGAACTCGATCCCGGAGCGAGCAGAAAAGAACTGGAAAGGGCCATGAACGGCCACATCATTCAGATGGGTGAGCTTGTGGGGCTCTACGAGCGGAAATGAGCCCGTCCGCCCGTTACTTTTCTATTAGCTTTACTGCCAGGTTCACCGCGCTCTGGAACGCGGACAGGAAGTTCAGGGTGAAGAATATCCAGTCCCCGATTATGTACGAGTATACGGTCAGCATGCTTGCCGCGGCCACGTAGATTATGATGAACTCCAGGTTCAGGGGGCAGTGCTTCGTTCTCAATGTCTCAACCGTCTGGGGCACCCATGAGCCCACCAGCAGCAGCATTCCGATGAGTCCAATTATCGCTCCGATCTCCATGGTCTCTCACCGCCAACGGGAAGGGAAGAGCGTAAAAAAGCCTTGTGGATGGTCCCGTGTTAAAATCGAATAAAACGTTTGGATGAATAGACAAATTTGAGCTAAAGCTGGCTGGCGAGTCTGGACATCGCCCACGTCTTGACGTCCTCGTCCATGATGCCGTTGATTATCTCCATCGCCTCTGCGACCTTTCCGCTCTTGGCGAGGGCCAGTGCCACCTCCGCCTCGACCTTTGACTTGTTCGAAAGGTCAGTTATGTATCTGGAAATTCTGAGGGCTTCCTCCAGATTGCCCATGTTCAGGAACTCAAAGGCCAGGCTCATCAGGGCCTTCGTGCTCTCGTCGCGGTTGTCGATGTCAAGGGCCGCCTTGACCGCCCTCTCCAGTGCCGCGGTATAGTCTCTCCCCGACTTTGCCACCTCTACCGCTATGTGTGAGAACGCCTTCGAGCGTATGTTGCCATCGGGTATTCCCTCGGCCATATCGAGGGCCTCATTAACCCTGCCGGATTCCACGAGTTTAAGAACCGCCTCGTACAGCGCCCTGGAGCGGTACCACTCCTGCATGATCATCCCCTAACATCCTTGACGCCAGAGGATTTAAGCATTCTGTTCGAATAGCTTCAACCGAGATTGAATGGGAGCAAGGTTTTATAACCTTCGGAGATAAGTTTACAGGGGTGGTTGGATGAAAAAATTTGGAATAGTGCTTCTCATTATACTCCTCGCCGGCTTTGCGGCGGGCTGTATTTCGAACTCGGGCGGCTCGAATACGTCGTCTACAACTCAAACAACGTCCTCCGGAGGATCCGACTACGTCGTCGTGAACGGTACGAAGATCTACCTGGATGACATCCATTTTTACATGTACGGCATGAAAACCTGTCCCCACTGCCACAAAATGCGGGAGGAAATCTCGGAGACCTACGGTGAGGACAGTTTAACCTACTACGAACTGGTGGATAACGAGGAGAACTCAAAGCTGTTCCAGAGGATATATCAGATAACGGGAATCCAGGGCGTTCCGGCTATAGCCATAACCTACAACGGGACGCTCTACGCTGTTCTGGAGGGGGAGTTCAACGTCACCGCAGTCCCGAAGATAATCTACACCGGGATGAAGAATAACGGGGCCATTCTGGCCGTTGGGGGCAAGGTGTACCTCCTACCCAGGGACAAAGAAGACTCCGCCAAGGTCATCGACGAGCTCTACACTCTCTTCGTCGAGCACAAGATGCCTCCCCAGGAGTCAAACTCCACTTCCGACTGAACTACTACTTTCGTTCTCAACTTTTTGTTTTAGAAAGCCACAAAAAGACCCGCGATAACTTTCTACCATGAGGAGTGAGATAAAGGGTCTGGCGCTCATAGTCCTTGCATCCTTCGGGATAAGCTCCCTGGCGCTGTGGGCACTGGGCATGACCGGTTTCATCCCCCAGTTCTTCACCCTTGCGATGACGGACTCCATAAACCCGTGCACGTTCGTCATATACACCATGCTCCTCATAGCTCTCTCGGTCAGGGAGGTTTCCAAGAGACGGCTCTACCTCATAGGCGCCGCCTTCATAGCCGCCGTCTATATATCCTACTACCTCCTCGGAGTCGGCCTGCTCTACTTCGCCGGCTACCTGCCCCTGTGGGTCGCGGGGGTTGCCGCGATAATCTTCGGGGCCTACACCATAGTCACAGGCCTGATGGAAAAGTCGCGCATAGCCGACAAGAAAGGCGTCAAGAAGAGGATATTCAGCAGCGACGCCACGGCCGTGGGGGCATTCACACTGGGCATCATAGTCTCCACCACGCTCCTCCCATGCTCGGCCGGGAGCTACCTGGTCTACGCGATAATAATCTCTAAGGCAGGGAAGGTCCTCGCCTTCCTCCTGCTGGCTCTCTACAACCTAGTGTTTGTGCTGCCGCTGGTGATCATACTGCTTGCCATGGGCAGTGTCACGGAGAGCAAGCGCTTCTCCCAGGCCATGGTGAGGAGGAGCCGGGAGCTTTCGGTCGTTGCGGGGATTCTGCTGATCGCGATAGGGGTCTGGGTTCTGACCGGTGCTTCGCTTTGATGCTCGATGTGGTTTTATAAGGAAGAAGAATGGATACCGCTCAAAAAGCGCCACTTCCAAGGCCGCAGATGTTCGCGAACGGACATATCGAGCAGTCCTCGGTGTAGGGCTCGAGGTAAGGCTCGCCCTTAACGGCCTTCGTTATCTCCTTCGCCTTTTCCATGGCTTCGTCATCGCCCTCAAGGACGAGGGTAACGCTTCCTTCAGCTCCGCCGGCACCGCCTGCCGCTATCGGAATTGCCTCGACTCCCGCGAGTATTCTGTACGCCTCGACCTCGGTGACGGGATGTGAATGCGGTATTGGCACGAGGGCCGAGTAAAGCCCGGTTCCCCAGTCGAATGAGTAGATGCCGGTTAACTTGGCGCTCTCCTCGACCGGTGTCGGCACGAACTTCTCAAGGCTCACCGGCGTTATCGTGAAGACACCCTTCGTTATCGTCCAGCCGAAGGTCTTGCCTATCGTCCCGCCGTCGGGAGCCGCTGCAAAAACTGCAACGTTCCAGTTGATGTCTATCGCGTTGGCACCCTTGATGAAGACGTCCTTCGGGCCCATACGCTTGAGGGCTTCCAGTGGATCATCAAACGGTTTGCCCCTGCAGAGGACGAGGTGCTTGGGCCACGTCTGCTTGGGCGTGACGCACGTCCGCCCCTTGCTTATTATGCCAACAGTCCACTTCTCCTTCTCTATCCTCTCCCCCAGAATCTCCTCGGCTATGTATGCGGCGGTAGTTCCGGTGGCTATGTAAACGAAGCCGTGCTTCAGCGCATGCTGAACTTCCGGCATGGCCACGACCGCCCTGGCTATCAGTCTCTTGCTCTCTGGGGGTGTGAGAGTTACGAGTGCTCTTTTCACAGAAATCACCGGGCTAAAATAGGCGTCGAAAGATATTAAACCTTCCCTTAGAGCGCCCTAGAAGCCTTAGTTCAGCCGAAAAGTTCCAGGCAGACCCTGCACTTGGCGGGATCGACCTCCGGGTCGATTTTTGAATGGAACTGGCAGACGTAGCCCTTTCCAAGCATCTCGACGGAGATTTCCACTATTTTTCTATGTATCTTATACTCATTCGGTTTTCTCTCGACGATCTCCCGGGCGAGGGACTGGAGTTCCTCCTCTATGTCGGGATAACTGGAAACGTCCATCAATGCACCCCTGTCCATCCGAAGATATCTGGAAACCGCCGACTGGGTTATGTGGAGGAGTTCGGCTATCTCCGTCTGCTTCAGGCCGTTTTCGTAGAGTATCTCCACAAGCCTCCGCCTGAGTGAGGGGTACACGTAGCGCGAGGCCACTTCAAAGGCGTTGGTCTTCATGAGGGGTTTTATGACGGGCGGAATATTTAAGCCTTTCTGCCAAGCGCCCACCTTTCTTTATATGACATAAGTCATATATGCTTTTTAGGTTAAGAAACCGCAAAGTTTTTATGAAGATTGATTCATCCATTAATTGAAGAATATGACACGCGTCATAAAGGGAGGGATTGAAGATGATAAGGGTGCCTGAGAAATTGGACATGCTCTGCAACCAGTGCTCGATGAGTTTGGCCGGAGGATGTACGATAAGGGGAGTCTGCGGTAAAGACCCCGACCTCAACTCCCTTCAGGAGGCCCTGATTTACGGCATAAAGGGAACCGCGGCATACTACCACCACGCCCTTGAGGTCGGCTACGACGACCCGAGGATAGGCCACTTTCTGGCTGAAGCGCTTTACTCGACCCTGACCAACGTGAACTTCGACAAAAACCGCTTCCTTGAACTTATCCTTGAAAACGGAAGGGTTCACCTTGAGGCCATGAAGCTCCTTGATAGGGCTTACGTTGAGACCTTCGGCAGGCCAGAGCCGGTCGAAGTGCCCACCGGAACCGCTGAGGGTCACGGCATACTCGTTACCGGCCACAGCTACAAGGCCCTGTACGAACTCCTCAGGCAGATTGAGGAGATGGGCCTTGGGGAGGAGCTGGAGGTCTACACCCACGCGGAGATGTTTCCAGCACATGCATACCCCGAGCTGAGGAAGTTCAAAGCCCTCTACGGCAACTGGGGAGGCTCGTGGCTATACCAGAAGAAGGAATTCGCGGAGTTCCCGGGAGTAATCTTGGGAACAAGCAACTGTGTCCAGCAGCCGACGAAGGCGTATCAGGATAGAATCTTCACCGTCGGAATAGCGGGCCTTGAGGGGGTTCCCCACATCAAGGACTACAACTTCGAGCCGCTCATAAAGCGCGCCCTTGAGACCCCCAGGATGAAGGCTTACGACGGTGGAAAGCTCCTCACCGGCTTCCACCACACCAACGTTTTAGCTATGAAGGACAGGCTGATAGAGCTCATCCAGGAAGGCAAAATAAGGCACATCTTCGTCGTGGGCGGCTGTGATACGCCGCACAAGGGTATGGGCTACTACGAGAGACTCACCGAGCTTATTCCAAAGGATGCACTGATACTCTCCGCTGCCTGCGGCAAGTTCCGCTACAACGCGAGGGACTACGGCACCATCGAGGGAATCCCGCGCTTCCTTGACTTCGGCCAGTGCAACAACGTGTACTCAATAATCGAGATTGCAATAGCACTCGCGAACGAGCTCGGAACGGATGTAAACTCCCTGCCGGTAAGCATAGTCCTGAGCTGGATGGAGCAGAAGGCTATAGCAATACTCTACTCGCTCCTCTACCTGGGCATTAAGGGCATCTACATCGGACCGAAGCCGCCGGAGTTCCTGACTCCCGGGGTCTTTGAAATCCTCAGGAGGCAGTTTGACCTCAGGCTCACCGGTGACCCGGAGGCCGACCTCAGGGACATGCTGAGCAAAGGAATAAAGGTAGAAGAGGGTTCACCCCTCGCTGAGGAGCTTGATTGATTTTTAATTTTTCTTTTCCAGCTCTTTCAGCTCCTTCATCATCTCTTTGAACCTCTCGTCGCTCATCCCAATGAGCTTCTTTGCCCCCCTCAGGGTTATCGTCCTCGCGAGGGTTTTCCTCATCACGGGGTTCTCAAGGGGCGAGAAACCGTACTTCACCAGTATTTTGAGGGATTCCGGATAGGCCTTTAGGAGCTTGCCCACGTTGGTTTCCTCCGTTATTTCGTCCAGCTTATCGTCGCACTCCTTGACTTCCATCGTAAGCTCCTTGGAGTTCTCGGTCTTGGTTATCCTGAGCACGAATGACCCGCCAACTTCTTTCAGTTCAACCTGATAACCGGCTTCCTCAAGCTTTCCCAGCATGTCAACGAAGGGCTTATCGCCTATGACCTCAAGCGTTTCCCCCACTTGGAGCTTTCCAAGGCTTTCTATTATCATAAGCGCGGGCTGGGGTGCCTTCAATCCACGAACGTCAAGCATCATTTTTCATCACCGCTCCCAATTATGACATGCGGCATATAAAGGTTATTGGGCAAATTTGCCCAGAAACGCTTAAAAGTACTCAATATGACACTTGTCATGAAGGTGGTAAAGATGACTGAATTGCTGGACAATCGCGAATACAAGAAGGAGCAGCTGAAGAAGCTTCTCCTTAGAATCCACGAGGGCGAGGACGTGAATAAACTTAAGGAAGAATTCCGCAGGGTTTTGAGCGGTATCTCACCCCTTGAGATTCCAATCATAGAGCAGGAGCTCGTGAAGGAAGGCGTTTCCGCCAAGGACATAGCGAAGATGTGCGACCTGCACGTTGAGCTGTTCAGGGAAGCGGTTGCCGGAACGGAGGAGCTTGAGGAGAAAGACCTGCCCGACGGACACCCGCTCAAGACGCTCTACCTCGAGAACAAGGAGATAATGAAGGACTCCGAGATGCTCAACCTCTACGCGAGAACCTTGGCAACCACCAGGGACGAGCGCATGAGGGAGGAAATCCTCGGTGTCCTGGAGGAGATAGTGGGCAACCTCAGGAAGGTCGGCTTCACCCACTACAACCGCGAGGAGATGCTCACCTTCCCCTACATCGAGCGGAGGGGATTAACAGCGATAGCTACCGTCCTCTGGACGAAGCACGACGAAATCAGGTTCATGGTAAAGAGGCTTGCCGAGCTTTTGAGAAAAAGGGATGGGATGCCCTGGGAGGAGTTCGTTGAGCGCTTTAAGGAAAAGGCGGGCGAGACTTCATTCGCGCTGAGCGATATGGTCTTCAGGGAGAACAACATCTACTACCCCACATTAAAGGCCCTGCTGAGCGATGGGGAGTGGAAGGCAATAAGGATGCAGGAGGACGAGATTGGCTACTACAAGGTCAACCCTCCAGCCTGGGACCCCGGGGAGGACGTTAAACCGCTCCATCCGTGGGAGATCAACCCGGAGCTGAGTGTCGAGGAACTTTTGAACCTTCCGAAGGAGGTTCAGCAGGCATTGAGGGGCCAGCCGTTGGAGTTCGACAAGACCGAACTGAAGCGCGAGGGCGACATAGACCTCGGAACGGGCTTCGTCAGCCTGGAGGAGCTGAAGGCGATATTCGAGGCCCTTCCGGTGGACGTGACGTTCATTGACAGGGACGACCGCGTTCGCTTCTTCTCGCCGGGGGAGAGGATATTCGCGAGAACCCCCTCCGTGCTCGGAAGGCCCGTCCAGCTCTGCCATCCCCCGAAGAGCGTCCACATAGTGAACAAAATCCTCAAGGCCTTCAAGGAGGGCAGGAAGAAGGAGGCAGCCTTCTGGCTCAGGCTCGGACCGAAGTACGTCTACATCAGGTACGTCCCGCTGTTCGGGAGGGACGGCGAGTACCTCGGCACCCTTGAGATGACGATGGACATCGAGCCATATAAAAGGATTGAGGGCGAGAAGAGACTGCTGGACTGGAGGGACTGAGGTGATTCATGTGCGCGGGGACAGAGAGATATTCAGAAGAAGGGTGGAGCGCTTTCAGGGGCTGTTGAGGGAGAACGAGATAGACGGGGCGGTGATAAGAACCCTCTCCAGCTTCACATACTTCACCGGAACCAAGTGGCTCCCGCCGAGCCTCCTCATTCCCGCCGAGGGCGAGCCGGTGGTCTACGTCGTCAAGGGCGAGGCCGGCCTTTTCAGGGAGAAGAGCTGGATCGAGAACGTCGTGGAGTTCCAGAAGGTGGAGGACCTGATGGCCGGCGTTGTGGGCTGGATACACCGCAACGGGATGAGCCGCGTTGGACTCGAATTCGGCATAGAGCGCGACGCCTACCTTATATTCCTCAAGATATTCGAGCGCCTCAACCCGACCATGGAGATAGTGGACATCCTCGACCTCACGATGGGACTGAGGATGATAAAGGAAGAATGGGAGCTCGACAACATCAGGAAAGCCGGGAAAATCGCAGGGCGCGGTATGAAGGTCGCCGAGGAGGTTATAAAACCTGGCCTCAGCGAGCTGGAGATAGCGGCTGAAGTTGTGAGGGAGCTCATGCTGAGCGGCAGCGAAGACCCGAAGGTCTACGTTTCAACGACGCCGAGGGCGCACGCCGAGCCCTTCCGCGACCTGAAAGTCCCCGGAAACGGTGTCGTTACAGTCGTCATCGGTGCAGACTGGAACAACTACTACGCCAACGTGGCGAGAACCTTTGTGGTCGGCGAGCCGGGCGAGAGGGTCGGGAGGGCCATTGAGACCAAGGAAGAGGCCTACAGAATCGCGCTTGAGGAGACGAGAGTGGGTGTTGCACTGAACACCGTCGAGAAGAAGCTCGCGAACTTCTTCAGGGAGCGGGGATTCGGCGAGGCTTACATAGCCGGCTACACCCACGGCGTTGGCCTGCTCATAGAGGAACCCCCCATTTCCACCATAGTCGTCCCGCAGAGGGCCGCGAAGGTTCAGGAGAACATGGTCCTAGCGGTTATCCATTCGCCGCTGATGATTCCGGAGGGGGCGATAAAGCACGAGGACACGTACATCGTCAAAAAAGATGGGCTCGAGAGGGTGACTTAGAACACCCTCGCGTAGCCCCACTTCCTTACGCTCGTCAGGATTGACGTTTCCGTGCTCCTCAGCCCCTCTATTCTTCCCAGCTTTTCTATGAGGAAGCTCTCGAGCTCCTGAAGGTCCTTAACGGTTACCTGCATGAGTATATCGTGCGCCCCGGTGGCGATTCCGAGGACATCCACTTCCGGCAGCTTGCTCAGCTCCTCCGCGGCCTTCTTCACCCTGCTCGGCTCAACGTCGACCGCTATGAACGCGACTATCGAGTAGCCTGCCTTGAATGGATTTATGAGCGCCGAGAACTTTCTTATAACGCCCCTCTCGACGAGCTTCTTCACCCTGAGCCTGACAGTCGATTCCGGCACCTTGAGGCGTCTCGCTATCTCGGAGTAGCTGGCCCGCCCGTCCTCCTGGAGGATGTGGAGTATCATCCTGTCCAGTTCGTCAAGATGCTCACTAGTTCGCATTTTTTCACCTCAATTTTTGTCAGTATTTTGCTATCTTTTTAATTTTTTCTGCGAAATTAGCAAAATCTGGGCGAAATTGCTATTAATTCCAAACGCGTATAGCAGTACGGTGAGAGCATGGACTACCCCCGGAACAAGGAGGAGGTTGTGGAGCGCTATTCACGGGTTTTTCCGAGGTCGGCTCGCGTCACCTACGCGCCGATAGTGGGCGTCAAGGCTGAGAACGCCCGCGTCTGGGACATCGAGGGCAGGGAGTACATAGACTTCCTGAGCGACGCCGCCGTTCAGAACGTTGGGCACAACAACCCCAGGGTTGTGAACGCGATAAGGGAGCAGGCGGAGAGGCTGATACACTTCACCTTCATCTACGGCTTCCCGGTTGAGCCGCTCCTCCTGGCTGAGAAGCTCGCCGAGATATCGCCCATCGAGAGCCCAAAGGTGAGCTTCGGGATGAGCGGGAGCGATGCCAACGATGGGGCGATAAAGCTCGCGAGGGCCTACACGCGGAGGAGAACGATACTCAGCTATCTCAGGAGCTATTACGGGGCAACCTACGGCGCGATGAGTATAACGGGTCTCGACTTTGAGGTTCGCTCAATAGTCGGTGAGCTGAGCGGTGTCCACTACATCCCGTACCCCAACTGCTACCGCTGCCCCTTCGGGAAGGACCCAAAGACATGCAAAATGGAGTGCGTCTCCTACATCAAGGAGAAGTTCGAGGGGGAAGTCTACGCCGACGGCGTCGCGGCCCTCTTCGCCGAGCCGATACAGGGCGACGCCGGAATGGTCGTTCCGCCGGAGGGCTACTTCAGGAGGGTCAAGAGGATACTCGACGAGCACGGGATTCTCTTCATAGTGGACGAGGTTCAGAGCGGCATGGGGAGGACGGGCAGATGGTTCGCGATAGAGCACTTTGGGATCACCCCCGATGTCATAACGATAGCCAAACCCCTCGGCGGCGGACTGCCCATAAGTGCGATAATAGGGCGCTCCGAGGTTATGGACTCCCTCCCGTCGCTTGGACACACCTTCACCCTCAGCGGCAATCCCGTGACGAGCAGGGCGGCCCTGGCGGTTATCGAGGAGATAGAGGAGAAAGACCTGCTCAAGAGGGCGGAGAAGCTCGGAAAGTACACCAGAAAGAGGCTCGAGAAGATGAAGGAGGAGCACGAGCTCATCGGCGACGTTCGCGGCCTTGGTCTGATGCTCGGCGTTGACCTCGTCAAGGACAGGGAGACGAAGGAGAGGGCCTACGAGGAGGCCAGGAAGGTCGTCTGGCGCGCCTACGAGCTGGGTTTAGTTCTCGCGTTCCTCCAGGGCAACGTGCTGAGGATTCAGCCGCCCCTCACGATAGAGGAGGAGCTCCTGGAGGAGGGCCTCAACAGGCTGGAGCGGGCCATAGCGGACGTCGAGGAGGGCAGGGTTCCGGACGAGGTTCTGACGAAGGTTCAAGGCTGGTGATTGACATTTTTCTGTTTATTTCCCCTGCTTCCGAAAGCTTTTTAAACAAACCTTTACACAGGTTGAGCGGGCTTCAATGGAAACCCTTGAGACGATGAAAGGACCGGTACTCAAGGTTGGAATCGAGGATAAGGTTGAACCTTCAAAGGCTTTGGTTTTTGGCCTTCAGCATGTTCTCGCGATGTTCGGTGCCACCGTCACCGTGCCCCTGGTGGTTGGGGGCGCAGTTGGTCTGAGCGGCTCCGAGATTGCCCTCATGATACAGGCCGTTCTGCTGGCGATGGGCATCGCGACGCTGCTCCAGACGACGATAGGCTCCCGTTATCCGATAGTGCAGGGCTCAAGCTTCGCCTTCATCCCGGGCCTCATAGCGATTGGTTCAAGCCTCGGAATGGCTGCGGTTCAGGGTGCGCTGATCGTTGGGGGCCTGGTAGAGGCAGCCATTGGATGGCTCGGGATAATCGGGAAGGTCAGGAAGCTCTTCACCCCGCTGGTCACGGGGGTTACGATAACGCTGATAGGCTTCAGCCTGGCCGACGTCGCAGTTAAGAACTTCTTCAACTTCTACGCGGACCCGTCAGGGGGGAGCATCGCCAGGGCAACCCTGGTGGCGGTCATAACTTTCCTCACGATCGTTATGGTCGCCCTAAGGGCGAAGGGAAGCCTGAAGGCGATGCCCGTCGTTGTGGGTGCCGCGGTTGGATACCTTGTGAGCGTTCCCCTCGGCCTCACGGACTTCGGGCTCGTAAAGAGCCTGCCGGTTGTGAGCATCCCGAGGCCCTTCCCGTGGGGCGAGCCTGCCTTCGACACAACGGCGATAGTCCTGCTCCTCTTCGCCTTCATGGTGAGCATCATAGAGAGCGTCGGGGACTACCACGCGATAGCGACCGTGACAGGCTCTGAAATAACCGAGAAGCACATAACGAGGGGCATAGGAAGTGAGGGGCTGGCGTGCTCGATAGCCGGCCTCTTAGGCGCCTGCGGGACGACGAGCTACTCTGAGAACATAGGCGTCGTCGCCCTCACGAAGGTTGGCAGCAGGCACGTGGTACGGGTGGGCGCGGTGATACTGATATTCCTTTCCCTCCTGCCAAAGTTCGCGGGGATACTCGCCTCGATGCCGGCCCCTGTCCTCGGGGGGCTGACGCTTGCCCTCTACGGAATGATAAGCGTCACGGGTTTGAGACTGATAAAGGAGAGGGTCGAGTTCAACGACAGGAACACGCTGATACTGGCCGCCGCGCTGATAGCCGGCCTCGGCGCACCCCAGCTCCCGGCGGAGTTCCTGGCGGCCTTCCCGAAGATAATCGCCAGCATCCTTGAGTCCGGGATGGCGGTCGGGGCGCTTACGGCGATAGTGCTCGACAGGCTCCTCTGAGTTCTTCTTTTTTTACAACACAAAAAGACAAAAGAAAAGGGGTCACCAGATTACCCCTTCCTCGGAGGGGGTTGGCTCTGACTCTTTCCCAAGCTCCGCGGGCATCTTGTTGAAGGCTATTATGACGAAGACGCGCGCTATCAGGAGCAGCAGTAATCCAACGAGGATTATGGCGGTCAGTGCGCCCCACCACACCCACGTGGCTGCGTCCTTGAACTCACTGGTGCCGGTTATCTCGTACATCGCGAGCCAGGCCCTCTTCTGGAAGTATGCTGCTCCGATTATCATGGCCACGAACAGCATGAAGAACAGTATCGCAAGGCCTATTCCTGCCGATTCGCTGGGGTGCCACCCCGCCGGAACGAGGGCAAAGGTTCCGAAGACAAGGGCGAGGATGACTACCAGACCCCCTATCGCAAAGATGACACCGTAGAGGTAGTTCTTGAAGGGCCTCTCGTCGCCTGCGGCATCGCTTATGCCCTTAAGTGCCAGCAGCATCAGGACGAAGCCGATCAGCGATATCAAACTGCCGATGTATGGTACAAAGCTGCCGACGAGGCTGAGGATTGCACCCCACATTCCCATGCTCTTTTCGCTGCTAACGTCAACAACAGGCACCGAGACCACCGTATGAAAAATCAACCTCAAGCTTAAAAACCTTACATAAAAAGGTGGGAAAGTTCAGCCAATGGGATTGAATTCCTCCTTCATCCGCCCCTCGAGCTCCTCCGGGAGGTTGGCGAAGGCCAGTATCTGGTACACCGCCGCGACGAGGAGCAGGACGAGGCCGATGAGGACTATCGCCAGTATCGCGCCCCACATGAGCCACGTGGCGGTCTTGTCGAACTCCTCGACGCCGGTGAGTTCGTACGTAGTGCGCCAGGCCTTGATGGTGAAGTATATGCCGATTATTGCCGCGGCCAGGAGCACCAGCAATCCGGTACCGAGAAGGCCTATGCCGGCCAGGGACACGGAGTCCCCTTCCTCGACGAACGCTGGTACGGACAGGGCGCCGATTATGACCAGAACCGCTGCCAGTATCAGTCCAGCTATTCCAGCGATGACGGAGTAGAGGTAGTACCTGAAGGGTCTGTCGTCACCCAGCTTGTCGCCTATCCCCTTGAGGGCGAGCAGAATAAGCACCTGCCCGACGAGGGAGACGGCCCCCATGAACGTCCCGATGTACGGGATTATCCCGAGGAATCCTCCTGCGAGCACGAGAACCGAACCTATCAACCCGTAGTTCTTTTCATTCTTCAGGTTCACAGCCACGTTGCCTCCCTCCGATAGTTGTGTGCGATTATCACTTTAAAGGGTTGCGCTGGAGGATGCGGTATGGGCATCTTAATCTGGAGAGAATAGAAAAGAGGGGGAATAACAAAACGCTCACTCGGTCTTCTTCTCCTCGGGCTTGGCCTGGGCCTTTTCCTCGGCCTTCTCTGCAGGCTTGGCTTCCTTCTTTTCGGCCGGCTTGGGGGCCTCTTTCTTTTCCTGGGCCGTGGCAGGCTTTGCCGCCGGCTTGGCCGGCGTCGGCTTCTTGGGCGGCCTCAGACCGTAGCCGAGTATCTTGAACTCTATCTTGTCGCCGTCGCGGAGGTGGTAGATGTGCGTGCCGTCCTCACGCTTCTCGATCTTGACCACCGGGAAGCGGTAGTCCCTGAACTTCTCGTTGAGCTCCTTGACCTTCTTCGGGTCTATGGGCACCCAGTCGTAGAGCTCCAGGTCCTCCTCAAAGCCGCCGGTGGTGAGGTAGTAGTTCTCGCTGAAGCCGAGCGCGCCGGTCGGGCAGACGTCGACACAGAACTGGCAGAAGGTGCATCTGCCGTAGTCCACCTTCGGGTGCGGCCTCTTCTCCATCTTGCCGTCCACTTCTATCCAGGTCATCTCTATGGCTCTGGCCGGGCATATCTGGCCGCAGAAGTTACAGCCGACGCAGGTCTTCCAGTTCAGCGTGTGGAATCCCCTGTACTTCGGTGCAGGCTCTATCTTCTCGAAGGGTATCTTGATGGTCACCGGCTTCTTGAAGAGGTACTTGATGCCCATCCACGGCTTAACGAATGACTTCTTGAGCTTGACCTTCTCCTCGCCGACGACCCTAACCTTTGGCTTCTCAACGCTCTCCATTTTCATCACCTGTCTATGTCCGGCGGGCAGTTGTCAAGGGTCTTCAGGATGACCGGAACGTCCGCAAGGCGGGCTCCCTTGAGCAGTTCCTCGAGCACCGTGACACCGTGGCTCTGGCTCGGTCCGCGGAAGTGAGCCCTGTACGGCTTGTGGGTTCCGTCGCTGACGACGTAAACTCCGAAGTCTCCCTTCGTGCTCTCGACGTGGGCGTAGGCGTCTCCCTTCGGCGGCTTGAACCTCGGCAGGGCCTTGAGCCTGGCGTCCTGCACCATGTGCGGTCCGCTCGGTGGCCCCATGTCGAGGAGCTGCTCTAGGATGTAGAGGTCCTGCTCCATCTCGTACCTCCTGACGAGGACCCTGGCCAGGCTGTCGCCCTCCTTGAGCACCGGAACCTCGAACTCGAGCTCGGGGTAGAACAGGTACGGGTCGTCCTTCCTGACGTCGTAGGGAACGCCGACGGCCCTGAGGTTCGGACCGGTGACGGCGTGCTTGAGTGCAAAGCGCTTGTCCATCACTCCGACTCCCTCAGTCCTCTCGAACATTATGTAGTTGTCAAAGAGTATCTCGTCGAAGTCCTTCATCTTGCCCTTGAGGTACTCGACGGTGTCCCTGAGCTGGCGGAGCCACCTGTCGCCCGGTATGTCCCTCCTGACTCCTCCGGGCACGGTGTAGATGTGGTAAACCCTGCCGCCCGTGAGCTCCTCGAAGAGGCGCATGAACCTCTCACGGTAAGCTGCAGCCCACTGGCCGGCGGTGTAGAGACCTATCTCGTTTCCAAAGCCCATAATCCAGAACATCCATGCGCTCATCCTTGCCATCTCGAGGACTACCGTCCTTATCCACTGGGCCCTCTCGGGAACCTCCCAGCCGACTATCTCGTCAACGGCCATTGAGTATATGTTCTCCGGCACGTCGCTCTCCGGAACACAGATACGGAGGATGAGGGCTATGTTGCTGAAGTACGGCCTGTGCTCTGAGAGCTTCTCGAATCCTCTGTGGAGGAAACCGGGATTAACGATGGCCCTCTCTATCCTGTTGCCGTCCATCTTGAGGATTATGCTGAAGTTCTCGGTCGCCATGTGCTGCGGACCGAAGAACAGCTCGTAGGTATCCTTGTCGATGGGGTGAAGGTACATATCGTGGGCCTTTGCCTCGGTTTTAAGCTCCTTCGGAACTTCCAAATTTGCCATTATCCTCACCTCATATCACGTAATTGGTTTTGCTCTCGTCGTATCTGTCGAAATCCTCGCCGTAGATAGTCTTGGCATAGCTCAGAGTGTTGAAGTCCTTCCTGAGCGGGTGCTTCTCGTACTCCCTCGGCTCGAGGATGAACGGACCGAGCCTCGGGTTGCCCTCGAATATTATGCCGAAGAACTCGTGCGCCTCCCTCTCGTAGGTCTCGGCGACCGGCCAGATGTCCATGACGGTCGGCAGCTTCGCGTTCTCCCTCGGAACCCTGGTCCTCACGAAGGCGTGGGTCGTTTCGCTGACGCTCCAGAGCTGGTAGACGAGCTCGAACTCGCCCTCCTTGAGCCAGTCGACGACGCTTATCTGGAGGAGCATCTCGAACTTCTCGCTCGCGAGCTCGAGGAACTCCTTTATCCTGTCCGCGGGAACTTTGAACTCAACGCGCCTCTCGCGCCTGACGTTACCCTCTGCGTAGGGTGCCCTCTCAAGCATCCCCGCGACCAGCTTCCCCTCCTTAGTGTCGGGGAGCTTTGGAGCCTCCACTTCCGGAACCTCCTGGGGCTTCTGCTCCTCAACCTTCTCCTCGACTTTGGGCTTCTCGTTCATATCCATGCCAGCCACCTCCTGGCGTCCTTCTCGCGCCATCCTTCTCCAAACAGCTCGTCCTGATTCTTCCTGTAGTACTCGTAGTTCTCCCTGTACCTCTTCCAGCCATCGGCCTCTCCGCTCTCTATCCTGCGCATTATCTCCATTATTCCGTCCATGACTGCTTCAGCCCTCGGCATGCAGCCTGCTATGGCCACATCAATCGGGATGTACTTGTCGAGCTGCTTCACCACGTTGTAGGAGTCCCAGTAAACTCCACCGTTGATGGGGCAGGAGCCGTGGGCAAGGACGTACTTGGGATCCTGCATCATCTCGTAGGTTATGATTATCCTCTTGAGGGTCTTCGGGGTAACGTAACCCGTGATGAGGAACAGGTCACCCATCCTCGGTGCCGGGTTCGGCATTATTCCGAAGCGCTCGAAGTCGTACCTGGCAGTGGCCAGCGGCGGCATCTCGATACCGCCGCATCCGGTACAGAAGGCCACTATCCAGAGGCTCTTCTTCCTGGCCCACTTGAACAGGGGCTCGAAGAGCTTGAACTCCTGGAGCTCGTAGTTTATGAACTCGTCATTCTTCCTCTCGCTCATCCACATCACCTCACACAGTCAGGAGCACGGCTATTATTCCCAGTATGGTCGGCCACTTCCAGAAGAACTTGGCCGCCTGGTCTATGGTGAACCTCGGGTAGATGCTGGCCACGAATATCGCTATGAAGAGCACCGCTATCTGCTTGACCAGCAGCTCGAGCAGGTTGCCAGCTCCGCCGAGGAAGAGCACGGCAAAGAACGCCGTCTCAGCGAAGAGCTGAACCGCGTGCTGGGTGAAGAGCAACGCCGCGTGCTTGCCGCCGTACTCGACCATCGGACCCATGGAGATTTCCGCCGGGGCAGTGATGATGTCGAACGGCTCCAGTCCGAGCATCGCCTGGAAGACTATGTCGAAGACTATCAGGGCGAGGAGCAGCGCGGGAACGAGGATGCTCCATCCCTGGGTCTGCTGAAGGGCCACTATCTCACTGAGCTTGAAGGTTCCCCAGTGCTGAATGAGGGCTATCAGGGCGAGACCGTAGGGCAGCTGCATGGCCACCATGGTGAGCAGACCACGCTGGACACCGACCGCCGAGTACGGGTTGCCCGAGCTCATCGCACCGAGCATTATACCGAGCATCGGCACCTCAAGGAGGTAGGCGACAACGATGAGGTCGGCGTTCGAGCTGAAGAGCTGGAAGTTGGCAATGGGTATGAAGAGGAGCGCAGCTATGCTGGCCCCAAGCGCGAATATCGGTCCGAAGTCGTAGATGAAGCCGTGGCTGACGCTCTCCTTCTTGCCGAGGAGCTTGAGGGTGTCTATGATCGGCTGGTATATCGGAGGTCCGACACGCCTCTGTATCCTGGCCATTGCCTTTCTCTCAATGCCCATGAAGATGAAGCCCATGAAGGTGGCGTATATCAGCATCCCAATGACTTCGAGTATCAGCTTCCAGTCTATCATTCACAGCACCCCCCACAGCGCGAGTATGAGCAGCACTATCACCAGATACCATGAGTAGCTCTGGACGTTTCCGTTGTAGAACGCCTGCCTGAGGGAGTCCGCGAAGTCCTCCGCCATTCCGGCAACGCGCTCGTAGAACCTGTCGAAGCTCCTCTTGAGCCAGAAGTCAAGGGCCTCTGCCAGCGGTTTATAGAAGTTCTTCCTGATGCTCAGGTTGAACTCCTCGGTGACAGGGTTACCGGACTGGTAGGTGTTGGTGACCGGTATCTTCCTCACCTTTGCGCCGTAGAGGTATATCAGCCCGGCTATGGCGAGGCCTATGACAAGCACTATGGTCACGAGCAGGGCGTTGTAGGTTCCGGTCGGGGTAACGAGCTTGTAGTAGTCGCCGCCGACTACCTCTCCACCGAGCATCTTGTTGATGTATCCAGTGACCAGGCCCGGAGCCACGCCGAAGAGCAGGTTCGGGATGGCCAGTATGGCCATGGCTATCAGGAGCGGAAGCGGGGCCTCCCTGACGTCCTCAAGGTCGCTCGGCCTCTGGCCGAACCAGACGGAGTAGAGGAACCTGACAACGTAGGCAAAGGCCAGACCGCTTCCGAGGAATATTGCCCCCGCAACGAGGGGCATGTGGGCGCTGATGGCAGCCTCGTAGATGAGCCACTTGCTCGCGAAGCCTGCCATCGGCGGGATTCCGGCGAGGCTGAGGACGGCTATGAGGCCCATCGCGAAGGTGAACGGCATCTTCTCGGCGAGGCCGCCCATGTCCTTGAACTGGGTCTTGCCGGTCTGGAGTATTATCGCCGCGGTGACGAGCCAGAAGAGGCCCTTGAAGACCGCGTGGCTGAGCACGTGGAAGAGACCTCCCGCGAATCCCAGGGTGCTTCCGAGGCCGAAGGCGAGCAGTATGTAGCCAACCTGACCAACGGAGGAGTAGGCGAAGAGCTTCCTGATGTCCTCCTGGAGCACGGCCAGAAAGCTGGCTATCACGACGGTTAGGGCGCCTATCCAGGCGATTATGTACGCGAAGACCAGGTGGTTGTGGAAGGTTCCGAAGGCGGCGTAGAGCTTGTAGCCCATGAGGATGTAGAGCAGGAGGAAACCGTAGGCTCCCGCCTTGCTGAGGGCGCCGCTGAAGAAGGCGGTGTAGCTCTGGTCGGTCTCGCTGTAAGCTCCCGGCGCCCAGACGTGGAGCGGGAAGGCACCGGCCTTGACACCGAATGCGGTCAGGAAGAGACCGAATATCACCGCCATCCCCCTGGTCGTTATGGTGCCCATGGCAGCGTCCATGTAGAGCACCTGCCTGATGGATGCGAAGTCAAGGGCACCGGTCTTGGCGTAGAGCATTCCAATGGCTATGAGCATGGCGTAGGCGCCTATGACGCTGAGCACGAAGTACTTGAGGGACTCGTGCCTGTTCCTCCTGAGCACCATCATGAAGCTGGCGAAGGTCATGAGCTCCCAGAGCAGGAAGAAGCCCACGAAGTCCTGGCTCAGGAAGACGCCGAGCACTCCGGTGAAGCTCATCAGGGCGAAGAGCCAGTCGTAGCTCTCCCTGGAGGTGACGGCCATTCCGAAGGCCATCGCGAGGCCGACGAGGGAAGCGACGGCCGCGAAGTACCAGCTCATGGTGTTGAGCTGGAACTGGAGGGTGAACCCGCTGACGGTGAGCGAGTATTCAACTGGCTCGCTGAGGACGGTCGAGTAAAGCTTGGCCAGCATGGCCAGAGGTACCGCGGCACCGATGATGCCGATTCCCTCTCTGAGGCCCCTGATGTCAAGCGCCCATGCGATGACACCGGCGATCAGGGGCGCGAAGAGGATGATAAGCAGCTCGTTAATCATGCTCCCACCCCCATCAGTGGAACGTTCTTAATGTACTGGGCCACATTGAAGATGTCGTTTCCAGCCTTCTGGGCGATGTTCCAGGCGTAGTCGGGGTAAACGCCTATGACTATCACGAGGGCCGCGAGGAAGAGCAGCATGAGGCTGACGGCAAGTCCCTCGCTTATCCTCTCGCCCTCTCCGGCGAACCACATCGTGTGTATCAGCCTGAAGTAATAGACCGCCTCGACGACGCTGGCAATGAGCACTATTGCGGCGGCCCAGGCGTAGCCCGCGCCGATGGCGGCGAGGAGGATTCTGAGCTTGCTCCAGAATATGTTGAACAGCGGTATTCCAACGGCGGCCACCGCTCCGACGGTTATGGCGAAGGCGGTCAGGGGCATCTTCTTTCCAAGGCCCTCAAACCTCTCCATCTCCGCCCCACCGAGGGTCACCGCGACGTGCCCGACGGCGAGGAACAGGAGGGCCTTGACTATGGCGTGGTTCACCATGTGGAAGACTCCGGCATCGACGCCGCTCTGGGTTCCGAGGGCGAAGGCGAGTGCGATGAGGCCTATCTGGGCTATACTGGAGTACGCTATCATTCTCTTGACGTTCCTCTGCCTGAGTGCCGCGAACTCGGCGACGAAGACGGTGAGGGTGGCCATTATTATGAGCAGCTTGAGGACGCTGTGCCAGCTCTCGACGGCCTGCATGAGGTAGAGCAGCCTGGCCATCGCGTAGAGGCCGGCCTTGACGACAAAGGCCGAGAACATGGCAGTTATCGGGTGTGGCGCGGCCTGGTAGGCGTCGGGCGCCCAGGCGTTGAGCGGGAACAGTTCCGCCTCAACGGCCAGGCCGAAGACTATAAGCGCCAGCCCGACCTGGGCAACGGTGGCGTCCATTCCACCGGCGAGCTGGGCTATCTGGGCCATGTTGAGGGTTCCGAGCGAGCCGTAGATGAGGGCTATGCCGATGAGGAAGAAGCTTGAGCCTATTCCTCCCAGGACGATGTACTTCATCGAGGCCTCGGCCGCCTCACCGGTCTTGTTGTAGGCGGTGAGGGCGTAGGCGCTGATTGCGGTTATCTCCATGAAGACGAAGAGGTTGAAGAGGTCTCCCGTCGCTATCATGCCGGTGGCTCCGAGCATCAGCAGGAGGAACAGCATGGCGTACTTGTCTATCGGCTCGACCTTGACTGCCCTAAGGCTGAAGACTGCCATGAGGAAGCTGACGACCGCGACGATGAGCACGAAGAGGGCCGCGAAGTGGCCGATGTAGAGGTTGATTCCAACGGGCGGTCTCCAGGCGCCGGCCATGACTATTATCGGCTGTCCGGTGGTGTAAACCTGCTGGAAAACCCACGCCGCGATTCCGGTCTGGACTGCGGTAACGGCTATGAGGTAGTACTTAACGGCCTTCTTTCCGGCGCCCTTTATCAGGGGCACGAAGAAGGCGCTTATGAGGGGCAATGCTATGAGGAGTGAAGCGTACTGCCCGTTCATCCTCTCAACCTCCTTATCTCCTCAACGTTAAGGGTTCCGTACTTCTCGTGGAGTATCATGGCGACGCTAAGGGCCATGGCTGTGGTGGCAACGCCTATGACTATCGCCGTGAGAACCAGCGCCTGGGGAATCGGATCAACAGCCTGGTTCGGCCCGATTCCCTCGCTCAGTATGGGCGCGCTCCTTCCGGCAACGTAGCCAACGCTGACCAGGAGGAGGTTCACGCCGGTCTCCATTATGCTCAGCCCGATGAGCATCTTAAGGAGGTTCTTCTTAACGAGGACTGCGTAGAGGCCTATCAGTATGAGGGAGATGGCACCGAAGTAGTAGACTGAAATCATTCGCTCACCTCCTCCTTGAGCATGTTGTCGATGATTCCGCTCAGCTCGGTGCCGACCTTGAGGCCGATGATGGTGTAGATTATCGGGATGAATCCTCCGCTGAGGAGCCTGCCGATGTTGTCAACGCCGAAGCCCCAGTCCTGCCATATCCAGTCGTAGAGGAAGTAGCCGCCTATGACAAGGCCGATGAGGCCGACGAGCACGTAGGCCATTCCGACCGCTCCCTCGGTCTTCTCGAAGGCCTTGTGCGGTATCTCGTAGGCGGTGAAGGCCATGTAGAGCAGCAGGAACGCGGTGGCTATGGTGGCTCCGCCGGGGAATCCTCCACCCGGGGTGAGGTGTCCGTGGATGAAGATGTACGCACCGAAGAGCATCACAAACGGCACGAGGAGCCTGGTTCCGGTCGTGAGAACTATCGAGCCCTCGGTCTTGGCGGTCCTCTGCTTCTTCCTCCTCCAGAGGAGGGCACCCACGCCGGTTGAGGCTATGAACAGAACGGTGACCTCACCGAGGGTATCGAATCCACGGTAGTTAACGACTATTGCGGTGACGGCGTTGACCGCGCCGGTCTGTTCCTTAACGTGGTCAAGGTAGTACTGGGCAACGAGCATCCTGTCCTGCCCGAAGGGGACTCCGGCGAGTCCCTGGGCAATCCAGTAGCCTATGAGGAGCAGGGAAATTATCGCGAGCGCACGCTTGAGCATTTTCACCACCTCACCCACCAGCCGGGCTTCTCCTCTTCCTCGGTCTCAAAGCGCTGGGTTCTCTTGATGGCGAAGATGAATATCGCACCGCTGAGCGCTGCGCCTATTGCAGCCTCTGTCATCGCGACGTCCGGCGCCTGCAGCATGAAGAACAGCAGCGACGCGAACAGACTCACCGCCGCCATTCCAACGACCGCCGCGAGCAGGTCGCGCCACTCAACGGCAAGTATTGCGGAGATTATCATTATTCCCACTATGATGTACTCGATGCAGGTTATGCAGTTCATTCCTCACCACCCTCCTCGGCGGGTGTTTCTTCAACTTCCTCCCTCTCCTTAGCCTCAATGTGCTCGCGGTACTTATCGACAACGCTGCCCTCCCAGAGCGGGATCCCCCTCTTGTAGGCGGCCCTGATGAGGGCGTGGGCGCTTATCGGGTTGGTGAGCAGGAGGAAGATCGCGATGACCACGGTCTTGGTGAGCCATGCCGCGCTTCCGAAGTCGGTGCCGAGCGCCCAGATGCCGACACCTACCATGACGCCGAGGCTTCCGAGGGTCGCGCTCTTGGTTGAAGTCTGCATCCTGTTGTACACGTCGGGCATCCTGATGAGACCCAGGGCCGACAGGAAGTAGAAGAACGTTCCTATGAGGACGAGGGCTTCTCCTATCGCAGTCAGAGCGTTCATAGTCCTCCCTCCATGTAGCGCGCGAATGCTATGACTCCACCGAAGGCGAGTATCGCGTAGACCAGGGCCACGTCGAGGAATATCATGCGCTCGTAGTAGAGTGCGAAGAGCACCATGAGTCCCGCGGTGATGGTGGTCATGATATCAACAGCAACGAGCCTGTCGACGGTGGTCGGTCCCCTGAAAACCCTGTACATGCTGAGCAGCGTTGCTACCGCTATCAGGGCGAGGTAGATGTTTATCCCTATCATCCGAAGATCACCTTCAGGAACTTTTCGAAGGGAACGGTTATTCCCTCGGAGGAGGCCTTAACGTGCTCCTCTTCGCTCTCGGTCAGGGCCTCATCCGGAACCCATATCCAGTGGATGAAGTACTCGTCTTCGTCCACATCGAGGGTTATTGTTCCCGGGGTCAGTGTTATCGAGTTGGCAAGGGCGAGCTTTCCGACATCGCTGCTGAGAACGGTCTTGCACTTCACTATTCCGGGCTTTATGGGCCTCTTGGGGTGGAGGACCCTGTAGGCAACGTCGAGGTTGGCCATGATCATGGCCCACAGGAAGTAGGGGATGTACGCTATCATGTAGGCTATCCTCTTGGGGTGGAGGTTCGCCAGGCCGTTGGTGGTGAATATCTCGTAGGTGAATGCCGCGACTATGAGCGACAGCAGTAGGCCGAATCCCAGCTCCTGCACGTCCAGGCTGGCGGTTATGGCCAGCCATATCAAGAACAGTACGATCACCGTGTACAGGTATCTGCTTATTTTGCTTGCTTCTCCCATATCATCAACCTCCAGCGGTTGGTGGACATGTCCGAACAGAGTTAAGGGAAGCTAATCTTTGGTTTTTAACATTGGCTTATAAACCTTACCTGCGAATAACAAAGGTTTAAAACTTTTGGTTAAAATAGGGGCATCAGATTTGTTCTTTGATGACAAGAGGGGTTCTTCATGGAGCACCGCTTTATAGGAGCCAATATGTCCAGTTGTTCATCCCCATATGCGGCCGTGGGAAACCCCAGGGGCTGCGTTTAGAAAAGTGTGTTCCGATGACCGTGCTCCGCTGAGAAGTTGAACAGGAATCGAGGTGCTCAAAAATGATGATAAAGGGGAGAAGGTAGAAACAAACCATCAGTATATTGAAATCCTCTTGACGCCCTCAAGCTTGGAGAGGTCGTTGATGAGGTCTCCGGGGATGGGCTTCTCGGTGATTATCGTGAGGGTTGCCTCTGGGTAGAGCTCCGGATCCTCCGCGACGACCTGGACGATGTTGATGTCGCGATCGGCTATCTTGAGGGCTATCTTGGCGAGTATTCCAATGGCCCTCGGCTCGGGCTCTATCTCTATGACGCCGTAGCCGACGTGCCTGCCGACGTACTTCATGTGAACCGTCGGCTCGAGGTTGGTGTATATCTCCTTCAGCTCGGGTATCTTGAGTATCATGCCGACGGTCTCCTTGACGACCCTCCTGTCCACGTCGAGGGCCTTGGCGATCTTGGTGTACGGAACCTCTATGTCACCGGCCTTGATCTTGAGGTCATCGGAGACCTTGAGGCCGTACTTGAGGAGGGTCTTGGCTATCTGCTTCCTGACTGGATATTCGTCAAAATAATGCTCGATCTTTCCCCACATTCCATATCACCCACACTAGTCCATTGTTAGACTGTTTAATTCAATAATATTAAAATGTTTCCATGCCCGCATGATGCCAACAGGTCTTCCCTTAAAAACCTTTGGGCAGTGACGCCCCTGGAGGCCCACCCATGTGGGGGATGTTTTATCCATCGTCGGATTTTTAAGAGGGGCCCCAAACCCCGGAACATGATCGAGGTTCACCTTCCCCACGTCACCTTTGAGGATGCCGGCGAGAGCATCAGGCTGATATGGAGAGAGACCCTCTATGCCGACTTCGACAAGGCCGAGCTGGCGAGGGTTATACGGCGGAAGTACCGCGTTGAGCCCGAGATAACGGTGCGCAACGGGGTCATGGTCATCGACACGGACTACCCCGGCATCGAGCAGTACATCTCAATATACATCCAGAACAACCTCGGCGCCCTCCTGAGAAACCGCTACACCAACAGACGGGTTTTTTATATCCACGAGGGGCTTGACGTCCCGCTCCTGGGCTACAACGCCTTCGGCCTGATTGACAGGGGGACCAACCTGATTCAGATTCGCGGCGTGAGCGGCTGCAACCTCAGCTGCGTCTTCTGCTCCGTTGATGAGGGGCCGTATTCGAGGACGCGGAAGCTCGACTATGTGGTTGATGTTGACTACCTGATGAAATGGTTCGACGAGGTCGCGAGAATAAAGGGGAGGAACCTCGAGGCCCACCTCGACGGACAGGGCGAGCCGCTCATCTACCCCTTCCGCGTTGAGCTCGTCCAGGCGCTCAGGGAGCACCCTAACGTGTCCGTAATCTCGATGCAGAGCAACGGGACACTCCTCACGGACAAACTCGTCGAGGAGCTGGCGGAGGCCGGCCTTGACAGGGTGAACCTCTCCATCCACTCCCTCGACCCGGACAAGGCGAGGATGCTCATGGGAATGAAGAGCTACGACCTCCAGCACGTTCTGGACATGGCGGAGGCCATGGTGAACGCTGGAATCGACGTCCTCATCGCCCCTGTCATAATATTCGGCATAAACGACGACGAGGCCGAGGCCTTCATCGAGTTTGCAAGGAAAATCGGCGCCGGGAAGCGCTGGCCGGCCCTCGGCTTCCAGAACTACATCCCCTACAAGTTCGGCAGGAACCCCACAATAGCGAAGCTCGTTCCCTTCAAGGACTTCTACGCCTGGCTCAGAAAGCTTGAGGAGAAAACCGGCATGAAGCCGCTCGTCCTGAAGTCCAAGCACTTCGGTATGGAAAAGCGCGAGTTCATCCCCCTTTCCTTCCGGCCTGGAGAAATCGTCAAGGCGGAGGTCGTCCTCCCGGGAAGGATAAAGGGCGAGATGCTCGCGAAGGCCCGCAACCGCCTCATTGAGGTCATCAACACCGACGCCGAAGTCGGGGACAGGATTAGGGTCAGGATAGTCAGGACGAGGCACGGAATCTACATCGGAACGCCCGTTTGATTTTACATCCCTCTGTCCAAAAATTATTTAAGGTCCTCCTTCAGATTCTACCCTGGGGCGTGGTTATGAAGAGGGCACTTGTGGTAGTTGTCATCGTCCTGCTTCTCATTGTTCCGGCCGTGCTCATCGCGTCCCAGAACACAGTTATCGCGGATTATTCCGGGGAGCGAGTGTTCTCCAACGGTCCTGTGCTCATCAACGGCACTTTAAACGCCACTGCAATTCCCTCCAGCGAGGATACCCTCTACATCGTTGTGATTGCAAGCGATCCTCTGTACAGCCTGCTGACCGGGATGCTTGAGGAGGTCGCCAGGGAGAATGGATTGAACCCGACCGTTGTTCCGACACCATCAGGGACTGAGGATTTGATGAAGCTCCAGTTCAAAGGCAGGGTTCTCGTGGTTTACGTGCCGTTCAGGGGGGAAGAGCCCGGCCTGCTGTCAAAGACCTACCTAGCCAGCATTGTGGTCTATTACTCCACATCCGGCGATATATTGAGCTTCATCACCACATACAATTCTGCCCATACGGAGGATACCGAGGAATTCGCCGAGAAGCTTTCGGAGAACGCCAACAGGTATCTGACGGAGAATCTGCTGGAGGGAACCGTCGGGATTTCCTGGTGGAAGAACCTGAAAGTTCACAAGGGCTACCTCGCGAAGGGGGATCCATACAGGGAGATGGTGCTTAAGGTCAGGATGGGAGTTGAGAACCTTCTAAGGGGTTCGTGAGGTGTCCCCATGAGAAAAGCCGCCGTCCTGCTGCTGGTCGTCTTGGTTTTCTCCCTCGTTTTCTACTTCGGCACGTTTACCCTCGGGAGGTCTGAATCCCGCTCCGAAGTTCACTCGGAGGTAGCTTCATCAGCCAACGCGACGTTTAACCGGGGATTCTGTGTCTATCCCGACTCCCCCTTCGGAAAGATCGTGGCAGGTGAACTCATGAACCGGGGACACAAGGTTCTCCTCCTGGCTGCTCCGGTGGAATGCGACGGCCAGTTTCTGGCCGTCTGGGTGAACTACACGGACGTGGAATATTCTCCGGTTCTCTCAAAAGGCTCCATCCGGGTGGTTGCCGTTTACTCCAGTGCCGGCGACCCCGCGGACTACCCCCACTACCGAAACAGCACTGGAGAAGATGTCCCTGGCTCATCCGGGATAACCTCCGAGCCCCAGGTTCGGGCATACCTCGTGGTTGATGTCTCCGACGAATCGAAGGGCCTGATGGGATACTCAGGCTACATGCAGCACCTGCTGAAGGAAGCGGCCCGGGCCGTGGTGGAAAGGGTCGAAGGGCTCTCAAAAGAAGAGGGTAAGAAACCTGTCCTCCACACCTCAGATGAACCTTGAGCCCTTAACCATCAGCTCGCCCTTCTTATGGAGCTCCAGCAGAATTTCCGCTATCCTCTCCCCGGCCTTTCCGTCGCCGAACGGATTCGCCGCCCCTGCCATTTTCCGGTAGAACTCCTCATCCTCCAGGAGTCTCTGAAGATACCCCAGGGCGCGCTCCTTCTCCAGGCCCACGAGAACGTTGCCGCCCGCGGCGACGGTTTCCGGCCTCTCGGTGTTGTAGCGGAGCGTTATGCAGGGCACGTTCAGGATTATCGCCTCCTCCTGGACGCCGCCCGAGTCGGTCATTATCGCGAAGGCGTTCCTCTCGAGCTTCAGGAAGTCGAGGTAGCCGAGGGGCTTCGTCACGGTCAGGTTTTCTATCGATGCTACTCGCTCCCAGAGGCCGAACTCCTCCAGCCTGCCCCTCGTGCGGGGGTGCATCGGGTAGACCGCCCTTATTGGAAGCCCTTCCAGAATCTCAATGAGCCTCTCGAGGTTCTCCCTGCTGTCGGTGTTCTCGGCGCGGTGGGCGGTTATGAGCACGTATTCCTTCGGCTTCAGCCCAAGCCTCTCGAGCACATCGCTCTTTCTCTCCGCCACCTCCGCGTTCTGGAGAACTGCATCCACAACGGTGTTGCCAACGACGTAAACGTTCTCCGTTATGCCCTCGCGCTCCAGGTTTTTCCTGGCCTCCTCCGTTGGAGGGAAGAGAACCTCGCTCGCGTGGTCTGCAAGAATCCTGTTTATCTCCTCCGGCATCGTCCGGTCAAAACTTCTGAGGCCTGCCTCCACGTGGGCAACTGGGATTTTGAGCTTGACGCTGGCGAGGGCCCCGGCCAGGACGGTGTTGGTGTCCCCCTGAACGAGCACGACGTCCGGCCTCTCATCCATCAGAACCTTCTCGATCTTAATCATCGCTAGACCCGTCTGCTCGGCCTGCGTTCCCGAACCGACCTCGAGGTGGTGGTCTATTGGGGGCATCTCCAGCTCTTCCAGAAAGACGCTACTCATCTCGTAGTCGTAGTGCTGTCCGGTGTGAATCAGGAGCGGCTTAACGCCCATATCAAGGAACGCCCGTATTACCGGCGCGAGCTTTATTATCTCCGGCCGGGTTCCGAATACAAAGGCGGGTTTCAATACTCACCCCTCCCAACGCCTTTGAAGACGAACCCTTCGGGCGGCACCTCGACCACGCGGCGGCCATCGATGAGAACGCGGTTCCGCATGAGCTTCCCGAGGGTTTCCCAGTCGAGGGATTTGAAGACCGTGTGGTCCGTCGCTATTACCACCGCATCGGCGCCCCTCAGGGCCTCCTCGAGGCTTCCGTGGGTTCCTTCCACGAACGGGTCGTACGTCCTTACCTCCGCCACGTCATCCGCTATGGCTTCCACGAACGCAGAGGCGGGGGAGTTCCTGGTGTCGTCGCTGTCGCCCTTGTAAGCCAGCCCAAGCACCGCGACCACGGCCTTTTCCGGTGGGAGGTTGATGGTTCTCAGCGCCTCGAAAAGAAGGTCCTTGACGAGCAGGGGCATGCCGTCGTTTATCTCCCTCGCGAGCCTTATGAGGCCGAAGTCGTCCTTCGCCGGCCAGACGAGAAGGTGGGGGTCCTTCGGAAGGCAGTGGCCGCCAACCCCTATTCCCGGAACGTGGATTTTAACGCGCGGGTGGCTGTTGGCCAGTTCTATTGCCTCGAAGACGTTTATCCCGTACTGATGGGCGAGGTAGGCAAACTCGTTCGCGAGGGCTATGTTGACGTCCCTGAACGTGTTCTCCATGAGCTTGACGACCTCACTGACGGTCGATTTCGTCCTGAATATCTGTCCTTTGACGAAGGAGCGGTAGAGCCTTTCGGCAAGCTCGGCGCTTTCGGGGGTTATCCCACCGAGGATGCGCGAGTTGTACACCAGCTCTTTGAATATCCTGCCCGGCATCACCCTCTCCGGCGCGTGAACCATGTGGAAATCTCTTCCAGGCTTCAACCCGGTCAGCTCCTCTATGAGCTCGGCCATTCTAACCGTCGTGAGCGGGGGAATGGTGCTCTCGATAACGATAAGTGCGCCCGGCTTCATTGCCTTTGCGACGGTTTCAACGGCGCTTTCCAGGTATGTGAGGTTGGGCGTCCTGTCCTCCCTCAGAGGCGTTTGGACACAGATTATGTAAACGTCTTTTTCTCTGATGTCATCGGGGTTCGACGTTGCCCGCAGCTTTCCGCTCTCAATGGCCTTCCTGAGGAGATCGTCTATATCCGGCTCGACTATGTGGGCCTTTCCGGAGTTTATTCTCTCAACAACGTCAGTCCTTATTTCATATCCGGTAACATTGAAGCCCGCGTTGGCGAACATTATCGCAGTTGGGAGGCCGATGTACCCGAGGCCGATGACAGCTATCTCTGCCGTTCTCTTCTCTATCCTGTCCCGCATTCGTGTCACCCATCAACGCTTTTCCCGCATGAATAAAAGCCTTTTCCAGAAAACGGTTTCCGAACCGGTTTCTTGGGATGCAGGTGTTTCCAGACTATTTTACGGGCCTAGGACATGTTTACAGGGTTTTTGTCTTTGGCCAGAGCTGTTTTCATGGAAAGAAAGCGTTCTAAACGTTCTTTTGTCTGAAAACATACTGTTAAAGCTTTGAAAAGAAGGCTTCACAACCGTTTTTGGGAAAGCCTTATATTGAACAGAGCTGTTCAGTAACATGGTGGGTAGAATGAAGGTATGGATCGACATAACAAACTCCCCTCACGTTCACTTCTTCAAGGGTATAATCAGGGAACTCGAAAAGGCCGGACATGAGGTTTTAATAACCACGCGCGAATTCGACGGCCTCACCGGCATCCTCGACATGTACGGGTTTGATTACTACGTCGTCGGAAGGCACGGGGGTGCCACCCTCGAGGGCAAGCTCGTGGCCGGTACCGAGAGGATGTACCGCCTCAGCAAGCTCATTGTGGAGGAGAAGCCGGACCTGGCCCTCTATAAGCACTCCGCTGAGGCACCGCGCGTCGCCTTTGGCCTCCAGATTCCTTCGATAGGTTTCGTGGACAACGAAACCGCCGTTGGCCAGAACAAACTCATACTCCCCTACACCGAACTCCTGGTGTTCCCCAAGGCCATAGACGCCTACGAACTGATCAGGTGCGGCGCCGACCCCAACGGTATGAGGCCGATAAACGGCTTCTCCGAGCTGTCTCACCTCTACGGCTTCGTTCCCAACAGAAAGGTCCTGAATAAGCTCGGCGTTAGGAGGAACGGGTACATCGTCATGCGCACCGAGCCCGTGAAGGCCAACTACTTCAACGGGAACGGGAAGAGCATACTTGAGGACGTTATACCTCTCCTTCCAGAGGTGCCGATAGTCCTCTTCCCCAGGACCCCGGAGCAGAGGGAGCGCTTCGAGCGCTTTGACAACGTTATCATGCCGGAGGAGCCCGTTGACAGCCTCAGCCTGCTCTACTACGCCAGGCTTATGATAGGGGCCGGTGGAACGATGAACCGCGAGGCCATAGCCCTCGGAACTCCAACGATCTCCACATATCCGGGCAGACTGCTCGCGGTGACGCGGTGGCTCGTCGAGAAGGGCGTCAAGTTCCACTCAACTGACCCCGTGAAGGTCGCAATGATGGCAGAGCGCATGATGGAGATGAACGGAAGCTACCGGGCGTACCTCAGGAGCGTCGTGAGCGGCTTTGAGAACCCCATGGACGTCATACTCAACGAGATTGAGACGTACGAAGAGTTCGGAACGTTCAGCGCGGTGAAGATTGGGGAGGCGGGGACCTCAGAGGCCCGCAACCCTGGGGGTTACGTAGGCCTCAATGAGGGCCGCGACGAAAAGGAGCAGAACTGACAGGGCGAAAAGCTTCAGGCCCTTAACTGCCCCTCTTCTGAACCTTTCTCCCCCATCGCCTTCTCCTGAGATTATCTCCCTGTACCAGACGATACCGGCGACGCCGGCGAGGGCTATCGCGGGTATCTCGACGACGCCGTGGGGTATCAGGCCCAGGATTATCTGGCCCATCGGCATCCCGCCCATCCGGTGAACCGCAAGCACAACTAGTCCAACGACGAAGCCGTTGAAGGCCATTATAAACCACGGACCGAGACCGAAGAAAAGGCCCGATATGAAGGTGAGGAGTGCCACCATAGAGTTGTTGGTGAATATTTTGACGAAGTTGTGGAAGCTGGAGTCAGAGATGGGCCCGATCTGCTCGATTATCTTGCGAACCGCCTCGAGGGCCGTGTCCGGGCTGGCGGCCCCGGCCCAGTATCCCCCAATGGCGGAGAGCAGGAACACCAGCAGCAGGTGCCCCAGGGTTCTCCTCGGAACCTTCACATCGAGCACGCCCATCACTCCTTCAGCGCGTTTTTGAGTGCGATTTTGAAGTCCTCGATGTTTACGTAGGGCATCTCAATGTCCATCCTCATCGCAAAGAACTCGTCCATCAGGGATTCCAGCTCGTCGATCCCGTGCCCCTCGAGCTTTTGCTCCAGCTCATGGACCGCCTCCTCGGGATGCATGAAGAAATCTCCCGTGATCCTGACGTGCTCGGCCCTGCCGTCCCTCTCATCGAACTCTATCCTGATGAGTCCCTTCTTCGCCTTGTGCTCGCCCACATGGTGTTTCATTCTACCCACCTCCAGAGTAAATTAGCGGGAGAAGTTTTTAAAGGTTGGGTCATGTTTCTTTGAGTTCGGCATCGCCCGCCCACAGGAGAAAGTCCTTGGCCTCGTCTGAATATTCCAGATGTATCCTGGCGGTTATCGATATCGACAGGCTTCCGAAGGAATGTTTTCCCCCTGATACCTCCAGAGTGCCGTTGGGATACGCCACAAGGGCCACCACCAGGACTTTTCCGTGCCATATCTTGCGTGCCCTTACGTACACGGGCAGCTCTTCCTCTGTGGCATTCCCACCGAACACTCCCGGAAGCTCCAGGGGAAACGAGAAGCGCCACACAACGTCTTTCCCGGATGTGTACCTTTCCCTAAATTCCAGCCCCAGTTCTCCCGCCATGGAGAAAACCTCGTCCTCAATGAACCCCATGACCTCCTTCTCCACCTTTCCACGGGCCAGGGGAAGCATCGTAGATGGAACCGAGGAGAGATCGACAACCGCCACGTATCCCACAACTCCATTTTCCAGGGACACACTCACGTCGGCCAGCCGTGAAAGGTTTTCCATGTCACGGGCGAATCCAGTGTAGGAGTACTCAGTTATGGTGTACCTAACATCTATTGGGCCGTAGGGAATGGTATTCACCTGTGTTCCTTTGGGGCTCCATTCGTCTGGGGCAGTGGATGGCACAAGGGTTCGCGGTTCGTCCATTGTGCCCACTGTTAGGATGGAAACCAGCGCTATCACCGCGAGGATGATTCCGATGATTTTCAGCGCCCTCATTTAACCACCCCTGCCACACTCTCCGCGTCCGACACCAGGGAACCGTCATGGAGGTTCCAGTCGATCTCGACCTCGACCTCAACGAACTCGAGGGGACGCAGCGTGACCCTCCTGTGGTAGTCCTCGGGAACGGCGACTATAACAATACCATACCCGCTGGTTGATTGGATGATGTATTCACGTATCTCCACTTTCACATTCCCCATATCAACGGTGCCATATGGAGTCCTGAACGTTCCTACGGGATACCCTGCGGACAGTTTTTTAAGCATCAATCCATCCTTTTCCTTCCATCCCCCTTCTGAGATTATCGAGAGTCCCATTTTATTCAACATCCCCGCGACTTCTGAATCGAGGGAATCTTTTATCTCCTTCTCGAGAACGGGCTCCAGAGCCCCCTTGGCCGGCACATCTGACGTGTCAATCCATCCAATCGCCATAGTGGTGAACTCGGTAGTTTTCATGGATTCGCTGATGTTGAGGAATTCAAAAAGCCCCTCCAGCTCTTTCATTCGCCGGTTCTCATAAGCGGGCTTTCTGAAGAGCAGTATTCTGTAGGGAATTTTCACAAGGGGCAACCGATAAATCGAGAGTTCGTATGTTTCAGAGTACCCCTCTCCTGTTTTGACCCACCCCAGGGCTTCGGCTTCCATGATCATGGCTTCCAGCTTCCCTGTGGTTTCAACCTGCTCCTTTTCCCCGATGCATCCAGTCGAGGACACCAGAAGGATCATCACAAGCAGGACGGCGACCCTCTTCATACCAGATCCCCTAAATAGAAAATCCTTCAGGTTATTATCGTTTTTCATCTCCCGCCACCACGCAAAACTTTATAGTCCATATCCCAAATCACGACCGGTGGTGTGAGATGGGATACGGCGAAGTTAAGGAGAAAATGAAGCTCATCCTTCAGGAAACCATTGAGGACATGCTGAAAGAGGCTGGAAAGGAATGGAGCGGGGAGGTAACGTTTGATGACACCCCGAACATCGAGCTCGGCGACTTCGGAACGGCGGTTTCATTTCAGCTTGCCAGGGTCTTCAGGAAGGCTCCGAAGCTCATAGCCGAGGAGCTTGCGGAGAGGCTCGGCGGGAAGCTCCCGGAGGAGATCTCAGAGGTCAGGGCGGTCAACGGCTATATCAACTTCTACCTGGACTATGGCACCTTCGGACGGGAGCTCGTCCGCGAGATACTTGAAAAGAAAAACGCATACGGCGAGAGCACGCTTGGGGATGGGAAGAAGGTCATCGTCGAGCACACTTCAGTGAACCCGACGAAGCCGCTCCACATGGGACACGCCAGGAACTCGGTTCTCGGCGATACGATGGCCCGCATAATGCGGAAGCTCGGCTACACCGTCGAGGTTCAGAACTACATAGACGACCTCGGCGTCCAGTTTGCCCAGGTTCTCTGGGGTTACCTGAACCTTAAAGAGGAATTCGACAGGATTGAGGCGGAGATGAGGGAAAAGGGCCTCAAGGAGGACTTCATTGACCACGTCATGGGCCTCCTCTACGTCGAGGTTAACAGGCGCATAGAGGAGAACCCCGATGTTGATGGGGAAGTTCGTGAGCTGATGAAGAAGCTCGAGGAGGGGGACAACGAAATAGCGGAAATCGGCAGAAAGCTCGCGGAGAGGGTTGTCAGGGCGCAGATGCTCACTACCGGCCGTATGAAGATAAACTACGACCTCCTCAGCTGGGAGAGCGACATAATGAAGAGCGGAATCTTCGGCGAGGCCTACGAGCTCATTGAGGCCAACGAGAACTTCTTCTGGGCGGAGGAAGGGAAGTACAAGGGAGCGTTCGTGATGGACCTTAGAAAGCTCTTCCCGGACATGAAGAACCCGTTCCTCGTCCTCAAGAGGAGCGACGGGACGGCGACCTACACCGGCAAGGACATAGCCTATCACCTCTGGAAGTTCGGCAAGGTCACAGCCGACATGCTCTACAAGCCGTGGGAGAACGAGGAACACGAAATCTGGACGACCGCCCCCGATGGGAGAGCGATGCCCGGAAAGTTCGGAAAAGCCGATGTGGTCATCAACGTCATCGGCGCCGAGCAGAAGCACCCCCAGATGGCCATCAAGTACGCCCTCCAGCTTCTCGGCTTTGAGGACTCCGCCGAGAACTTCCACCACCTTGCGTACGAACACGTTGTCCGCGAGGAGGGCAAGTTCTCGGGCAGGAAAGGAACCTGGGTTGGCTTTACCGTCGATGAGGTTCTCAACGAGGCCGTTCAGCGTGCCAGGACCCTCGTGGAGGAGAAGAACCCCGGCCTGAGCGAGGAAGAGAAGGAGCACATAGCCGAAGCCGTCGGAGTCGGTGCCGTCCGCTACAACCTCGTTAAGTACAGCCCGGACAAGGTGATAACCTTCCGCTGGGACGATGTTCTCAACTTCGAGGGAGACAGCGCCCCCTACGTCCAGTACGCCCACGCCAGGTGTGCGTCCATCCTCAGAAAGGCCGCGGACGGTGGCATCGAGACCGACTGGGAGGCCCTCATGGAGAGGGCGGATTTCTCAAGGCTCACCAGCAGGGAAAAGGAACTGGTGAAGCTCCTCGCCAAGTTCCCGGAAATTGTGGAGCAGGCGGGCAGGGACGTCAAGCCCCACCTCATCCCGTGGTACGCCAACGAGCTCGCCTCACTCTTCAACAAGTTCTACATGGACCACCCCGTGCTCAAGGCGGAGGAAGGAATACTGGAGGAGCGCCTGCTGCTCGTCCTGGCGACGAAGCAGGTGCTGAGGAACACGCTCGAGCTGCTCGGCATAGAGGCGCCGGAGAAGATGTGATCACTCCCTCAACACTTTTTCCACCACGGGGTCTATTATCCGGTACCCCCCGTTCTCCTTCTTTATCCATCCCATCTTTTCCAGGTTCCTGATAAGGCTGCCCAGCCTGGCGTTCGTTATGGGGCCACTCTTTGCCTCCACATAGTCCCGTATCTCGGACCACCTTGACAGTCCGATGGAGACCCCACGCAGGATGAGGGTGTACCTCGGGGAGCGCTTTTCAAGTTCTAGCAGTTCCTCCCGTATCATGTTCCTCGCCTTTGCTATCGTGGCTTCCAGGGCCTTTTTGGGGTCTCCCTTTTTCCAGTAATTGAATCCAAACTCAACTAGCCATCCGGGGATTCCATCCAGCTCATCAACAGCTCTTTTGATGTCATCCTGCGGTACGTCCAACCCAACCTCCGAGAAGCCCGCCCTGAGGAACTCCTCGGAAAGCTCCCTCGGGAACGGCCTGACCTCAACCTCCTCGTAGATTCTTCCGTAGAGGGGGCTTGAGTAATCATCCAGTCCCAGAAAGTCGTGGAGGAGTCCAACCTCCGAGCCGGTGAATATGAAACCCAGATTCGGCATTGAGTCATAGGCGTGGGCTATGCCGGCCAGCAGGTCCTTTCCGCCCCGGGAACCGTAGAATCTTAGATACTGGGCCTCATCAAAGGCCAGGATGACTTTTTGGCCTGTTCTTTCCCCGATTCCGTTGATAATCTCAAGGACGTCCATGAACCCCATGTCACGGGGTTTGATCTGAATCCCCCCGAGATTCACCCTCTCAACGCTTATGCCCCTGAGGAACCCAAAACGACCCCTTCCCAGGAGTATTCTACCAAGCTCGTCAGTCATCACCGAGGCGCTTATGTTTCCGCCCCCTGCCGCGTAGAGCCTGCGGGCATCGAGGTAGAGCCCGATTCCCCGATATTCGTTGAGGGCCGCCTTTAGAAGGGAGCTCTTGCCCACACGGCGGATTCCTATGATAAGGGTTATCGGATACTCCTCCATACCCATGAGAATGGCATCAAGCTCAGCCTCTCTGTCAAACATCTCCTCCCTCCTCTCTTTTGGTCTCGGGTCAAAGAGCATAGGTATCGCCCCCGATACTTGGTATCGGTACCGATACTTAAAAACTTCCCGGAACCCTAAAATACCCCCTTCCCCCAAAATCTTCGGTGATCCCATGCGCGGTGTTGTGGTGCCCCTTGTAACGCCCTTCAACGAGGACTACTCAATTGACTTCCCCGCCCTCGAGGAGCACATCGAGTTTCTCCAGAAGGTCGGCGTCCACGGGATATTCATCAACGCGACGACCGGCGAGTTCACGAGCCTGAGCCTGAACGAGCGGAAGCTCCTCGCCGAGAGGGGCAGGGAGCTGGTCAAGTCGGCGTTCTACCTGGTCGGTACGGCCTCCTCAAACACCTTCGAGGTCGTTGAGCTTACGAAGCACGCCCAGGACATAGGGGCCGACTACGTCGTGATAGCGCCCCCCTACTACTGCCCCCTGAACGACGACGCCCTGTTCGCCCACTACTCGACCGTGGCCGAGAGCACTGACATACCGATCATCCTCTACAACATCCCCTCCTGCGCCAACCCGCTCAGCGTTTCCCTCATCAAGCGCCTCGCCCTCGAGTATTCGAACATCTCCGGCGTGAAGGAGACGATTGACAGCGTCAACCATGTCCGCGACGTAATCCTCGAGGTAAAGGGCGAGAGAAAGGATTTCATGGTCTTCACAGGCCTCGACCAGCACTTCCTGAACACGCTCGTCCTGGGTGGGGACGGGGGAATAATGGCCTGCGCCAACTTCGCCCCAGAGGTTCACCTGGCCCTCTGGAAGACGTTCCAGGAAAAGAGGTTCGAGGATGCTTTTGAGCACGCCAGAAGGCTGGCAAAGCTGTCCAGGGTCTACGACGTTGCCTCATCCTTTGGCTCGGCAATAAAGCTCGCCATGTCGCTCCGCGGCTTCTCAATAAAACCCATCCTCAGGCCCCCGTACATGATGGACGGGGATGAGGTGAGGGAGAATATAAGAAAGCTGCTCGCCGAGGTGCTGGGCTGAGTTCAAGCCTCCTCCCTGAATTCCCTTGCGGTTGAAGAAAAAAGAAGACGCACAGGAACTCACTGAATCTTGTACCTCAGGAACGCCGCTATTCCGCCGAAGGCCTTGTAGAACTGCTGGCCCTCCTCGGTGTCGAGGGAGATGACCTCCACCTCGGAGCCGGCTTCCTCCGCCATTTTTATTAGCTCCTCCGCGACGTCCCACTTCTCGAAGCTGAGGTTCTGACTGCCGCACTTGGGGCAGTGGGTCAGCTTTTTCTTGTAAACGTGGAACTCGGACTCGCTCATGGTCTTGAGCTCTTCCCAGCCGCAGCTGTTGCACTTGACCCTGACCCTGACCCTGTCGTAGCCCTCGCTGATGAGGAGCGTATCGACGGCGCCGAGTTCGAGGGCCTTCCTGACTTCGTTCTCACCGTACGTTATCATTCCGGTGTCCTTGACGAGGTGCCTGAAGAAGTTCTGTATGAGGTGGCGCTCCTTTATGGCCTCGTGGTCCTTCAGGATGTCGCTGGCCTTCTCGACGAGCTCCTTGAGGCCGTAGGCTCCGCTGTAGCTGATGTCAACGACGCCGATTATCTTCTTCCTGAGCTCGTGGTGGAGGTACTCGCCGTCTATGAAGTCCTCCTTGGTCGGTCCGGGGCCGCCTATGATGATGCCCCTCAGCTCGCCCTTCTCGAGGAGGGGGAGGAAGGCCTTGTTGGCGTGTTCTGCGATGCGCTTCATGAACTCGTGGGTCTCCTGCTCACGGATGCGCTCGTAACGCCTGGCCGACTGACCACCTGCCCTCGTCTTGCCCGGGACGTTGGAGGTCAGCTCGTCTATGACGTCAATGCGCTTTCCGCGGAGAACTCCGATGGTGGCCTCGTTCTTCTCAACGGTTATGAGGCCGTAGGCGTCCTTGACGCGGAGCATCTCCTCCAGCGGCTCGGTGATGAAAGTCTGGTCGCATCGGTAGAGCCTGACCTTAAGCGGTTCCGGCGGGATTATCGCCCAGAGCTTTATGTCGCTGACGCCCTCCTGCTCGCTGACGTTTCCGACGAAGAGGGCCAGACCGGTCTCGGGGGTCTTACGGTAGAGCTTGAGGTGCTGCATTGCCCTCTCAAGGGCACCAAGGACGTTCTTTCGGGTTGACTTGCTCTTGATGTTCTGAGCCGTTCCGTACTCCTCCCTCAGCTGCTGCATGACCTTGTTCAGGTCGTATCCGGCCGGAACATAGAGGCTCACCAGTTCGGTGGCCCGACCTCGATAACCCTTCAGCTCCTCGACCTTCTTTTTGAGTTCATACATCTCGGCTGACTTGTGAGACATGAGCATCACTCCCCTTCAGAACGTTTTTCAGCCAGTTTCCGCTACTTGAGAATGAAAAAGCGGGGAATTTATAAAAGTTTAGGAACGGGAAGGGAATGTGGTTAGAACCAGTAGACTATTATCAGGGCTATGACGCCCAGGATTCCGCCTATGGCTACCACCAGAACGTTCAGCGCCGTCAGCGGCACGTCCGATATTCCTATCCAGTTCGTGAACCACAGAATTATCAGGCCTATTACGGCGTTGGCCACAAGGTACTTGACTATGCCAAAGCCCACCTTGACCACCAGCATGATGGCCAGGAGCAGGAAAAACAGGAACAGCAACTCCGCTATCATGGTATCACCTTAAGTAGTTAAAACGAACGGGCTTATTAATCTTTCGCAACAGAAATGGAATGATGGAAGAAATACATCAATTCGATTTCAGTTCATGAAAGTTTTTCAAGGACCTCTTTGGCTATCTCCCCAAGCGGAACCCATTTCTTGCCCTCGAACGGGAGTATAACCTTGTCCTCGACGCTGACGAGCTCTTCAACGTGACCCTTTGCCTCTTTGGCCCCGAGCTCGCCAATCAGTAGCAAAGCGAACCCCTTCGTGTTCTTGTCGCCTTCACTGAGCTCGTTGATTAGATCGTCGATTATGGTACCCTTCAGGTCTCTAATCCTGTCCGGGAACCTGTGGGCAAGCTCGTAAGAGAGGATCATGGCGTTTTCCTTCACGTAGGGATTTCTGTTTCTGGTGAGCTCAATGGCTTTGGGGAATATCTTCTCGACATGGGGTTCGACAACATCTGCCCTCTGCTCAACCACCATTCCCAGAATCAGCAGAGCATCTCCCCTGATACCCGGCGCAGTGTCGTCGAGAAGTTCGATGAGTCCGTTAAGTGCCTTCTTGTCCTTCACTGCCATCGAAACTATCTCATCAAAGCGCTCCGCTTCGATGAGCTTTTTTATTTTATCCTTCTTCGAACCGAAGGAGAGGAACGGCATGGGGATCACCTTAATGCGTGTATCCTTGCCCTATACTTCTTATTCTTTAACTTAAATACTTTGCTAATAACAGAAGTTGAGTTACACTTGGGAATATAACGATAAGATTTTTAAGTCATTTGATATCTGTTGAATGGTGGTTAAATGAGGGATATTAATAACAAATACGTTACGTATTTAAACGTCATCGTAATGATCTATGTGGTAGTAGCTTCACTGTATTCAGTACTTCGGCATTATATGTATTTAAGTTCTGGCTACGACTTAGGTATTTTTATGCAGTCTTTGTGGACAACCGCCGAGAGAATGGGATTACTTTTTAACACTGGTGAATGGCAGGATATTGGGACATATTCCCATTTTGGTGTTCATAATAGCCCAGTGCTACTTATCCTGGTACCAATTTACAAGGTTCTTCCTTACGCTGAAACCTTGTTAATTATCCAGCCAATTGCGTTGGGTTTTGGAGCAGTTATGTTATTTAAATTTGCACGGTTTGTTCTCGATGATAGGAAAGCTTTCTATATTGCTGTTATGTACATTGTTAATCCGTTTATCCATGGAATTAATCGGTTTGACTTTCATCCCGTTAGCCTGGCAGTACCATTTATTTTTTTGATCCCATATTATTATGAGAAAAAAGAGCATGCCAAGCTCTTTCTGGTCTCGTTGGTAATTCTATCCGTGAAAGAAGATGCTGGGTTAATACTAATAAGTCTGGGGTTAATGTTTATACTGAGGAGACACAAGTTTACAGATCTGCTTAGAATCAAGAACTGGAAACACATTGTAAAGAACGATCCGTATTCTGCTCTATTGGCTCTGATGGGATTCCTCTGGATACTTTTTAGCCTGCTGGTGATTATCCCACACTACAATGGTGGTGAGTATCCATACCTTAGTGATGGGAAGCTTAAAAGATACGGAAGCCGCATTTATATTAGTAACGTGATTGTTTACTTTACTGTGGCTATTTTAAGCACAGGTTTTCTGTCTATATTGAATGTTAATACATTTTTGGCTTCACTTCCATTATGGTTTGAGTTGCTACCCTCTACTAAACCGGAAATGCTAATATTGGGATACCAATATCCTTACATGCTAATTCCAATGCTTTTCATACTTTCAGTTTATAACCTAAAGGACGTCAAAAGCTTTAGATTAAATATTGGTTTTTCAACCAATAATAGAGAGAAGCGTTATAACTTTGAGATCACCTTGAAAAAAATTGTCGCAATGACAATTGTGGTTACGCTAATATTCTCGCCAATGTTCCATGTAGTTGATGTTTCTCCATATGTCAGGGGTAAGTCTTTTTACGAACTGGGGGCTCTTTATCGTGAGTGGGGACCATATTTTAATGTATTGGATAACATTGTAATGCAGTTATCTGAAACAGACTGTATAGTAACGACCCAGAATATGGTATTTCCACATCTTGCTAATAGGGTACATACGTATTATATTGTAACGCCTTTTGAATCTGTGTATGTGCCCAACGGCTCTGTTGTGCTGGTAGTTAGATCTCTCCCGGATTATAATATTACAATGGAATACTTTCATAATTACACTGCTCTTCACAATGTCTCATACACCCTACTTGATGCCAATGCGATTATGTTATCCTGCTACAACAAAACCGGGGACAACTATACGAAATTTATTAATTGTATTGACAACAAAGTGGAGACGGTCATACATCAATGCTCAGGGGATATGCGATGAATAGGAAGTACTATCTTCCAGCAATTTTAATGATTTTGGCGGGTTATATTGTATTGCGGACTATGAGTATCAGTCAGATGAACGAATACATCGACTACGATGAAGGCACCTACCTTTTAATAGCCAGACTTATCAACCAGGGATACCTTCCATACAGGGATATCTTTGCCGTTCATCCTCCCCTCTACTACTACATCCTGGCTTTATGGCTGCGTGTTTTTGGGGATAGCTACATCGTTGGACGGATGCTTTCGGTGGTGGCAGGGGGAGTTTCCATCGCCCTGGCGTATAAAATTGGGAGCGAGCTTAGGGACGAAAAACTGGGAACACTGTTCGCGCTTGCTTTGGTTCTTGACCCAACGATACTTCGCGTCAATCGATTGGTTCTGCACGATACCTTTGTGGAACTTTTCGTGATTTCTTCAATGTATTATTTTGTCAGATATAAAAAGACCCGCTTGATTAAATACGCCTATCTCTCCCTTGCCTTGGCTGGGATTGGAAGCGCCATCAAGTTCACGATTATACCGTATATTGTGGCCCTGTACATTGTGTTCGTGCTTATGCTGCTGGGGGAAAAATCCTGGGAGTACATCGAATCCGGCCTTCGGACGGTCCTTTCCAGCTCTCAGATCCTCGTTGTCATGGCGCTATACCTGCTCCTTGCCGCTGCATTCGTCTCGCTCCGAATGGCCTGGCCTTCGTGGTTTACCGAGAAAATCCTCGTGCTCCTGGGGGTACATCCGTTTTCTCTAGTGGGGCATAAATACGTTGGAGGGCTCATCGTCGTTGCATGGGCATTCCTGACGATTTACGTATTCAGCTGTAGATATGTTGGGAAGTTGGTGCATATAACCCGGGAGACGATGGGGCACTTAAAACCTGCGGCGTACCTGCTGCTTTCTCTCCTGATCCCCAAGGCGGTGGTTGAGCTCCTGCTTGGATACGGGGTGTCTACCGATTACCTAAACCAGACATACCTTCTCCAGAGCAGCAGGTACTTCTCGTTCGCCGCTCTCTTCCAGCTCTCCAGCAGTGTTATTAATACATTCTATTCCGGCGTTCAGGAACGTGCATCGGTCTTCGTTCCGATGTTTTTCCTAACCGCTGTCATCCTAGTGCTGCTGCTCAGGAGAAATCAGCTTAAACGGGATAGTGCCGTCTCACTCCTGTTTCTGTTGAATTTCGTGATGTATCTGCTGCTGTTCCCAATAATCCCCAACCTTAGGTTTTTGATCCCTCTCATCCTGGTGTTTTATCTGTTTGCCCTTGATGTGATAATGTCCGCCGGTTCGATGGTCAACTTTAGGAACCTCATGGTGTTTGGAACAGTGTTTCTCCTGCTTATGTCCATGACCGACTATGGACTCCTCATCAACGCCCCCCACGGCAACCTGGAACTCCCCATGAGCATTCACTCAAAATCCCTGAGAGACGGTGCTGATGCTTACCTTAAGTCCCATCCGTGCAATGTGGCATATTCAATAAACCCGATGAACGCTTATTATCTGGATCTCAATGTTCCGCCGTGGTTCGTTGACTCATTTGGGTTGCTGTACATGGCTGAATACCCTTCAGACCAGCTGGTGGAAGAGCTTAAAAAAATCGGCGTGGATTGCATCGTACTGGGTACCTGGATGGATAAGATCTCGGATAGAAACTCTGACTTAAATACGCTCTACTCCCCGATCAAATCGTTTGCATTGGTAAATGGAACCCCCATCTTTTCGGGCTCTTATTCGAATGGGGATTTAATCCTGGTATCCCGGATTGACTATCCTGCGAGGATGCTCACCCCTGAATCGGGGGAAGGAAAATTATGGCTCCTGGATGGAATACACGAGGCCTTTGAGGTTTATCCAATTGTCTCGAACCAGAGCTTTAATTTCAGCATGGTTCTGGAAAGGCTAGAGGGGGATAGTTTTCTTGTTAGATGGTATAACGAAGATGGTGCTTATGTGGCTGCTACCGCTGTGGCGAATGCCAGTGGCTTCATAATCTCTCTTAAAAATGACACCGCTCAGCTTGTCGTGACGTTTTCTGGGATTGCCATAGATGATAATGGAAACCTCCCCAATCCCGACACGCGTGAGGATGCCTTGAATATATACGTTGGTACCGAGAAATTCCGGATGGTCGGGAAAGAACTGCACTACACCTCAAGGGGTCGGGTTCTTGTGAGGGGCAAACTCCTGGAGATTACCAAGGTCACCCGTTCTGTCCGTTCATAGCGCTCTCTATGTCCTCGGATATTTCGCTTTCAATAGTGTTTTGAAGCTCCCCGGTCTTATGAATGGTGCCGAAGCGAGGGTCAAAGAACTTGCGTACGAACACGAATATCATGACGATAGCTATGGCTATCATAAAAAGGTACTCCACTGCCCCCTGAGCTTTTCTTTTCATTCCAAATCACCCAATACCCTAAGAAGTATTAAAAGTTTAAAAAAGTTTAGAACAGAACTTCAGCTACCGATCTCACTGTTGAGTTCCTCACTTATCTGCTGCTCTGCAGTGTCAGCTATGTCGCTAGCGCTCTGCCCCCTGTTCTTGAGCTGCCTCCAGACAATGAGAACTATAACCAGGGCAGCGGCGATCATAAACAGGTACTCAATCGCACCCTGGGCCTTCCTCTTCATGTTATCCACCTCCAAAGGATTACTTCATACATAAATGCACCGAAAAAGCTTATATAGCTTTCTCCCCAAATTTAGGGAGATGCCCCACAATACTGCGGAAACTGCAGGGGTGGTTTCGTGGAGTTGGTAAGCGTCCAATGTGAATCATCGAGCATTGAAGATTGTATAAACAATATGCTATCAAAGTCAAGGGAACTGCTGTCCCCCCTGCCGGGGTCTATTGTTTCCTCCAAAATAAACCTCACGTTCGGTGCTTTCATGAACCTCACGGTAACAATGTTGCTGGACGACCGGGATGATATGAAAAAAGGTATCCTTGCAGACTACGCCCACGGAAAAAACAAGGAAGACGCCATAAGCAAGACAATGGACAAGATCAACAGGCTCCTCCCGAAGAACGCCAGGGTCGTTGACTTCGAGGTAGGTACATATACAACCCCCGTGACCAGGAGAACCTACGCCGTCGTGGTCGTGGTCTACAACGCGCCCCCCTCTGAGAAGCCCCTCAACGAGTTCACAATAAAGGAGCGCAGGGAGCTCCTGGCGAGAATTCTGGAGACGTTCAACCACAACCCCCGCGTCCTCAACATCTCCGAAATAGCGAGGATGTTCGGGGTCTCGAGGGACTCGATATACTACGACATCGAGCAGATACTTAAGGAGAAAAAGAAGGGACGGATCAGCCGGTAGCGCTTATCGGGGCAGGGGTTGCTGACAGTATGAAGAGCACCAGCGCCGCCAGCGCCAGGGCGATTCTCTTCTTCGATATCGGGGACACCTCGTCAAGGGCGCCGGGGTTGCCCATGGCCCCCATCATGAGGACGAGGATTCCCCATATCAGCCATCCCACCCAGAGGAAGCTCATGCCTATGAGCACGAGCCCAACGGCCGTGGTCAGGTAGCGGTGCGTTCTCTCGCCCAGGAACGCCCTCGCTATGTGGCCCCCGTCGAGCTGGGCAGCGGGGATGAGGTTCAGGAAGGTTACCAGTATTCCGACCCATCCCGCTATGGCGATCGGATGGAGGAACACGCCGCTGGTCTCAGGGAACGTCACCACGTACTTCTCTATGAACATGAAAAAGAGGTTCTCGCCGAAGGTTATTCCCCCTTCCGTTGGGGGTACCATGCTGATGGGAATCGGAACCGACAGCTTTAGTCCTATTATGCTGACGGGGATGGCAACGAGAAAACCCGCTATCGGGCCGCTCACGCCGAGGTCGATGGCGGCGTCCCTCGTTGGCAGGGGGGATTTCACCCTTATCACAGCGCCCATCGTTCCGAGCATGCTGGGGAACGGGATGAAGTAGGGCATCGTGGCGCGGACGCCGTGGTATGCCGCAGCTATCTTGTGACCCAGCTCGTGGGTTCCGAGTATCGCCATGACGCTTATTGAAAATGCCAGCGCGTTGACGTAGGGGTTTCTTATCCCCGGCAGGCCGTATTCGTCGAGGAGGGAGATGTAGCTCAGGGAGAGCCAGTACCCTGCGAGGAACGTGGTGAATATCGTCGCGATTAGGAAGACCCAGGGGAGCCAGCGGTTGTCCTCCTTGACCTCTCCGGCGGGGAAGACGTAGAGGAGAACCTTCCCCCCGCGCCTCTTGAGGGCCGCCCAGTAGCCGAGCTCCTCGAGCTCCCTCAGGACCCTTTCAAAGTCCCCCTCCAGAATCTCCCTGACCTCAAATGTGAAGACGTTGCCCTCGACCCCGCGGGGCTCGATGACGTAGAACTCACTCAGCTTTGCCTCCACGGCAGGCGGAAGTGCCGCGGGATGAACGGTGTGGATAGGAACGCGCGAAGAGACTGGTGGTTCGTTCGTGGCTCCGGGGATTCCTGCCTCAAAGCCCACCAGAACCATGTCTCCGCCGCATGCGGGGCAGCTTTTCTCCAGAACCGGCTCGCTGGAATCGACGACCTCCCTGTGGCCGCACCTGACGCACTCGTAAATTCCCCTCGACATTTTTCCTCCCAGAATAAAGAGTCGGGAGGGGTTAAAAACCCTACTCCCCGGGTTCGGGAACCTCCACCTCCCCGGAGTCCGCATCGACCTTAACTCGCTCCCCGCTCCTCAGTCTCGAAACGTCGATGCCATCGACCATGGGGATGCCGGCTATTATTGCACCCGTCGCGACTATGGTCTCCGCTTCACCAACGATTATTGCCTTCGGTGCCTTCCCGTTCTTTTTCAGGGCGTAGATGACGTAGGAACCGACCGTCGAGCCCTTCCCGCGGGGGAACGCGAGTATCTTCCCGGCTATGCTCTGCCCCCTTATGTCGCTCTCCGCATCGGTGACGATGCCCGTTTCGGGGTCAACGCCGCCGAGGAACGAAAGGGCTTTCCTGGAAACTATCAGCTCCCCCTCTGCCTTTCCCCCAACTATCTTCCTTCCCCTGAGCTTCATTCCCGCCACCTCACGGCGCCTCCCTTATCAGGTTCTCTGCATCGTCAAGCCTGACCTTGAAACCGAATGAGCGGAAGTAAAACGCGGATTTTCCGCTGTTGGTTGCTATACCCGAATACCATCCCTTTATCGGGGAGACAACGAAGCAGACGTCCGCTATTATTCTCCCGTTGTAGCGCTCTATTATCTCCGTGTAGCCGAGGGCATCGGCCAAAGCCTTGACAGCGCCGCTTGCCGTGATGAACAGGGGTATCCTGAGGGGCCTCCCGCGCATCCTGAGGAGCTCCGCAATCTCCTTCACCTCGCCGAGGGACGCGTGGGGACAGCCGATGAGGATCATGTCTATGTCCGCCCAGTCGTCCCTGAACTCCTCCCGTACGGCCCTAATATCGGAATCCTCAACGGTTATCGTCTCAAGTTCCTCCGCTATTGCGGTGCGGTACTCTGGGGTCTCGCCCTCCACGTGGTAGAGTGCTATCGACCCGCTCGCTGCCATCGCCGCCCCCATCTCCTTGAGGAACTCGGTTCTCTCGGGTTTCAGCCTCCTGAGGTAGGGCACATCGTTGCCGAGCGTCCTGCCCAGGTGGTAGCCGAGGGCCGCGTAGTCAACGAAGGTCTCCACCTCCGCGTTAACGCTGACAATCACCGTCGCTTTCCTGTTCTCGTCCAGGTGGAGGCCGTAGTTGGGGGTCTTGCCGACTATAGCGGCGGCCAGGCTTGAGGGGCCGCCTTCTCTGTTCGTCCTTGCGCCCAGGATGGAGTTGGCGAAGCTGACGGCCGAGCTTTCGCTCCATGCTATGTGGTCGCCGAACTTCGGAAGGTTCGCGCCGTAGTAGGGGGTGCAGGTTGAGGTGATCTCGATTCCCATCCTCCTGTAGAGCTCGAGAACTTCCCTCTGTTTCTCCATGAATTCATCGTCGCCTATGCCCGCGGGGTTGAGGGTCGTGTAGACGCTGACCTTTGCGCCGGCGTCGGTGAAGTCCCTCAGGAACTCCATCCCAGCATCGCCGATGTTCTTGTAGGAAACGCCTGCAATCTGGGCGCTCTTTATCGGGATGAGTCTATCGGCACCGTAAATTTCACCGAGAGCGACGAGTATCTCCATCGCCTTCTGGAGGGCGTAGCCGTACTCCCCCGCCAGAATCAGCTCCTCCTCTTTAGTCAGGTACATGATACCACCTGTTATCTGGAGGGCATCCACTCTTATAAGCCCTCCCTTCCATTTTTGAAAGTTAGTACATGGGTATTGACCAACAGAAACCGTTATTTGATGTTTGATGATAATACTAATGCCACTTTAAGGGGGGACTTGTGATGGGAGCTATAAGAAAGGGTGCAGTGGTGTTGTTATTTTTAGTGCTATTTGGGATGGGTGCGACCCCAGCAACTGGAACAATAGCGGGCCCCACCTATGACGTTGTGTTATCAGACAATGGCCCAACGTTCTACGACAACACGGTGGTCGGTGAATGGCCCTACTACTATCCTTTCGAGATGAAGGGCAGGGTGGAGTCCTACTCGACCTCCTGGTACTCGGGCTCAGGAACTTCACATATTGCGGTGATTGTGCTCGGGACATACGACCTCGACTATGCCTCGGCGAAGCTCACGAACACCGCGGGGTATTCCATGTACAGGACGTACTCTTCGGCCACGTTCACGGCGAACTTCTACTACCCGTTCCTAGACGACGCCGACGGCGGACCGAGCTCCACCCTTACAATGAGGTGGCACTACAAATTCATCGGGGGAGGGGGATACTGAGGAGGGATGAATATGAGAAGGTATCTGGTCCCGATAGTTGCGCTGGTGCTCCTTGGGGGAGTGTTGAGCACGGCCTACGCCCTTTCCCAGCCGCCGGCACAGAAGACGCTTGTGGTAGCCCTGGAGAACATGAAAACGTACCGTTTTACCCGTGAGGTCAACTTCAACCAGTACCGGGTCTATGTAGTTGATAACGGAGATTCAAGGAGCATCAGGAAACAGTTTCTGTACACCGGCAGAATGATGGCGACGGGCAGCGTGGATCTTACCTCTGGCAGAGTCCAGGAGCACGAGGAGTTTTACATAAACGGTTCACTGGTCATGGAGGGAGATGCGCTCGTTGACCTCAACACGGGGAGGATCTCGGGAACCGTGACCCTGGCGGATGGAACGAGCATGGACATAGTAACATTCTGGGAGAAGTACTATGGTATCAGTCAGGAGCAGGCGCTTGAGGCGATTAAAGCGAACCTTCCCACCCTGCTACTTCGCAATGTCGCCGTTAACTCCGGAAACGTCCAGATAGTCGGAGACTCCCCATCCCTGATGGACAGGATCCTGATGGGTCTCGGGCTGAAGGAGAAGCTCTTCAAGTACCGCATTCAGGTCGGAAGCGGAAAGGAGTGGCGGGTGCTTGTAACGTCCAGGGGCGTCCCGGTGGAGTTCGAGTACACGGACCCCGACGCCCACATGGTGATTCACATCACCCCGGAGGAGTAATCCTGTTCGCTCTTTTTATTTTTGCCTGCCTCGGGGAGCATCCGCAAAATTTATAAACCCTCCACGGTTCACTAACTAACGGGTCGAGCAGCGGGGTGGGGCAGCTAGGAGTGCCCGCCGGGCTCATAACCCGGAGGTCGGAAGTTCAAATCTTCCCCCCGCTACCAACTATTTTGTGCATTGCTGGCCCTTGTATGGTTACTAGTGTTCTTTTTCAGTCATTGGGCTCTTGAATCCCTTTCATCGGAGAGCGAAATATTTTTATGGTTCCGTTGTTACTGCTATTGGTAGTCATGCGGCGAATTAAGGATCTGGATATTGATGAACTTCGTGAGATTGTAGAACGTGTGAAGGCACTGCGTTCTGAGGGACACAGCTACGGGGGAATTGTGAGAATGATTTCTGATGAATACAATGTCCGACTATCAAAGGCAACTGTGATTCGGTGGTCTAAAGGTACGCATAGTCCATTTAACCGAATCAAAGCTATTTCCATGGAGCCCTCCTCCGAGCTTTCCTACATAATCGGTGTTTACTTGGGGGATGGTAGCATCCACATGAAGGACAACGGACGGTACGTGGTTAAACTTAAGGTCATTGACCGGGAATTTGCGGAGGCGTTTGCCAACGCTTTAGACAAACTCGGGATTAAGGCCACGATGGGATTTGAAAGGGACTCAACCCGCGTGGATAGATTTTACGTGGAAGGAAGCAATAAGGCCCTATTTCGGCTCCTGAGTGGTTCTCGGGAGAGGCTGCTTTCTCTGGCCGGCGAATATCCGGTTGAATTCCTCAAGGGGTTCTTTGACAGTGAGGGGTTCCCGACAATATCCGCCGGAAAGACCTTTGCAGTACAGGTTGCCGCGGTCAACTCTGATCTGGTGGTTTTGGAGTTCGTTGGAAAGCTGTTGGGAGTACTCGGGATAGGCTCCAAAATATCCAAACTGTATTCGAAGGGGCATAGAGTCGTTATCCGCGGTGAGGAGTACTCGTCAAACGTTGATATGTTTATCCTGTGGATTTCTCGCTTTGAGGACGTCATGAGGTTTGCCAGGGAGATTGGTTTCACTGCATGGAGAAAAGAAGCAAAACTCAGGCGAGCGATTGAATTAAAACTCCATTACCCAAATAGGAAGGCCGTAAGGTTATGGCATGAGGAGTACGAGAAGGGAAGCAGGGGATACGTCCCGAGGGCAAACCTTTTTAAACCTACCCTCAATTCCCAACGCGAAGGGGCGGCTGGCGGGAGCTGGCCGTCACCGGGAGGTGTATGGTATGGCAAGGATACACGCGAGAAAGAGGGGTAAATCAGGTTCTAAGAGGCCACCGAGGACCGCTCCGCCGACCTGGGTCGAGTACACGGCGGAGGAGGTTGAGGGGCTCGTTGTTAAGCTCAGGAAGGAAGGCTACAGCGCTGCCATGATAGGAACCATCCTCAGGGACCAGTACGGAATACCGAGCGTCAAGCTCGTCACCGGTAAGAAGATAACCAAGATCCTTGAGGAGAACGGCCTCGCGCCGAACATCCCGGAGGACCTCATGGCCCTCATCAGGAAGGCCGTCAAGCTCAGGAAGCACCTCGAGATGCACCCGAAGGACAAGCACTCAAGGCGCGGTCTCCAGCTCACCGAGAGCAAGATCAGGCGCCTCGTCAAGTACTACCGCAGGACCGGCAAGCTTCCGGCCAAGTGGCGCTACGATCCGGAGCAGGCCAAGCTCCTGGTCCGCTGATCCCTTTCCTTCTTCTTAAACCTGCGGTGGTGAACCTGCCGTGGATAGAGAGGCGTTTTTGGAGCGGGCCAGGGAAGGCGCCGAACTGATCAAGATGCACATTGAGTTAGGGCACACCATCCGCATAATCTCCCACCGCGACGCTGACGGCATAACCGCCGGGGCGATCCTGGCAAGGGCTGTTGCGCGCGAGGGCGGAACCTTCCAGCTCAGCATCGTCAAACAGGTGAGCGAGGAACTCATCAAGGACCTGGCCGCTGAAAAGCACAGGATATACGTCTTCAGCGACCTGGGGAGCGGCTCGATGGGTCTCATCGAGAAGTACCTTGAAGGCGCCACGGTCGTTGTTGCTGACCACCACCCGCCCGAGAAGGAGAGCTTCTCCACGGAGTCCCACGTTCTCGTTAACCCAGTCCCCTTCGGCGCCAACAGCGTCCGCGATCTCAGCGGCTCGGGCGTTGCCTACTTCGTCGCCAGGGAGATGAACGAGAAGAACCGTGATCTGGCCTATATCGCCCTCGTCGGTGCAGTCGGCGACATGCAGGAGATAGACGGCACGTTCCACGGCATGAACACGGACATCATAGAGGATGGAAAGGCTCTCGGCATCCTGGAGATCCGGAAGGAGCTTCGCCTCTTCGGACGCGAAAGCCGGCCTCTGCGCCAGATGCTGGCCTACTCCACCAACCCGGAGATTCCCGAGGTAACCGGCGATGAGCGGAAGGCCATAGAGTGGCTCCGCGCCAAGGGCTTCGATCCGGACATGAAATACTGGCAGCTCCGCGAGGAGGAGAAGCGGAAGCTCCACGATGCACTTGTGATACATCTCATCAAACACGGCGCCCCCAAGGAGGCCATAGACAGGCTCATCGGGGACGTGGTGGTAAGCCCGCTCTACCCGGAGGGCGACCCCCGGCACGAGGCAAGGGAGTTCGCCACGCTCCTCAACGCCACAGGCAGGCTGAACGCCGGGACGCTGGGAGTTGCGATATGCCTCGGCGACGAGGATGCCTACAGGCGCGCCAGGAAGATGCTTGACGATTACAAGCGGGAACAGATAGAGGCCAGGAAGTTCATAATCCAGAACTGGAGCATGGCGGATGAGGGAGAGCACGCCTACGTCTTCTACGCGGGCAGGAGCATCAGGGACACTCTCGTCGGCATCGCCGCCAACATAGCGATAAACGCCGGGCTGGTTGACCCAGAGAAGCCGGTCGTGGTGCTGGCCGACAGCGACGAGGATGAGAGCCTCGTGAAGGGCTCCGCAAGGACAACCGAGAAGGCCCTGGCTAAGGGCTACCACCTCGGCGATGCACTGCGCGAGGTTGCGGAGAAGCTCGGCGGAGAGGGCGGAGGGCATGCGATAGCCGCAGGAATCCGCTTCCCGAGGGACAGGATCGAGGAGTTCATCAGGCTCTTCAACGAGGCCCTTGGAAAGCAGGTGGGGGGAAAATCCGGTGAGGATTGACGCCAGGGTGGAGATGGTCTGGCACTACGGCGATCCGAAGAGGGCGGAGGCCATAGCCCGGTCCCTCGAGGTGGACAACGCCAGCATTCCGGGTGGCCTAAAGAAAAGTTTAAATGTGCTGACCCGATGGGAAAATGGGGACGTCATAACAAAGGTTAAATACTCGGGTGAGATTGAAACACTCATCAAAGCGCTGGACGATTTGGTGTTTTCAATCAAAATCGCCGAAGATGTAACCGAAAAGGTGTGAAGTGGAGGTGTTAAGATGGCAAAAGTTAACCCAAGGAAGAAGGCTGCCGCTACCAAGGATAAGTGGAAGAGCAAGGAGTGGTATATAGTTTACGCTCCGGACTTCTTCGGGAGCAAGGAGATAGGCCTTACCCCGGCCGACGAGCCGGAGAAGGTCATAGGAAGGGTCATCGAGACCACCCTCAAGGACCTCACCGGCGACTTCACCAAGGGCCAGGTCAAGCTCTACTTCCAGGTCTACGACGTCAAGGGCCAGAACGCCTACACCAAGTTCAAGGGCCACACCCTCTCGAGGAGCTACATAAGGAGCCTCGTCAGGAGGAGGACAACCCGCGTTGACGGCATCTACAACGTCACCACCAAGGACGGCTACAAGCTCCGCGTCATGGGCATGGTCATCGCCTACCGCAGGATTCAGACCAGCCAGGAGAGGGCCATCAGGGAGATCATCAGGGACATCATCTACAAGAAGGCCGAGGAGCTTAACTACAAGGACTTCGTTCTTGAGGCCGTCAGCGGCAAGATGGCCGCCGAGATGGCCAAGGAAGCCAGGAAGATCTACCCGATCAAGAGGGCCGAGATCAGGAAGATCAAGGTTCTCGCCGAGCCGGAGGCCTGATGGCCTCTCAATTCTCTATTCTCCGATCTTCTGCCGCGCCCACATGCTTTTAAATACCCCCGCGAGTGTTCTCTGGGGGTGAGAGTGTGAAGTTTCTCGTGAAGACCCAGAAGGGTATGGAGGGTGTCGCGGCCAATTATATAAGGGAGGCACTTCCGGACGCGGAGATATGGATCTCCCCGATGGGCTACTACGGACTCGTCATCGTGGAGGCTGAGGACGAGAACGCGGGCGAGGTGATGCTCGGTATTCCCGAGATCGAGAGGATCATTCCCGTTCTCGCGGAGGTTCCGGCCGAGCTCGAGAGGATCGTTGAGACCGCCGAGAAGGTGGCCCCGCTCATAGGGGAAAACGAGACCTTCGCGGTGAAGACGAAGAGGCGCGGAAAGCATGGGTTCTCAAGCATCGACGTCAACAGGGAACTCGGGGCAAAGGTGCGCGAGCTCACGGGCGCCGACGTGAACCTCAGCTGGCCGGACAAGGTTGTTCGGGTCGAGATAATCGGGGACAGGGCATACGTTTCGGTTCTCCCGGGCGAAGAGTTCAGGAAGTTCACTCCCGACAAGAGGGACGCAAGGGAGCTCTTCCGCAAGGTCACCGTGGTTCAGATGCCGTACTGGGGAGGCCTTAAGGTCTGCCGCTCCTTCGGGGAGAAGATCGGAAGGGCCGCCCAGGCCTTCGAGGTGAAGGAGCTCATAATAGCCCCGAAGGGGAAGATGGACGCCCTTGAGCTGGCCGAGTTCATCAAAGGGGTCAGGGTTGGTCGGGAGAGCAGGCACAGAATACAGCGTGAGAGCTATCCCTGGAAGGTTGAGAAGGTTCCCGTCAGCGTGTGGGACCTTTACCAGGTGGTTCGCGACAAAAAGAGGGACAAAAGACTCCTCATAATAACGGATCCCAAGGGTCCCACCATAGCACAGGTTGGGGAGAAACTTGCGCGCGACATGTTCCATGCAAAGGAGGTCGTGGTGTTCATCGGCTCCCGTGAGGGTATCCCGAGGGGCCTCTTCAGGTTCGCGGATTACGTGATCGACCTTGCCCCGTACATGACCTTCGCCACAGAGCACGGCATTCCAGCGGCACTCGTGTCCCTCTGGGAGGTTTACGAGGAATACGCGGGTAAAGGGGAGGAAAAAACCTGAGTTTTTCTTCAATTCTTCAATTCTCGAATTATGCTTTGGCGAGGCGTCAGACCCTAAGGTCGTCCTCACCGCTCGGGAATCCGCCGTAGTCATCATCCGCCAGGGGAGGATCCCCGTGGAGGTTTTAAAATCTCACGCTCCACCGAGGAGGTAGAACAAGCCAGCGCCCACGAAGCCGCCCAGGAGCGAGGCTAGGAAATTGGTGGAGTTGTTGTTGGTGATGCCCTCGTTCTCCAGGGTGGCGCCTATTAGGCTGTCCAGATTGACCCCGATGAAACCGCCGAGGGTCACCGCGAGGAGCATGAGGCCCTTGTCCGAGGTCAGTGGGAGGGCAAAGGGTGCTATCGCCAGCGCTCCTGCGAGGGCGAAGAGCTCGCCTGCCCATGATACAGCGCCGTTGGTTCCGGGTCTGGCGGGTTTGAAGTTGGTTATCAGTTTCGGGCTTCTTCCGAAGACCTTTCCAAGCTCGCTGGCGAGGGTATCCCCGTTTGCTGTTGCGATGGCCGCGAACGTGGCCGCCCAGAAAACATCCCTCTGGGACAGGTACTCGAAGGCGAGAAAGATGGCGGCAGCGAGTCCGTTTCCGAGGACGTTGCCCCAGCTCCGGACTCCGTTTCTGCTCTGGGCCGTGCCGAGTTTGACCTTCTCCATAAACCTGTATTTAGTTGCAAGAACGCCGATGACAACGAAGGCCACCATGGCCAGGAACGGATAAATCCCGCCGAGCTCTATGACGACAAGCCCCAGCGCCGCCGCCGCTGCGGCACCCTTTGCGTCGAGGGCCTTGAACCGGTACGAGCCGAGGCCCAGCCCAGCGACCACTGCCACGTCCACGGCGATTCTTTCGAGCATCGTTGCCACCTTGGTGAAGAAGTGCTGCGGGGCGTTTATTATTCTTTCTCTCGGCGGTTGACGAAGGAAGTAAAGGAAATCAGAGAACCTCGAACTTGACGGTCTCGGTCACGAAGGTTATGTCGAGCTTGTCGATTCCGGGTATCTTCCTGGAGACCTCTGCGATGATTCTCTCGAGCTCCTCCTTCATGTCCTTCGGCCCAACTATGTGGACGACCAGGCTGTGGGAGCCAATGGCGCGCTGGATGATCTTGATGTTCTCGTCCTCGACCAGGATGGGGATTATCTCGTCGATGTTGACCGACGGCTTGAGGGTTATTCTGAGGATCACGTGGACGTAGCCGAGGGCATCGTAGTCGGGTATGACGGTGTACTTCTTTATGACGCCGTTCCTCTCAAGGCGGTCCATTCTCCTTGATATCCTCTGCCTGGTGGTGCCGAGAATCTCAGCGAGCTCCTTATAGGTAAGGCGGGCGTTCTTTGAGAGGAGCTTTAAAATGCGGATGTCGATTCCGTTTATTTTATCGGCCATCTCTTCACCCCCCAGTGTTTTTAGTCCTGGTTGGTCATTCGATTATAAAAATGTTTCTATAAGTTGGATTATTTCTAACCCTCCGGTCACTCTATGGGCACCCAATCGCCCTAAAACCCGGTTATACGGTGGAACCAGTTGTTACAGTGGAAGATCTTTATCCCTCAATGTCCTCATCGGGTTCTCCCCATCGATTCTTGTCCCTGACCCGGTACTTGTTCACGCTTTTCTCCAGCGCGTTGAGGAGGTCGATGCCGTAGTGGTTCGCGATGCAGGCGAGTGCAAAGACCACGTCGCCGATTTCCTCCTCCAGACCTTCCTTCTCCCCCGTGCCTTTGACGCCCTCGACCTTCAGAAGCTCGTCAGCCAGCTCCCCGACCTCCTCCACCAGCGCCGCGAGCATCTCAAAGGGGCCCCAGTAGCCGCCGAACTCCCTGACGAGTATGTCAACTTTTTCCTGGTGCTCGTTCACGTCACACCAGCCCCTCGCGGACCTTTGCAAGGTATTCCTCGAGCACATCTCTGTTGATTCTGTAGAAGTGCATCTTGCCCTCCTTGCGCTCGTCTATCAGGTTCAGGGTCTTTAGGGTGCGGAGGTGGTGGCTTATCAGGGTCTGGTCCTGCTCGAGTATCTTGGAGATCAGGCACACGCACATCCAGTTGTCCCTCAGGAGCTTGAGTATCCTGAACCTCAGGGGGTTGGATATCGCCTTGAGGAACCTTATCATCTCGTCATCGATGTGGATGTCCACTTCCCTGTCGAGGTCTGGCATGCTGCATGTCTCAGAACACTGCATTACTGTCCTCTTCTGCTTCTCGTCCAGCTTGTCTAGGACGTCACGCACCTTCATGTCCAACACCAAAACTCTTAGTGCGGCCCACCTTTTTAAGAATTTTCATATGAACAGGCGTCGGTTTCTTGAGCGGTGGCTTTAGTCCACTATCTCCATCCTGATGCGCTCGCCGCTGCTTGAGTATGCCCTAACGGCGTCTTCCGTGAAGGGATACGCTATTATCAGGTGAACGCCCCCGAACTTCGAGAAGAAGTGGAGGTCCGCCTGTGAGGGCCAGGCGCTCGGGCCGGGGTGTGAGTGGACGGTTCCCTTTATGCTCTCGTCGTAGGGCAGCATCCAGGTGTCGAAGAAAGCCGAACTCGTGCCGAAGTGCGGGTTGGGGGCTATTAGAACCTCCTCGAAGACCCCAGCTTTCTCCCTCAGGAAACCGGCGAACTCGTTTGGGTAGAACTCTCGCGCCAGCTCCAGCAGGTATTCGAGCAGTTCCCTCCGTATTCTCACGACGTCCATGCTTTCACCTTCTTGTCCATGAAAATAGGAAAAACTCAGAGGACGGCGACGGCCTCTATCTCGACCGCCACGCCCTTGGGCAGGTTTGAGACCTCAACAACCGCCCTGGCGGGCTTGGAGCTGGAGAAGTAGCGGTTGTAAACCTCGTTGAACCTGGCGTAGTCGCCCATGTTCCTGATGTAAACCGTGACCTTCACCACGTTCTCGGCGCTTCCCCCGGCGGCCTCGACCACCGCCAGGAGGTTCTCAATGGCCACCCTGGCCTGCTCCTCTATGTCTCCCTCCACAAGTTCCCCGGTTTCGGGGTTTATCGGTATCTGTCCTGAGACGAAGAGGAGCCTTCCTTCCGCGATGATCCCCTGGCTGTAGGGGCCTATCGGCCTGGGGGCCCTCTCGGTAAAGACGGTTTCCTTTTCCATTCTCCCACACCCCAAAATGAATCAGCGAAGCGAAGACTCCTCATCGCGGCTGGGGCACCGCTCGGGTGTCCTCGGCTTCATCACTCTCCTCGGGTTCACTTCTTCTCCAGGTACTTCTCAAGGCTCTTGGCCGGAACGTCGAGCGGCAGGCCTATCTTCTCCAGGGCCTTCCTCAGGGCGTAAACACGGGCATGCTCAACGAACGGCCTGGGGGCGTAGTTCTCGGCCGGGAAGTGCATGTACTTCTCAACGACCGCCGGAATCTCGGCCTTTTTAACCTTCTTGAACTCCCCGAACCATGCGTCTATCCCGTCCACGTCGATGCCGGCGTAGACGGGGAGCTTCAGGGTTATGCTCTCGTTTATGCTTGCGAGGAGCCTTGCGACGTCTGCCATCGGCGTCTTGTCATCGATTATGAGCCTCCTAACAGCTCTCCACTTGCCGTGCTCCGCGCTGAGGTGGAACGCCGTGAAGTTGACGTGGTCCTCGTTGTACGGGAAGACTATCCTGACCTCGCTCAGCTGCTCTTCGGGGTAGTCCACGGGGACTTTCTTGGAGAGAACCTCCCTGACGAGGAGTGCCTTGGCGACGTCAACGAGGTGCTTCCTGAGCTTCTTGTCGTCCTCGAAGACGAGCTGACCCAGCTTCCTCGCGGTTCCGGGCGACTTGAGCGCCACAACGGCATCGCTCAGGTTCTTCTGTGCCAGCTCCTCGGCGAGGCTCGCTATTCCCGCGACGTTCATGACCTCCGTGAGGTACTCCGGTATCTTCGCGTTGACCGTGTTGGCGATGCTCGCTATGAAGTGAGCCACCTTCTCATCGTTCATATCGAGGAGCCTGTCCGCCACCTTCCAGTTCCCGTGATGCGCCGTAAACACTATCTGATCCTCTACCCTCATCGCTTTCACCATTCATTATGGATTCTATGCACTATTTTAGCTTTTTCTCAGGTGCCTCAAAAAAGTTATAAATCGCCCCGAGCATTCAGAGTTGAGAGAACGAAAGAGGGAAGAAAAATGGGGGACAAAGAAAAGATTGAAGAGGCCCTGGCCCCCAGGGAGTACGGCGAGAGCCTGGAGCTGGGCGTGGATTTCAGCACCACAGAGGAGATCAAGGTTCCGGAGAAGCTAATAGACCAGGTCATCGGCCAGGAGCATGCCGTTGAGGTCATCAGAACCGCGGCAAACCAGAAGAGGCACGTTCTTTTAATCGGAGAACCTGGAACCGGCAAGTCCATGCTCGGTCAGGCCATGGCGGAGCTTCTCCCGACGGAGAACCTCGAAGACATACTGGTCTTCCCGAACCCGGAAGACGAGAACATGCCCAAGATAAAGACCGTTCCCGCCTGCCAGGGAAGACGGATAGTCGAGAAGTACCGGGAGAAGGCCAAGGGCCAGGAGAATATAAAATCGTACATCCTTCTGTTCGTTATGTTCACCGTCATGCTCGCCCTTTTCATAGACTTCAACTCGACGACGCTCCTGATGGGTCTCTTCGTCGTTATCCTCACCATAATGGCGCTCTCAAACATGCGCCTCAAGGGCTCCGTTCTCGTCCCGAAGCTTCTCGTGGACAACTGCGGCAGGAACAAGGCACCGTTCATCGACGCCACAGGCGCGCACGCGGGCGCGCTCCTCGGCGACGTCAGGCACGACCCGTTCCAGTCCGGCGGCCTCGGAACGCCCGCCCACGAGAGGGTGGAGCCGGGAATGATACACCGTGCCCATAAGGGAGTCCTGTTCATAGACGAGGTGGCGACCCTGAGCCTCAAGATGCAGCAGAGCCTCCTCACCGCGATGCAGGAGAAGAGGTTCCCGATAACCGGCCAAAGCGAGATGTCGAGCGGTGCGATGGTCAGGACCGAGCCGGTCCCGTGCGACTTCGTCCTCGTTGCGGCCGGAAACCTCGACACCGTTGACAAGATGCACCCGGCATTGCGCTCCCGTATAAGGGGCTACGGCTACGAGGTTTACATGCGCACGACGATGCCGGACACCCTGGAGAACAGGAAGAAGCTCGTCCAGTTCGTCGCACAGGAGGTAATCCGCGACGGAAAGATACCCCACTTCACCAGGGAGGCCGTTGAGGAGATAGTCAGGGAGGCCCAGAAGCGGGCCGGCAGAAAGGGACACCTCACCCTCCGCCTCCGCGACCTCGGCGGTATCGTTAGGGCCGCGGGCGACATAGCCATAAAGAAAGGCAAAAAGCACGTCGAGAGGGAGGACGTGATAGAGGCCGTCAGGATGGCAAAGCCGCTCGAGAAGCAGCTCGCAGACTGGTACATCGAGAGGAAGAAGGAGTACCAGGTCATCAAGGCGGAGGGCAAGGGAATCGGCCGCGTGAACGGTCTCGCCGTCATAGGCGAGCAGAGCGGTATAGTCCTGCCGATAGAGGCGGTCGTCCCCCCCGCCGCCAGCAAGGAGGAGGGCAAGATTATCGTCACAGGAAAGCTGGGTGAGATAGCAAAGGAAGCCGTGCAGAACGTCTCGGCGATAATCAAGCGCTACAAGGGTGAGGACATAAGCCGCTACGATATACACGTCCAGTTCCTCCAGACCTACGAGGGTGTCGAGGGCGACTCGGCGAGCATAAGCGTGGCCACCGCGGTTATATCCGCGCTGGAGGAGATACCGATAAGGCAGGACGTTGCCATGACGGGCTCGCTCAGCGTCCTCGGTGAGGTGCTCCCGATAGGGGGTGCCACGCCGAAGATAGAGGCCGCAATCGAGGCCGGCATAAAGACCGTCATAATCCCCAAGGCCAACGAGAAGGACGTCTTCCTCAGCAAGGACAAGGCGGATAAGATACAGATATTCCCGGTCGAGACCATCGACCAGGTCCTCGAGATCGCCCTCGTGGACAACGAGAGGAAGGATGAGCTTCTCAGGCGCATAAGGGAAGCCCTTCCGCTTTCCCTTTGAACTTTCCTTCCCTTTTCTTCCGTCGTTTGCGGCTTCTCCTGGTCGCCACATTTCGGTTCGTGGTTCCCATTCATGTCCAGAAATGCTTAAAAAACGTCCCATCCACGTTACCCACGGAGGTGAGCTAATGCTCAAAGTTGAGAACCTTCACGTCTCGGTAGAGGGCAGGGCCATACTCAAAGGCCTCACCCTTGAGGTGAATCCAGGTGAGTTTCACGTCGTCATGGGACCGAACGGCTCAGGGAAATCAACGCTGGCCCTCACAATAGCGGGTCATCCAAGGTACTCCGTGGAGGGCGGAAGGATACTCTTCGACGGGGAGGATATAACCAGCCTTGGGCCCGACGAGAGGGCCAAGAGGGGAATAATGCTGGCCTTCCAGCACCCCCACGAGGTCGAGGGCGTTAGGATCATCGAGTTCCTTCAGCAGGTTCTGGTTGAGACGAAGGGCGTTGATCCCGTGGAGGCCTACGACAGGATAGTCAAAAAGGCGGAGGAGCTGTGGTTCAGGGAGGAGGATCTCCACCGCTACGTTAACGTTGGCTTCTCAGGCGGCGAGAGAAAGCGGCTTGAGCTCCTCCAGGCGCTCCTCATAGAGCCGAAGCTTCTCATCCTCGACGAGCCCGACAGCGGCGTCGACGTTGACTCCCTGAGCGTCATAAGCCGGAAGATAGAGGAGCTCCACCAGAAGGGAACGGCCATACTTCTCATCACCCACTACGGCAGGATACTCGGACACCTAGATAGGGAGAAGCTCAGGGTTCACGTGATGAAGGACGGCAGGATTGTGAAGACCGGTTCTGGAGAGCTCGTTGACAGGATAGAGAGCGAGGGCTTCGGCAGGATATTCGAGGAGGTGGGAGAATGACGATAACCGTTCAGGAGGCCAAGGAGATAATCGCCCAGGAGATAGAGAACCTGGCGGAGAGGAACAGGGAACCAGAGTGGATGACGAGGATAAGGTACAAGGCCCTGGAGGCCTTTGAGAGGGCACCCCACAACGACCCGGTCATAAGCGAGGAGGAGCTGCTTAAGTTCATCGCCAAGCCCGAGATAGCAGGCGTTCCCGAGAACATCGAGAGCCTCGACGACCTGCCCCCGGAGATGAAGGCGCTCCTCGACAGGCTCGGCATAAGCGAGGTCGAGCAGAAGTACATAGCCGGCCTGGCGGTTCAGACAGACACCGGGGTCATCTACAACGAGTTCCTCAAGGAATGGGAGAAGAAGGGCCTCATAGTCCTGCCCATGGAAGAGGCGGTCAAGAGGTACCCGGACGTCGTTAAGAAGCACTTCCTCCAGATGTTCCGGGCGGACGAGAGCAAAATGACCGCCTACCACACCGCGGTGTGGAACGGTGGAATCTTCCTCTACGTCAAGGAGGGTCTCAAAGTTCCGTTCCCGCTGCACCTGTTCTTCCTCATCCAGGAGAGCGCGCTGGCCCAGGCGCCGCACATAATCATAATCGCCGAGAAGAACACGGAGTTCCACCTCATCGAGGGTTGCACCGCGCCGGTTTTGCTCAAACACTCCCTCCACCTCGACATGACCGAGGCCTACATCCACGACGGCGCTAGGGCCCAGCTCACCGTCCTCCAGAACTGGCCGGAGTACGTTCACACAAGGCCGATGACCCGGGCGAGAATCGGAAAGGGGGCCCGCTTCATCAACACCACCGTTGGTCTGGGAACGGGTAAGAGCAACGTGGCCAACCCCAAGTACTGGGTGGACGAGAACGGCTACGTCGAGCTGAACGGCATAATCCTTGGCCAGAAAGACTGGTACGTTGACCTCGGCGGCGAGATGTACCTTCGGGGCAGGGGCGCCGCTGGAATAAACGCCAGCAAATCAGTCATAATGGACGAGAGCACCGTCATAACCCGCGGTATCATACGGGCGGAGGCGCCGAAGACGAAGGGACACATAAGCTGCGATGCACTGCTGATGAGCGACAGTGCCACGATGGAGACCTACCCCGGACTCGTCAGCAAGGTCGACGATGCCGAGCTCAGCCATGAGGCCGCCATAGGAAAGATACGCGAGGAGGAGCTGTTCTACCTGATGTCGCGCGGTCTGAGCGAGGAGAAGGCGACCCAGCTAATCGTCAAGGGCTTCCTCGAACCGATGCTCAAGGACATACCGATGGAGTTCCTCGTCGAGATAAGGAAGATAATCGAGCTGGCAGTGAGTGGGGGCATGTGAGCCCCTGTGGTTCTTTAATTCTTCAATTATTTAATTCATTCTTCGCATAGTTCCTCAACCAGCTCGACGACCCTCGGCAGGGCCCTTTCAACTTCCTCGGTGAGCTCCATCCCGAGGTCTATCTCCTTGGCCACGACGCCGATGAAGTGTATATCTGCCTTGGCGAGGCGTTCGTCCATCGCCATCAGGAGTTTGAGCCCGTCTATCGCCCCCATAAAGTGTGCGCTCCTTATCTCGGCCTTCAGCTTTTTGAAGACCTCCTCGCCGCTCAGGTGAATTATCTCGCCCGGCCGGAACTTCTCGCTCAGTATGGCATCCATGATTATCAACCGCTCCTCCCCTTTGTAATGGGCGGAGAGCATGAATATGTCCGTGCCAACGTCGAGGACGTTGTACCCCTTCTCCGCGAGTATTCTGCCGGCCTTCAGCCCGATTCCATCGTCCTTCATCAGCTCGTTGCCGAGTGCAAGGATTAGAGTTCTCAAGCTCTCACCCCGTTACAATTTCAACACCTTCCACCTTCGCGGGGCCGAAAAAGTCGTCATCGAGGGTCGCCAGTGCAAAACCGTGCTCTATGCAGGTCGCGAGAATCAGTGCATCGTTGGGGAGCATGGCGTACTTTTGGATGAGTTCTTTAGCGATTTCAGTTGTTTCCCGGGTGATTTCCACAAAGGCATAGTCCGAGAGAATCTGAAAAACTATATCGAGTTCTCTTGGTAACCTTTTGGGATTCCCCTTAATCGTTCTGGGGGCCTTCCCTGAGTAATGCCCCATCATCACGTAGATAACTTCACTGAAAACTGCGGGATTAATGAAGAGCACATTATTCTCATTGAGAAGCTTTGAGATGGAGCTAATGGCTTTCGGGTTGCCTTTAAGGTACTCAACTATGACGGAGGTGTCTACCAACGTGTGCCTCATAGTACTCCTCCTTAAGTTCCTTCCAGGATTTGTCCGTCTTGAGGATTCCTTTCACTTTCTCCATGTTCTCCTTCAGTCGCTCCTTGTTGCGGAGAAACCTGGCCATTTCCTCAACGTGTTTCTTAAACGAATCCATGTATTCATCTGGAACCTCAACCTGAATCGTTACCTTACCCATACCCTCACCATAACTACCTCGTTCCTGCACTTTAAAAAAGTTGAGAAATCAGAGCCTCGCCACGTGCACTGAACAGGAGATGCACGGGTCGTAGGCGCGAACGACCATCTCGGTGAGGTACTTGAGCCTCTCCGGATCGTCGTTGTAGTGCTTCTCCGCCATCATCCTGACGTGGACTTCCATCATGGCGAAGTTGTAGGCCGTTGGAGTTATGATGTCCGCGTAGGCAACCCTTCCGTCCTTGACCTCGAGGGCGTAGGTGACGATTCCGCGCGGGGCCTCGGTGGTGCTGACGCCGAAGCCGTCTTTCACCTCAACCCTGTCCTTCGGCGCTATCGGCCACTTGGCGAGGGCCTCGTCTATGAGGTCTATGCCGCGCTCGATAAAGTAGACCAGCTCAAGCGCCTGGGCGAGGTTGTTCGCGAAGGGGTTGGTCGGCCTGAGCAGGTCCTTGTGGCTCTCGTAGAGCTCTCTGGCCCTTCCGTAGAGTGTCTCCGCGTTGTTGACCAGCCTTGGAAGCGCACCGACCATGAAGGGCTTCTCGCCCTTGTAGAAGCTGTGCTTGGCGAAGCTGTGCTCGACGACCTTCTCGACGATGTGCTTCTTGTAGTCCTCGACCGGGAACTCGAAGCCGTCGCTCACCTTGATGTAGTCGCCGTAGATGCCGTAGACATCTCCCCTCGGCTTTACCGCCACGTGGATTATCGGCCCCTCGACCTCCTCGTACTGCTCAAGCTTGGAGAACAGCTCGAAGGTGTACTCCGCCTTCGGAAGTGCTTCGCTGAGGCGCTTCTTCATGGTTTCGAGGGTGGCCTTGTCGGGCAGCTTGCCGAAGCCTCCGAGGACGACGTTCTCCTGGTGTATCGCCCTCGCTCCGAGTTCGTCCATCATCCAGCTTCCGAGGTTCTTTAGGTCGAGGGCGATGCCTATCTCCTTCTTGTACTCGTTCACCATCTTGAGCGGGTTGGAGTAGCCGAGGTAGTCCGGGAGGACAAGGAGGTAGAGGTGGAGGGCGTGGCTCTCTATCATGTCGCCGATGTAGAGGACCTCTCTGAGGGCCTGGATTTCCTCGCGCGGGGTGAAGCCTATCGCCTTCTCAGCGGCTTCAACCGCGGTAAGCTTGTGGGCAGCCGAACAGAATGAGCATATCCTCGGGTAGACTGCCAGGGCCTCATCGAGCTTCTTACCGAGGGTTATGGCCTCGAAGAACCTCGGGCCCTCTATGATGTTGAGCCTGACCTCCTTGACGCCATCGTCTCCGACGACTATCTCGACGCCGCCCTTGCCCTCAACGCGCGCTATGTGATCAACGGTGATGGGAAGGTAGAGGTTCTTCATTCTTCCACCTCCTGGAATATCTTCTCAACCATCTCCTCGAGCTTCGGGTTGTGGGCGTTGAAAATCTTCATGCGCTGGAGTATTTCCTCCTTGCTGATTCCCTTCTCCTTGAACGTCCTGGCGAGTGAGTCGAACCACGCTACATCGTAGCCTATCGCTCCCCTGCAGCCGATGCATGCCACTCCGAATCCTGGGCACCTTGCGTCACAGCCGGCCCTCGTTATTGGTCCAAGGCACGGCTCGCCCTTCTCTATGAGTACGCACGGGTGTCCCTTCAGCCTGCACTCGACGCAGACAGGGTAGTCTATGTCCTCCGGCCACGAGCCGACGAGGAAGGTGCCGAGGGCGTAGAGGAAGTCCTTCTTCTCCGGCGGGCAGCCGTAGATGCGGTAATCAACCTTGATGTAGTTCTCCACCGGCTCGGCCATCTTCGGCTCGAACTTGACCTTCCCGTCGCCGTAGACGGTCTTCCAGAGCTCTTCGAGGCTCTTGTCCTTCTCCCAGCTCTGCACGCCTCCGTGGACTGCACAGGAGCCAACGGCAACCACTATCTTCGCGTTCTCGCGTATCTTCTTGACGAGCTCGACCTCCTCCTCGGTGGAAACGCTCCCCTCGATGAAGGCTATGTCCACCGGCTCGTCCTCGTAGCTGTCCCTCTCGACCATGAACCAGCAGACGATTTCCGCCTTTGGTAACAGCTGAAGGAGCTCGTCCATCATGGCCAGCTGGAGCTGACAGCCGTAGCATGAGGTGAGAGCGTAAAACCCAATTCTGACCTTTCCTTCCATCCCCACCACCTCAGTCCAGCAGGCCGGGCGTTGATACTATGTCGAAGTACGTGAAGACCGGGCCGTCCTTGCAGATGTACTTCCAGCTCGTGCTCGTTCCGACGTTGCAGTGGCCGCACTTTCCTATTCCGCACTTCATCTTCCTCTCCAGCGTGACGAATATGTTCTCCGGGCGGTAGCCGTAGTTGATGAGGGACTCAAAGACCGACTTGTACATCCTCGGCGGACCGCAGATGGCTATGGCGGTCTTCTTCGGGTTGGTGTTTGCTTCAACTATGAAGTTCTGTGGCCTTCCGTGGAGTCCCGGCCACTCGGGGTCACGCGTAACGCTCTGGATTATCTTGACGTTCTCGGCCTCGGCGAGGTCCTTCATGGCCTCGAGCTCCTTGTAGAAGAGGAGGTCCTTTCCGTAGCGGGCGGTGTTGATGAAGGTTATGTTGCCGTACTTCCAGCGGTTGTCCATGGCATAGAGGAAGACGCTCCTGAGCGGGGCTGTACCGAGGCCTGCAGCTATAAGGAGCAGGTCCATTCCCTCCCAGTCGTCAACGGGGAAGCCGTTTCCGTAGGGACCGCGAACGAGGACGGTGTCACCGGGCTGGAGCTTGTGGATGACCGTGGTGACCCTTCCGGCCTTCCTGATGCACAGCTCGAAGAATCCCTTCCTCATCGCGGAGGAGCAGATGCTTATCGGAACCTCACCGACACCGGGGATTGTGAGCTGGACGAACTGTCCCGGCTTGAAGGTCCACTTCTCGGCCAGTTCAGGATCCTCGAAGCGGAACAGGAACAGCTTCTCGGTCTCGGTCAGCGGATAAACCTTGAGAACCTTGGCCCTGTGGAGGGCGTAGGGGTTCTCGTCCGGCATCATAATCTCCTTGGGAACTACCTCGCTCATATGTCCTCACCCCTTATCTCTGAAGCGTAGGCGAATCCCCTCTTCGGGATCTCCTCACTTATCTCCCCTGGGCACGTCTTCTCCTCAAGTCCCATGATCGTGCGCAGGTTCTTCACGAAGTTTATGCCCGCCGGGCAGAAGTATGTGCACCTTCCGCAGCCGACGCAGTAGCTTATGCTGAGTTTCTCGTTGTAGGAGTTCTTACAGAGGTACCTGTTGCGGAAGCGGTCCTTCTTGGTCGGCCTGAAGTTGTGGTTTCCGGCGACGAGACCGTGGCTCCTGAGCTGGCAGGAGTCCCAGCGCCTCTCGCGATAGCCGGTTTCGCCATCGAGGTTGACTATGTCCTGCACCTCGTAGCAGCGGCACGTCGGGCAGGTGGTGTTGCAGTTGCCGCAGGCGAGGCAGATGTCGGCCTGCTCGTCCCACATCGGATGCTCCATCTCGAGCTCGAGCAGGTAGCGGAGGTTGCTCCAGTCCTCGTGGTACTTGAACGCATTGGAGCGCCTGTTCTCAAACTCCCTGAAGTTGCAGATGTCCTCGGTGGTGACCTCCTCGAAGAGCTTGATGTTCTTGTCCACTATCCTGTGCCCGGTGGGAGTTCCGACGCGGACGAGCCATCCGTCGGGGAGCTCGTGGAGGAACAGGTCGAAGCCGTCGTCAGCGAAGTCGGTCTCGCGCAGGTTGCAGAAGCAGTACTCGTCGGGCATGCAGCTGATGCCTATGATTATGCCCTTCTCTCTGCGGACCTTGTAGTACTTGTCAGGGAGCTCGTCGAGGTAAACGGTGTCGAGCACCTTGAGGCCGAAGATGTCGCAGGCGTGGAGACCGAAGAGCACGAAGGGCTCGACGTCCTCTATGACTTCCTTATACTCCGCCTTCGCCAGGTTGAACTCGAAGAGCTTCTCCCTGGGCAGGAAGAAGAATTTCTTCGGCGGCATTATGGTCCTGTTGTAGTTGAACTCGACCTTCCTGACGTCGTCTATTTCCCTAAAGTCGTAGAACTTCTCGGATATCTTAACCGGGGCGTAGAGTTTGCCCCACTCCTTCAACCTTTCAAGGAAAATGTGGGTGTTCTCCTTTGGGAGTTTAACGTATCTCAAACCAACCACCTCCAATGAACATAACCAGACACGTGCTCATGTTTATTCCCTCAATTGATGCTTGGCCGGAGGTTAAAAAAGCGTTTTTAAACCCGAAAATTCTAAACCAAAGGTTGAAACGGTTTTGTTTTCGTATGATGCATGATATAAAACAAAAGAGTTTATTCTTTTTTCTGGTCACGCCGGAATTTAAGTGTGCATTTCTGATTTTAAGGCTCCAGAACCTTTAGTTTTGGAAATACGGTTTTGGAAAGCCCTTTAAGAGGATGCTCCACACCTCCGGATGAACATAGATGGCAACATGCACTCCTGTGTTCACCATCGGGGGGAGTTGGATGCGTACTATCGTCACGTGCTTTCACTGTGGTATCGGTTGCCGGATGGGAGTGAAGAAAAAACATTCGCGCCCTCATGAGATACATTATCTTCGAGATTTGGGCGCTCCGAATGGCTCCGGCAAGCTCTGCTCGCGGGGAAATCTGATGTTCGAACCGAGCGCTGGGAGTAACCGAATAAAACGCCCTATGAGGGCTTTGGAGGAAGGAAAGTTTGTTGAGATTAGCTGGGCGGACGCCCTTCGTGAAGTTGGTTTTCAGCTATCCGAATACGCCCGCGATGATCCCGAGATGCTTGGTTTCATAGGCGGGGAGATGGTATCAAACGAGTCGGCGTATCTGTTTCAGAAGCTTGCCCGGTTGCTCGGCACCAACAACGTCGATACAACCGCCTCCCTTTCCCAGGGGATTTCCACTGAGGCTGTTCTTGAAATGGACGCGTGGGGCCACTGGGCAGCCTTTACGGATATCGACGGGGCAGACCTGATAATAGTTTGGGGCGCAGACCTAGCGGGAAATTATCCGGTACTGCTCGGAAGGATTGCCAGGGCAAGAGAGCGTGGGGCAAGGGTAATCCTCGTGGATCCTGTAACCGGGAGAACATCGAAATTTGCCGATTTCCACCTTCGGCCCCTGCCGGGTACGGACGTCTTCCTCGCGCTCTCCATTATGAACCGCCTGATAAAAACCGACGAACGCTTCGGGGCAGTCCTTCCGGAGGACGTCCTAGGACTCGTATCGAGGTTCCCCCCGTCGTATGGGGAGGAGCTGACGGGAGTCCAGGAGAGGGTTATAGACGCCGTTGCAGGGGAAATCCTCAGATCCTCCCATGGAATCATTCTCTGGGGTTCAGGAGTTACAATGAATGAAAACGGTGCCTCCTGCGTGAGGACTCTGATCACGCTCACCTTCATTTCAGGGATGAAGTTTCTTCCCCTCTCAAGGTACGGAAACTCCCAGGGTGTCCTCGACATGGGGCTCATCCCCAATCTGCTCCCGGGTTATACCGCCCTCTGTGAAAGCGGAGACTTTCAGAAGGCATGGCTCGTTGAGGGCCTGAACCCCCACCCCGGGAAATCGCTTGCTGAAATGCTGGATGGTGGTACTGGTGTGTTCTACATCCTCGGGGCGGATTTAACCAGCAGTATCCCTGGTGCCATCGATGCCCTGAGGAACGCGGAATTCGTTGTCCTGCAGGATTCGTTTATGACCGAGACTGCCAAGTTCGCCGATATAATCCTCCCAAGTGCCCTTATCTACGAGGAAGGCGGATCGACGACGAACTTCGAACGGAGAGTTCTGTGGTGTGGAAAAGCCAAAAGGCCTCCCGGTGAAGCGCGGGGTGCGGTTTCGATTCTTGGGGAGATTGGAAAGGCTATGGACCTCCCGAGCTTCGGGTATACCTTCCCCGAAGAGGTGCTTAGGGAGATAAGCCTCCTTGTTCCGGGGTACCCGGGGCCGAGGAAGCTGGTAGGGATTCCAGAAGGTGTTTTACTCGAAAGACCCTCAAGGGCAAAGCGAAGGTTTGCTCCCATAACCCCATCTAGGCCACCTCAAGGGGAGATGCTTCTCATTCGGGGACATTCTGGTCGATTTATGCCTGGTCTGCTGGCCAGGAGAATGGGGGAGGCTGATGCCGCCCTCATAAGTCCCGAGGATGCATCGCGCCTCGGCGTTTCAAGCGGCGACAGGATTGCGATTGAAGTCGGGGACGGCAGGATAGTTGCGAGGGCTAAAATCTCAAACCGCACGCTCAAGGGAGTCGTTGTGGTGCACTGGGACCTTGTGAGGGCAGCATTACCGTTAGAGCCCCGGAGGAACTTTTTGGTATCCAAGGCCTGCCCCTGCAGGATTCGGAGGGATGAACCGTGAAAAAGGTGTTCATTGACTTCAGGAGGTGCATAGGGTGCGGCTCCTGCGAGGCGGCCTGCGCGAGGGAGCATGGCGGGAAGCCAAACATATCCATCGTGCAGACGTCCGAGCTAATGATGATGTCCTTCAACTGCCGTCACTGTGAGAACGCCCCCTGCATGCTCATCTGTCCGGCGAGGGCACTTTACAGAGATGAGGACGGGGCCGTTCGTGTTAAATACCATGAATGCATTGGCTGCATGCTGTGTTCTATTGCCTGTCCCTTTGGAACACCGCGTTTTGACGAACGCCTCAAGGTCATGGTGAAGTGCGACCTCTGCGCCCACAGGAGAGCTGAGGGCAAGCTTCCAGCCTGCGTCGAGACCTGCCCGATGGATGCGCTGATTCTGGCCACCGAGGAGGAGATAGTGGGGATGAAGCTGAAGGAGGCCGCCGTCAGGAGGGAGGAGTTCATCAGGAAAATTGAAGACATGATGGGGTGTGGGCCATGATTGCGCTCGTACTCTCTTCAATAGCGCTCGCCTATCTAGGGGTTGTATGCTTCGTGCTCGATGACAGGAGGGCAGACACGGTAATGCTTCCCCTGCTCTGGCTGTCTTCCCTGATTCAGGTTCTTGTTGCGGCGGTGTTTTACCGCTCCCCAGACCCGATTCACGCTGTGTTCCTTGACATGAATGGATTTGGGGAGGTTTACGGCCTTAGGGTAGACGGCACGAGCGTTTTCACGGCGTTCGTCGTTTCCACTGCGGGGGCGGTGTTTCTGACCTATGCCGTCCACTATATGGATGAAAAGAACGTCGGCCATCCACACAGGGGGCAGAAGGGTCGGTTCTACGGCTGGATGATGCTGTTCCTTGGTTCAACGCTGGCTTTCATATACTCCTCCACGGTGCTCCAGATGCTGATATTCTTTGAGCTTATGAGCCTCGCGTGCTGGGGCGTTGTGGGGTTCTATGGCAGTAAAAGGGCGGAACGGGCGGCGCTCAAGGCCCTGCTGATTCCCAACTTCGGGGCCATAATCGGCTTCTACACAGCGGTGGCGTATGGAATCAAATACGGGAACCTCGGGCTTGACTTCCTGGGGGCACTCCCCGAGAGGGAGAAGATGATACTGTTCCTGTGCTTTATGGTGGCAGCGTTTACCAAGAGCGCCCAGTTTCCGCTCTACTCGTGGATCCCGGACGCGATGGAGGCCCCGACCCCGGCAAGTGCCTTCCTCCACGGCGCAGCCATGGTGGAGATGGGGGTCTACCTTCTGATAAGGGTCGTCCAGTTCATGGAGCCCCCGGTCACCGTATTCTATCCCATGGCGTTGATTCTCGTGGCAACCCTCACCATTGCAATGCTCCAGTATCCGAGGCAGAGAGATGCCAAGAAACTGCTGGCGTATTCCACGATAGCGGAGTGTGCCATAATGTACACCGGTGTTGCCATTGCCGTCCTCGGAAACCCCCTCGGAATTAAAGCCGCGCTCTTTCAGCTGATGAACCACGCTTACCTCAAGGGACTGGCCTTCCTGACGGCTGGATCATTTACCTACTACTACGGGACGCTGGACATGGGGAGGATAAAGGGCCTGAAGGAAACCCCCCTCCTGGCGTACTCATGGAGCTTTTCCCTACTTGGACTCGCGGGCCTGCCCCCGTTTGGGGTGTTCTTTAGCAAGCTCTACATATACCTCAACGCCGGGAAGATGTACGATGTCCCGCTCGGAATCCTGCTTCTCCTCGTGGTTCTCGCGGATTCGGTGGTCCTTCTGTACTCAGCACTGAGGAATATCAACTCCATGATATTCAGTGAAGGGGAGCCGAAAAGGGTGGACGGAATCGTAAGTGGGGCACTGTGTTCGCTTATCCTCCTCTCCCTCACGTCCGCCTTTATTGGCTACGCCCTTCTGGGGGTGGTACAATGATATTTGCGCTGATGTTCCTCCTGGCCATCATCGTAGGACTGGTGTTCAGAAACTCAAAGGTGGTGAGCGTTCTCTCGGCGCTCGCGTCCATTTCCTTGGTGGTTGAGGCTACTGGAGGAATCGTCTTCCACACCGCCATCTCAGGAATCACCGTTGCCTTTGCCACCGATGACCTGTCCAGGTTCTTCGCCATACTCGTGGGGGTGGCGGGCTTTGCCGTCTCCGTGTACTCGCTTTCCTATATGGGAAGGAGGCACCTCGTGACCGCGGCGTACCCCCTATTTGTGCTTTCCATGGCCTTGATAGTCCTCGCCAGGGACTTCCTCACTCTCCTGATTTCCTGGGAGCTGATGACGGCCGCCTCCTACGTCCTCATCGTGTATAACCACGAGAGGAGGGAAACCCTGAGGGCACGCGTCGTGTACCTTGTTGCAATGCACGCCCTGAACACTGCACCCCTGATTATGGGGCTGGGCTACATCTACAGTCATGCGGGAACCCTCGACTATTCGGCGCTAAGCGGTGCTGTAGTTCCCTCATGGGTGATCTGGGCATTGACCGTGGGGTTCCTAGCAAAGGCGGGCGTTTTCCCCCTGCATTTCTGGCTCCCCGAGGCCCATCCCGTTGCACCTAGTAACGTTTCGGCGCTCCTCAGCGGGGTTATGCTCAAAATGGCGGTCTATGGGATGTTAAGGACCCTGGAAACGTTCGGTGGGGCGGGCTCAATAGCAGTCCCGCTTGTGGTGCTCTCAATCGTTACAATCACCCTCGGTTCGTTGCTGGCACTCAACCAGAAGGACATCAAGAGGATGATGGCCTACTCCAGTATCGACAACATGGGATACATATTCCTTGGAATTGGGGCGTACCTGCTCCTTTCGGGGGAGCTCAGGGAAGTGGCCATAACAGCCGTCCTGCTGCACTCCTTCAACCACATGCTGTTCAAGAACCTCCTTTTCATGCTCTCCGGCAACATCCTCCACGCAACGGGAAGGAAGGACACGGGCATCAGGGGGCTCTCAAGAGAGATGCCAATCACTTTCGGGCTGTCAATCGTTGGAATCCTCGCGGTGTCGGGTGTACCCCCTCTGAATGGCTTTGCGAGCAAGTGGCTGATTTACAGGGCGACATTCCTATCGCAGAACCCTCTCCTGGTTGCGGGCGGTGCAGTTGCACTCCTCGGGAGCGCGCTCACCCTGGCGGCCTACCTCAAGCTTTACCGTGTGTTTACCGGTGAGCCAAACGTCGAGGCCGAGGAGGCTCCCTTGCCAATGCTCCTTGGCGAGGGAATTCTTGCGTTCCTCTGCGTTGTGGGCGGTGTTGTTCCCGGTGTGCTCCTGCGTCCGGTGGGCCTTCCATACCCGGCAACGCTTGACCTCCCGCTCTTCACCCTGGTAATAGCTGTGCTCATTGCGTCCCTGCTCGTGGCGCTGCCCCCCCGGGCTGGGGAGAGCGGAGTCTGGACCAACGGGGAACCCGTGGAGGAGTTTGAGATAAAGCCGGAGCACATGTACACCGGCGTTTCGGGGGCAGTGCAGAGGATCTCGGCGGCAGGGGAGGGAATCCAGTCCCTAGCACTATCCGGGAGCAGGTTCTACCGTTCGACTGGAGGGGGCTACATTGACGAGGCACTGTTCATGCCGCTGATCAGGCTCTCCTGCGGGTTCGGTGCATGCTTCAAGGAGCTGTCGAAGGAGCTGAACGGGATGCTCGCGACAACTTTCCTCGTGCTCGTGGCGATGGTAATCGCGTTCCTGGCCTTCGTGGGGGTGATAGGATGAACGCTCAGGACGCCGCTCCAATCATCGTGCCTCTGATGGTACCTTTCATTGATGGGGTTGCAAGAAAGGTCCGAGCAGTGATTCAGAAGCGTGTCGGCCCATCGATTGCCCAGAGCTGGTACGACCTGCTGAGCTTTTTGAGGGTGGAGTGTAACTCCCCCGTGGATTCCCTGACATTCAGACTGGCCCCCTACATCGCCTTTGCGAGCGCCATAGGGATGCTCCTGTTCCTGCCCTTTGGAGAAAAGGCGCCCTTTGGGTTCGAGGGGGATGTCATAGCCTTTATCTACGTCTTCACGATGTTCTCAGCCGCTGTTGTGATGGGAGCCCTGAGCGTTCCCAGCTCCTACACGTCCGCCGGTGCCGGCAGGGAGGTCACGATGTCCATAGCCTTCAAGCCGCTTTTCGCGGTTGTTATTGGTATATTTGCGATGAAAACAGGTGCTTTAACCATAGAGGGCATAGCGCCAGCATTAAAACCCTCAATATCAGTACTCGGCGCATACCTTCTGCTGATTTATCTGACGTACGTTGAGGCCGGTTTCGTGCCGTATGACATAGCCGAAGCGGAAACGGAGCTCCTCGGTGGTCCCCTTGCCGAGTACAGCGGAAGACTGTTTGCAATTATGTTGTGGGCGTTCCAGATAAAGCGGTTTGCCATGATATGGCTGCTGGCGTCAATGCTCGTACTTCCATTCGTGAGCGGGGGTGCTGTGTTACTCTTCCAGTGCGGTGCGTTTGCACTCCTTTTCCTTGGGATGGTCGTGTATGAGGCGATGAGCGCCCGCTACCGCATCGATCAGGCCGTTAGAAATGGGGCCCTTGCATTGACCCTCGGAATTTTCTTCCTGCTCGTTGGATGGATGGGGTGGTAATATGATAGCGGAGTTTGAGGCCAGGTTTGGACCGATCCTTGAAAAGAGAATCCTCGGCGAGAAGAAAGTGCTGTACACGATAATGGCGAGGCCAGAGGACTTTCAGGATATGGTTAGGTTCCTTCTCGCTGGCCAGAATGTAAGGCTCTTTACAATGGTTGGGACTGACGAAAGGGCGGTCGAAGATGCGTTCAGCATAACGTACTGGTTCGCGGATACCTCCAGGGGAGAAATCCTGGGCGTGAGGCTATACGTTCCCGAGGACAGGCCGGTGTTTCCGAGCGTGGCCCAGTTCCATAGGGGCGCCCTATGGTTCGAGAGGGAAGTTCAGGACCTCCTCGGCGTTGAGGCGGATGGTCTGCCTGATCGGAGGAGGCTGATACTGCCCGACGACTGGCCGGAGGGTGTTTATCCCCTCAGGGAGGACTTCAAGTACTCGGAAAGCCCGCTGGGCGAGAAGAGGTATCCCTACGTCCGACCCCCTGAAGGCACGAGTGTTCACGCGATAGGGCCGTACCACATCGCCCTCGACGAGCCGGCACACTTCAGACTCTTTGTCAGGGGGGAGGAAATCGTAGGCGTCGATTACAGGGGCTTCTACTCCCACAGGGGAATTGAAAAGCTCGCGAGGGGCAGGCTGAACTACAATCAGGTGTGCTTCATAGCCGAGAGAATCTGCGGGATATGTGGTTTCTGTCACTCAACGGCCTACGCCCAGGCAATAGAGGAGGCCGCCGGAGTAGAAGTTCCTGAGAGGGCAGAGTACATCAGAACACTGCTTCTCGAACTTGAACGGCTCCACTCCCATCTCCTGTGGATTGGTGTTGCGGCACATCTTGTGGGCTTTGACACCGCGTTCATGGAGGTCTGGCGTATAAGGGAGAGGGTCATGTGGCTGGCTGAGAGGCTAACCGGGAACAGAAAGACCTACGGGCTCGTCGTCGTTGGCGGCGTGAGGAGAGACCTCCTTGATTACCGGAGGGAGCTTGTGGAGAGGGAACTCAATGCGATGAAGAGGGAATTCAATGATGTTGTGGAGTTCCTCCTGTCCTCCAGCGGGTTCATCAAAAGATGTGAAGGGGTTGGAGTGCTGTCAAAAGAAAAGGCGCGGGCCTGGGACGCGTGTGGGCCGGTTGCAAGGGCGTCTGGTGTGGACTACGACGTCAGGAGGGACTTTCCCTACGCTGAATACGGGGATTTGAGCTTTGAAGTTCCGGTCGAGAAGGCGGGGGATGTTCTGGCGAGGGCCACTGTTAGGATAGAGGAGGTACGGCAGAGCATCTCACTAATTGAGCAGGTTCTCGACGCGATGCCCGGCGGGGGCATCTTAGCGGACTTTGGGGATATCCCAGAGGGAGCGGAAGGCATCTCAGCCGTGGAGGCCCCCAGAGGTGAGAACGTGCACTACATCCTGGCGGGCGACAGAAATGCCATCTACCGCTGGCGTGTGAAGGCCGCCACGTACAACAACCTGCAAACTGTGCCGGACATGCTCGTCGGTTACACGATAGCGGACGCACCTTTGATTATAGCCAGCATCGACCCGTGTTACTCCTGCACCGAGCGGGTTCAGGTGGTTGATATCGAGAGTGGGAAGTCGAGGGTAGTGCGGTTGGGGGTGGGAATTTGCCGGTAACCAAGGCGTACCCGTTCGAGCCCGAAGAGGCCCCTCCGGAATACAGGGGCATCCCCCGGATCGACCCCGTGCTCTGCATAGGCTGCGGTGCCTGTGCCAACGCTTGCCCGCCGAACGCGGTACTGAGGATAGACGACCCCCAAAATGGGACAAGAAGGATAGTGCTCGACGTGGGCAGGTGCATAAGGTGCGCCCGCTGCGAGGAAGTCTGCCCAACGGGTGCGGTCAGGCTCACCACTGAGTTTGAGGCTGCCACAGATGACAGGGATGATCACGTGGAGGTCGTTGAGCTAAGGCTCGCCAGGTGCAGGGGCTGCGGGAAGTATACCCACTACACCGAACGGCAGGTGGAGAAGGTACTGTCCCTGATTCCGAGGGGAATCCTCGACTTTGACAGGGTGAGAGAAAAACTCCCCCTCTGTTCCGAGTGCAAGCTGAAGCTGACGGTACTCAACGCCACCAAATTCGGGGAGGTGGATGGACTGTGAAATCCCTTTGGGTCTTCCACGTGAATACCGGGGCCTGCAACGGCTGCGACATAGAGATACTGGACGTGCTCACCCCGTACTATGACATAGAGAGGCTCGGAGTAAAGCTCGTCCCAACACCGAGGCACGCCCACGCCCTCCTGGTCACAGGACCCTTGACGAGACAGGCATACCATGCGGCCAAGATGGCCTACGAAGCCATGCCGCCGAAGCCGAGGATTGTCATAGCCGTAGGAACCTGTGCGTGTTCCGGGGGAATATTTCACGACAGCTACGCCCTGAGGCGCGAGTACAGGGAGTCCCTTGAATACCCTCTGAAGGGTGGAACCTCAGAGTTCCTGCCCGTGCACCTCTACATCCCGGGATGCCCTCCGAGACCGGAGGAAATCCTCTACGGCGTTGCGCTCCTCAAGAACATCGTGGAGAAAAAAGTTAGGGGAGAACTGTTCCGTGAGGGCACCTTCGTTCTCCCGAGGGAGAGCTTCAACGCGTGGGTGGAGGTCCTTCTCCGCGCAAGGATAAGGAAGGAGCTGGGCTATTTCGATGGTTATTCTCTGCTCAAGCGTTTTATGGAACTCGTTGAAAGCTCAGAAAGCAAAGAAGAGCTGGAAAAACTCGTTGAGAAGGCCATAAATGATGAGGGCGATTCTAGGCTCAGATATGGCCTTGAGAAGCTTTATTCCTACTATCTTGAGGTGGTGAGAACCTATGAGGGCATACTTGCTGCGAAGAGGGCGCTCGTTGGGCTTCCGAAATGAGGTGGCGAGGGTACTCGACCACTTCGAGTCCAGTGCACTGGTTGAGGAGGTAATCTGCGAGATAAGCCCCGAAACCGCGAGTCTGCTGGAGAAAGGTGTCCTTGACATCGAAGAGTTCCCCAGGGAGGACAGGGAGACTATAGAAAAACATCTGGAGGCCCTCAGGAAAGGAGAAATCACGGTGGGGTGGATTCCCAATGTTTGAGCACACAATTCCCGTCCTGATTGCGCTCTACGGGGTTGCGGGGGTAGTCTATTTCATAAGGGTGCTACTGGGCCCCACGGTTCTCGATTCAATACTCGCGGGGGATTGTGTAAGCCTTGACGTCGCCTTGATTGCACTCCTCGTAGCGGTGTACTACGAAAACAACCTGCTCGCGGGGGGAGCCTTCTTCCTTGTTCTCTGGGCGTTCGTGCTCGACGTGTTCGCGTCAAAGTACCTCGTTAAGGGGGAGGTGGGGGTATGATACTCTCGTTCATCGGGGTTGTACTGCTCATCGTAGGGGCAGTCTGTGACATATTTGGGGCCATCGGGATGCATCGCTTTGGAAACTTCTACCTGAGGCTCCATGCTGCAACCGTTGGTACTGTGGGGGGGAAGTTCTATCCCTTCATTGGGGCGGGCCTCATTGCCCTCGACAGGGGACTGCTTCCCGTGACAGGGGTGGCTTTCCTGAGTGCATTCACCCTGTTGATAACGGCATCCGTTGGGAGCCATGCGCTTGCCTACGCCGCTGAGAGGGCAGGGGTGGTGAAGATTAAGCACAACGAGCTTGGGGGGGATTGGGATGATTGAGCTTGCGGCCCTTGCCCTGCTCGGCTGCCTTGGGCTCGCATACCTTGTGGTCACGGAGAGGGATCTGCTGAGGGCCATCCTCTACACCGGGCTCTTCGGTGGTCTCGTAATCCTCGCAACGTACACCCTCATGGCACCTGACATAGTGCTCGCCTACGTTGCCATTTCCGTCGCTCTATCCACGGGCCTGATGGTGTTTCTCGTTAGCAAAACAACTCGGAAAGAGGTGGTGTGATTGAGAATCGCTGGAATGCTGGTAATCATGCTGATTACACTCTCCGCCGCATACCTGCTACAGCCCCACGTCGAAGGCATCGCCGGTGTCGGGGCGCTTGGTGAGTTCTACCTGGGGAACAGCTACCTCGGCGAACGTTCGGCCGGCTCGCCTGAAGTTGTCACGTCAATCCTGTGGGACTACCGCGGCGTTGACACGTACTTCGAGACGGCAGTGCTCTTTCTTGCCATAATAAGTGCGGTTTCGGTGTTCCGGGGCTTTGACGGGCCGAAATTCCGGGGAGAAGGGTTCACAGAGGTAGTCAAAACTGGGGTCAAGCTCGTGGCCTTCATCACGTTCGTGGCGTCTGCCTCGGTGGCGTTCCACGGGCACCTCACCCCGGGCGGCGGCTTCCAGGGGGGTTCAATGCTCGCCGCCGGTTCCCTGCTCATCATAGTCGGCTTCTCCAAGAAGGCCCTTGAGAGGAACGGGATAACGAAGGTGAGGGCGCTCGCGATAAGAACCGCGGGACTCGTGACCATAGCCTGCGTCGCGGCGTATCCCCTGCTGAGGGGACTCCATTTTATGCAGAACCTGCCAGTTTATCCAATCAAAGTGGGGGGACTCCTCGTGAGCGGGAGCCTGCTTCTCTATAATCTGGCCGAGTTCCTGGCCGTTGGGGCGGGGTTTACGATAATCTTCCTTCTCCTTGCGAATCCGGAGGAGGGATGGCAATGAGCCTCGCAGCGTCTCTGGTGATAACGGCAACGGTAGCCACCATGCTGGTGGCGCTCTACGGAGTGGCGGTTAGGCCAAACCTCGTTAAGAAGGTGCTCTGCCTGTCCCTGTTTTCGGATATGGTGAACGTCCTTGTCATATTCCTGGGTTACAGGGACGTCAAAAACCCTCTTCCTCCGGTTTTAACTGAGTACTCAGGTGAAGGCGTGACGAAGCTCGTGGAGAGAGGCGTTGATCCGTTCCCTCAGGCGCTGACGATAACTGCCATAGTTATCGGCCTCGCCGTCACCGTTCTCATGGCCTACGGTGTGATACACATCCAGAGAAAATACGGGACGGTGGATGTCCGGAAGCTCGCGGGGTGGGATGAATGAGGTCTGTCCCTGTGATGATTGCGGCGTTCGTAACTTACATCATCATAACGGGCTCGATAACGGCTTACGATATAATTACCGGTGCGATAACTGCCTTTGCAGCAGGACTGCTCTTCGGGAAGCATCTCGTTAGCAACCCAGGCAAGGCCCTGAATCCGGCGAGATGGGTGCGCTTTGCGCTCTACTTTCTCAGGTACATCACGGTAATCGAGGCGAAGGCCCACGCCGACGTCATCAGGAGGATACTCAGTGGGGATGTCAGGCCGGGCATCGTTAAAGTGCCCCTGAACCTGGGAGACGAATACGCCCGTTTCCTCGTTGCCGCTTCAATAACCAATACCCCCGGAACCGTGACAGTCCACATGGACGATGGCTGTGTGTACGTGAACTGGATAAGCGTCTCCACTTCGGACCCTGAAAAACGCAGGGAGGAAATCCTCGGAGAGTTTGAGGAAAACGCGAAGAAAATCTTTGAGGGGGGAGGAGCATGAATCCATTGATACTGCCCGCGATTCCAATGGCCTTCGCTTTCGTACTCCCCATACTCTCCACCATAATTAAGAGCAGGCGCTTTATCTTTGGCTACGCCCTGCTCGTTACCGGAACAACGCTCGTGATGGGGGCTGAGCTCTTCAGGGATGTCTATTCCTCCGAGCTCCCGTTAACCTATTCCTTCGGCGGCTGGAAGGCGCCGGTCGGCATAATCTATGAGGTGGACAGGTTCGGGGCGGTTATGGTGCTCGTAACGGCCTCACTGATGTTCCTCACGGCGGTCTACTCGGTCCGCTACCTGGGTCGTGAGGACGGTGTGGAGTGGTTCTACACCCTTTACCTTGGCCTTGAGGCGGGTCTCCTCGGCATATTCATGACGGGGGACGCGTTCAATCTGTTCGTGATGCTCGAAGTGACGGCGATAGCATCATACGGCCTCGTGATGTTCTACACGGAAGACGGCTATCCCGCTTACTCTGGCCTCAGGTACGCGATAATAAGCTCCATAGGAACGACTCTCTACTTCCTTGCCCTGGTGCTGATCTACCGGGGGCTCGGCACGGTGAACTTTGCAGACATCTCCGCGAAGTTGCACGGAATTGGATTCCCAATATCAACACCCCTGAGCGACACTGTTCCCATCCTCGCCATTTCAATGGCGCTGATAACGTGGGCTTTCACGATAAAGGCCGCGATAATGCCGAACCATTTCTGGCTTCCGGGGGCCCATTCCGCGGCTCCAAGTCCGGTCTCAGCCGTACTGTCTGGACTGGTGGTTAACGCTGGAATTTACGGATTCATGAGGTTCCTCAGCCTGACTTATGTCCCGGAAGTCTCTCACATTGGCGACATCATGTGCACGCTACTCCTCATTCTCGGGGCGGTCTCTGCCATTTTATCATCCATCGCAATGACCGTTCAGGACGATGTCAAGAGAATAGTGGCCTACTCAACAATACTCAACATGGGCTACCTGGCGATGGCCGTGGGGGTGAACAGCGGGGCCGGAACCGCCGGCGCGGTGTTTCACATGGTAAACCACGCGATAGCGAAAGCCCTCCTCTTCCTCGCGGTGGGGGTCTTCATCCATGCTGCGGGAAGCAGGAAGCTGAACGAGCTAAAGGGGCTTGGAAAAAGTATGCCCTTCACTACGGTGAGCCTGGCGATAGCCACGATGAGCCTTGTGGGACTGCCCCCTACAAACGTTTTCTTCAGCAAACTCCTGCTTTACAGGGCATACGTGGAGAAAAGCCCAGCTCTCGTTGCAGTACTGCTGATATCGAGTCTATTTGCTCTTGTGAGCTATATGAGGATGCTCTACTGGCTGTGGATTAAAAAGCCGGATGGAGAGAGTGAGGCCCGTGAATCACGTTCGATGGTGGCGGTACTCCTGATGCTCGCCCTTGCGTGCCTGGTTCTCGGGGTACTCTCTCCAATTCTGGTGGATAGACTTGTGAACCCTGCCGTGGTTCAGCTGAATGACGTGGAGGGGTACATACGGGCCGCACTCACTGCGGGGGTGAAGTAGATGATTGGAGAGTTCAGAAGGCACTACGGTGAAAACCTGCTCGGGGTTGCACTCCTGGGCGAGACATGGCTTGTGGTTTTGAAAGAGGGGGACAAGGCGGAGCTACTCGCCGATGCCGCAGAAAAGTGGGGGGGACTGGACGTGATTGTGGTGCCGGCAAATTCCCTCCACAACCTCCATCCCGAGCTCTTCGGAGAGGTCAAGGTTGTTCATGACCCCACGGGAGTTGTTTCAGAGGTCATGGGGATGGCTCTGGAGATGAAAGGCGCCTACCCGACGGTATGGAACCTGAGGCTTATTGACGTTACGGAGGTGGAAAGATGAGCGGAATGCGGTTTGCATTTCTGTGCAAGTCCCGGCCGGAGCCCACCGGAAAGAAGGTGGCCATAGTGGGGGCCGGTCCTGCCGGCTTGAGCGCTGCAGGTTACCTCGTCTGTCAGGGACACGAGGTGCACGTCTACGACAAGCTCCCCGAGCCTGGGGGTTTGATGCTCTTTGGAATCCCCGAGTTCAGGATTCCGATATACCGCGTTAGGGAGGGCTGCGGTGAGCTCAAGGATCTCTTCGAGGTCAAGTTTTTCCCCAGGACCAAGGTGGTCTGTGGGGAGTGGGGACAGGAGGCAGGAGACGAGTTCGTTGAGAGGACTGTGCACATAGCGGAGCTTAAGGAGAATTACGACGCGGTGCTGATAGCCACGGGGGCCTGGGAGCCATGGACGCCCGAACTTGAGGGCGCCGAACTTCAGGGAGTGTATCCAGCGCTGGAATACCTGTTCAGAATAAAGAGCGCTAAGCTCGGACACATGGAGTGGACGGACATAATACATCCCGAGAGCAAGAAAATCCTCGTTGTTGGTGCGGGACACACGGCGGTGGACGCGGCCCTTGAGAGCGTTCTCCTTGGGGCTGATGAGGTGTACCTCAGCTATCGGAGAAGCATAAAGGAAGCCCCTGCCGGCCCGTATGAGATAAATCAGCTCATCCAGAGGGGGGTTAAGTGGCTCGAAAAAACCATGCCCGTCAGAATCATAGGAGATGGAGAAGTAAGGGCCGTCGAGATGGTCAGGATGGAGCTTGGTGAGCCCGATGCGAGCGGAAGAAGGAGGCCGGTGCCTGTTGAAGGCTCGGAGTTCAAGCTGGAGGTTGACTACGTCATATTTGCCGTGGGACAGACCCCCACACCGCCTGCAGGCGAGGGCGTGGAGATAGCCAGGGACAAAAAGGGCAGAGTGGTCGTGGATGGGAGACACATGACGAGTGTTGAGGGCATATTTGCCGCGGGAGACGTCGTTACTGGCCCGTCGAAAGTAGGACAGGCCGTTAAAGATGGTCTCTACGCCGCGAGAAGCATGCACATGTGGATGATGGGAGGTGAGTGAGGTGGCAAAGAAGATACTCCACGTTGATTACAGCCTCTGCATTGGCTGTGAAACCTGCCAGGGTGTGTGTGATTTTATCCACGATGGAAAGCCCAACATAAGGATATACTACACTGTTTCGGGCCTTCCTGTGCCCATAAACTGCCGCCACTGTGAGAGGGCCCCCTGCCTTGAGATATGTCCCGTTGGAGCGATATATAAGGACCACGAGGGGGCGGTGATAATAGACCCCGGGAAGTGCATAGGCTGTCTGATGTGCCTTGCAGTCTGCCCGTTTGGAGTTCCGAGCTTCAACGTCAGAATCCGTGTGGTGACCAAGTGCGACATGTGCGCCGCGAGGAGGGCCGAGGGCATGGAGCCAGCGTGCGGGGAAATGTGCCCCGCCGAGGCAATATTCTTCGGCGAATCTGAGGAGATTGAGGACAGGATAATGAGAAGAACCGCGGAGAAGATAGCGAGAGAAAGGATATCCTCCATGAATCTGGAGGGGGTGGGGAGAATGCTCTAGCGGTCTGTTTTTAATTTGTTTGATTAAACAATGCAATTTACCGGTAACCGGTTGGGAAAACAAAATATCTTTCTGACAACATTGTCGTAACATTTATAAGCGTTTATTCCGATTAAACGTTCGAATATTGCGATTATATGTCCAAATATCACACCTTAAGTTACAAACTTAGGGTTGTATACATTTGGTCCAAAAAAACCTTTTATTGGGCGTCTACTACATACGAATGAGCACATTTGGAGGGTCCACGATGGTGTGGGAATCCCACGTCCCGGTAAATCAGATCTTCGAGATGAGGTGCAAAACAACCAACTACTTCGGTCTGTGCGCCATACACAAGTTTAACGATATTGTCCGGGAGCTTAAGGGAAAGGGCGTGGACAAGGTTATCCTCGTCACCGGAAAGAGTTCCTACAAGAAGTGCGGCGCATGGGACGTTGTCAGGCCTGCCCTCGAAGAAAATGGCGTTGAGTACGTTCATTACGACAAGGTGGGAGCCAACCCAACGGTTGACATGATCGATGAGGCGGCTGAGATGGGAAGGGAGTTTGGGGCTCAGGCCGTCATAGGCATAGGCGGCGGCAGCCCTATCGATAGCGCCAAGAGTGTTGCGATTCTGCTGGAGTACCCGGACAAGACCGCCAGAGACCTCTACGAGTTCAGGTTTACCCCGGTAAAGGCCAAGCCGATAATAGCAATAAACACAACCCATGGGACCGGAACCGAGGTTGACAGGTTCGCGGTGGCTTCGATTCCTGAGAAGGAGTACAAGCCGGCCATAGCTTACGACTGCATCTACCCCCTTTACGCAATCGATGACCCCGCACTAACGACAAAGCTTCCTCCGGAACAGACCCTGTACGTGACCATCGATGCACTCAATCACATCACCGAAGCCGCCACAACCAAGGTAGCTACTCCATATTCAATACTTCTCGCCAAGGAGGCTGCGAGGCTGATATTTACCTATCTCCCCGAGGCCCTCAATCATCCGGACAACCTTCAGGCCAGGTACGCACTGCTCTACGCCTCCGCCATAGCTGGAATAAGCTTCGACAATGGTCTGCTTCACTTTACGCACGCCCTTGAGCACCCACTGAGCGCAGTCAAGCCGGATCTGCCCCACGGCCTTGGTCTTGCAATGCTTCTTCCGGCGGTAATCAGGCACATCTACCCCGCCACCGCGAAGATACTCGCCGAGGTGTACAGGCCGCTCGTCCCCGAGGCCAAAGGTGTCCCGGGAGAGGTGGAACTCGTCGCCAGGAGAGTGGAGGAGTGGCTCTTCAGCATCGGCATCACTGAAAAGCTCGCGGATGTTGGGTTCACCGAGGGAGATGTTGACAAGCTAACCCAGCTGGCCATGACGACCCCGAGCCTTGACCTGCTCCTCTCCATGGCCCCGGTGGAGGCTACCAAGGAGAGAATAGCGGCCATCTACCGTGATTCGCTTTACCCTATCGGCAGAAGCTGAGGAGACGCTTTCTTTTACCCCTTTTGATTTAATCATTTTTAGGTTCTATATGCATCATAAGTATTTCATTTTTAACCTTTGGTTCAAAAAATCTTTTTATTGGCTTGTTTGCAGGTCGAATTGAGAAGGAAATCGGGGGAGATCATTTTGGGGGAAATTGAACTCGGCAAAGTCTGTCGAGTATCCGGGGATGCAAAACTTATAATGTACGAGGAGGGGGGAGAAGTCCAGGATGCCCTTTTCATATCCACCGCCCCAGTCAGGGGATTTGAAAAAATGGTCGTCGGGAAGAGCCCGTTCTTCGTTGTGGGGGCCGTCATGAGAATATGTGGTCTGTGCCACGCCTCCCATGGCATAGCCGCGGCGGAGGCCATAGAAGATGCAATTGGTGTGAAGCCCCCTAAAAATGGAGTGCTCCTGAGGGAGGCACTTGGGCTCATCAACAGGATTCAGAGTCATCTACTCGAATTCCTCATGGTGGTTCCTGACTTGGTAGTGCCTGAAGAGCGGGAGAATTTAATCCTCAGACTGATTGATTTCCACGCAAAAATCGGCGACTTTCTGCTAAAACTCGGGGGGGCCATGACCCATCCACCCAATCTCACGGTTGGGGGCATAAATCCCGTCCCCAAGTGGAGCGTGTTCAATAACCTTAAGGCCAGACTACCCAAGATGCTTCGCTCGTGGGATGAGCTGGCACACCTGCTGGTTGACGAGGACATTCAAACCGATGTCGCGATGGAGTTGAGGGAAAGGAAACTCGATAACCGATATCTATCCAGCGGACTCTTCTACGGTGATAGATTCAACATCGATGTTCGTAAGATAAAGCTGATTCCATACTACGAATTCCGGAAAGATAACCCCGGCTCCAAGGAATCGACTACCATGATAGCGATGTACAAGGGAAAACCCGTTGAAGTTGGCCCCAGGGCCAGGTTGAGTACCTACAGGGAAAAGAGCTATTCAACGCTCTACGGCCTCCACACTGCGAGGGTTGATGACGTCAGCATTGCACTCCATAGATTGAGCAGTATCCTGGATTCCCTTGATATGAAGGAGCCGTTCAGGAACCAGAACATTGTTTTTGGACCGGGTAAGGGTGTCGGTGTCTACGAGGCCCCGAGGGGAACTTTGGTGCATATTGTTGAACTGGGAGAGGAGGGAAGGACACTCTATTCGAGGATAGTTGTCCCCACGATGTTCAATATCCCCGTTATGGAAGAATCCGTAAAGGGGTTAAGTGTTGAAGCTGCTGAGACCGTTGTGAGGCTTTATGACCCCTGCATTCCGTGTACAACACACGTTGCCAGGCTGAGGCGGTGAGACCATGGAAAAGATTAATGTTCTCCACAGGGATTTTGGTGGATGTGCCGGATGCAGCGTGAGCATCGTGCGCGCATACCCTGAAATCAGGGATATCGTTGAACTGGACACTCCGTATATGGTGGACAGGTACCCCCAATCGGACGGCTACGACGTTGCTGTCATCACCGGAGGAGTGTGCGTGAACGAAAGGGAAATACTGGATAAACTCAAATATATCAGAGAAATCTCCGATGTTGTCGTTGCCTACGGCTCGTGTGCCGCATTCGGTGGAATCCTGCGCTTCTGTCGCGGTGGTCAAGACCCCCGGCCAGACCACAGGAGCTTTCAGCCAATAAACAGCATTATAAAGGTTGATTACTCCATTCCGGGCTGTCCTCCAGCGCCGCTGATGCTCCAGTCATTTTTCAGATTTTATCTCAACGAGGACGAACGAAGACTGGAGCTTTTCAGAATTTGCGGGAGTATAAAGAAACTAAGCGGTTTTGACCTTTTGGATGATGTGGTACTTACCGGCCTCTGCATCGGCTGCGGGGCATGCGAACTATCCTGTCCCACCCATGCCCTCAAGCTGGTAGATAAACGGCCAAATCTCGTCCAGGAGAGGTGCATACGTTGCGGGACGTGCTATATTCGATGTCCCCGAGCCACTCAGATTTTAACACTTGGAGGTGGTTCTGATGATCAACGTTACTGACTCCTTCGTGGGGCACGTACTCAACATTTACCTCGCCAGGGCGACTGATAGGGAAGTCCTCAACACAAAAGTGGCAAGCGGCGGTGCCGTGACCGCCATTCTGAACTATGCCCTTGACGAGGGCATTATAGACGGTGTTGTCACTGCAAAGAGAACCAACGGACTTGAGGGTAAAGCCGTGGTTGCAAGGAGCAGGAAAGAACTCCTGGCAACGGTGGGCAATAAATGGAGCATTGTGCCCTTTGCATCCAGGATAAAGACAAAAATAGAGGAGAATAACCTCAACCAAGTTGCCGTGGTCTGTTTGCCCTGCCAGGCACAGTTCTTTGGCCAGATGAGGGACTTTCCAATGCTGGAGACGGACTTCGGTGAGAGAATTGAATACATCATAAGCCTGTTCTGCATGGGCACCTTTGCCTTTGAGACCTTCATAAACTATCTGTACCTGAATCACGGCATAAAGGGACGAGACGTGAGGGACGTGTCCATTAAAGGGAATATTATAGAGGTTTATCATCCCGGGGGAGTTCTGAAGCTCCCGATTGGGGAAATCTACCGGTATCTTCAAGTCGGCTGTTTGGTATGTACGGATTATACAGGCAGCTGGAGTGATATCTCCGCAGGGGTCATTGAGACGAAACCGGGTTGGACGATACTCCTCGCCAGGAATAAAAAGGCGGATGAGCTTATAAAAAATGCCAAAAAACGCGGCTATATCGAAGTTAGGGATGGTTCCTCGTTTATTGGGGAAGTGATCAATGGAGCCAGAGAGAAGCTCGCCCGAGCTCAGAGGAACATGATGTGCATGTTCTAACGCTCCGTTCTTAATGTTACTTTCTCTTTTGAGAGTCTCTGACCTCCTCCCCGTCCTGAAGGGTGAGGTTTGCGAAAGAGAAAAATCGCCGGTTTGAGCATGTACTAGGGCTCTCCCCTCGACATCTTATCCAGCTTCAGGTAAAAGAACAGGATTATCATAAAGATGGTGATGTAGTAGCTCCACCGGAACGGTATGACGCCCATTATCCCCAGGGTATAGACGACGGTCAGGACGAGAACGATGACCAGCAAAATCCTGTAGAACGTCTTTCGCTCCATGCTCCCACCCGGAGAAAATGGGGGAGGGAACCTTTTAACGGTTGCCCAGAAAAGAAAAATGAAAACTCAGCCGGAGGCCGAGGCAGTCGCGTTGCAGACGAGCGGCTGCGGCTGGAAACTGAAGGCCTCCGGGTGGAGGTACTCCGCTATCTCCTCAAGCCCGTGCATTATCCTGGGGCCCGGTCTGACGACGAGGTTCTCGTCGCTGAGGACGTAAACACGCCCGTTCTTGACCGCGTCCACCTCGGAGAGCGGCCCGGAGCAGAGGTCCTTCGGACTTATTCCCGCATTCGGCGAGATTATTATGACCTCCGGGTTCCTGGCGATTATCTGCTCCTCGCTCGCGGCTCCCCAGCCGCTGACGTCGTTGAAGATGTTTTCACCGCCGGCAAGGGTTATGAGGTCGTTGACGAAGGTTCCCGCTCCGGCCGTCCAGTAGCCGTTGTAGTAGCTGAGGATGAAGAACGTCCTGGGCCTCGACCCTCCCGCCACGGTTGAGGTGACGTAGCCGACCGTCGCCTGCATGTCCGCCACCGCTGCCCTGGCCCCTTCCTCGCGGTTGGTTATCTTTCCAAGGAGCTCAAGGGCGCTGTAGATCGCGGTGATGTTCTTGGGGTCAATCACAACGACGGGGGCTATCCTCTCCAGGCCATCCAGTATATCCATGGAGAACCCGTCCACCACGATGAGGTCCGGCTCCAGTGCGGCTATGGCCTCAAGGTTGGCGTACTTTCCGTAGCCGCCCACACGGGTTATGTTCTCCACTACCGGCGGGAAGTCATCGTAGTCGGTCACTCCGACGACCTTGCCTCCTGCACCTATATAGAACAGGCTCTCCGTTATGCTGGGCGCGAGGGTGACTATCCTCTCCGGCTCCTTGTCGACTGTGACGGTCCTTCCCGCGAAGTCCGTGACCGTGAGCGGGTAGTTCACTTTAAAGGCGTCCGGGTGAAGGAGCCTCGCAACCGCCTCGAGTCCAAGGACAACGCGGGGACTCGGGTGGATGAGGTCGTTCTCGTTCTCGATGACGTAGATTTTTCCATCCTGAGCCGCCTTTATGCCCGCGAGGGGGCCGCTGTAAACGTCCTGAACGCTCATGCCGCAGTGTGGTGTGAGGAGCACCACGTCGGGGTTCCTCTCTATGACCTGCTCCGGACTCACGGTCGGCCAGCCGGTCGTATCGTTGAAAATGTTCTCCCCACCGGCCAGTTCTATGACGTCGCTGATGAAGGTTCCGCCGCCGGCGGTCATGAGCGGGTTGTTCCAGACCACGTAGAAAACGCTCACACGGGGTTCATCCTTAACGGCGGAGTTTATCGTGTTTATCTTTGCTTCGAACTCCGCCGTCGCCTTCCTGGCACCCTCTTCCGCGTTGAACACCGCTCCCAGGAGGTCAAGGGCCCTTGGGATGTCGTCGATGCTGTGTGGATCAACAACGAGAACCGGGGCTATCCTCTGGAGGTCTTCGAGGATCGTCATGGAGTAACTGTCCACCAGTATCAGGTCTGGGTTGAGCGATGCTATCACTTCAAGGTTGGCGTACTGACCGTAGCCTCCCACGCGGGTGACGTTGACAACTCCCGCTGGAAAATCATCGAAGTCCGTAACCCCAACGACTCTGTCAAAGAGGTCGAGGTAGTAGAGGTCCTCAGTGATGCTCGGGGCCAGCGTCACGACGCGCTCGGGGGCTTTCTCAATCGTTAGGGTTCTGTTGGCGAAGTCCGTTACGGTTATTGGGTAGTGCGGCTTTTCGGTCTCAATGGGCGTAGGCGTGGTCGTTCCAGTTTGAGCTGGTGAGCTCGTGGTGGTCTCCGAAGTACCCGGTGAGCTCGATGTTTCGGGAACCGTCGTGGTGCCCGTTTCAGCTGTTCCACCGCCCAGGCATCCGGACGCCACGACCGCTCCGATGAGCAGGGCCATGAGCAAAACCGCGGTCTTTTTCATTCCAACCACCTGGATTATTTGTCCACTGATGGTTGGGCCGGGAGTATATAAACTTGTTGGATATTTTTGCCAGAGTGGATGTTAGAAGAAGGGGGAATGCAGGGCTGCCGGCGTGGGAAACTCAGCCGCGGCCTTTCCCTATCCTGAATATATCCACCCTCGTGATGATGCCGGTTATCCTGCCCTCCCTGTTCTGGACAAGAACAGCGGGGTGCTCCTCCAGGAGGTACTTGACGACCTCCAGGTCCTCGTCCTCGTTTACTATCGGGAACGGCTCCTCCATGACCTCCATGACCTTGTGGTCGTAGATGTCCTCGTACTCGAGGCTCTGCCGCACCAGGGTCTTCTCGGTGATGGAGCCGACGACCTTGTTGCCCGCTATGACCGGAATTTGGGATATGTTGTGTTCGTTCATGAGCTTTATGACGTTCTCAACGCTGTCGTAGGGTTTGACTGAGAGAACCGGGGATGACATGACGTCCCTGGCGGTGAGCTGGGCCTTTTTGCACTCGAGCAGGGCCTGGAGGATTCGGTTGAATGTCGAGAGTCGCGGGTCCACCTTGCCAGTCTCCAGCTTGGCGATGTAGGCCTGCGTGACCCCTGCCTTCTCCGCAAGCTCCTCCTGGGTTATTCCGAGCTCCTTACGAATTCGCCTTATCTCCTGTGGTTCTATCGGCCGGGGAATTATCACCATAAATAACCACCGATTATGTCGGCTTCTCAGAAACTAACTCCCGCCCTCCAGGTTATAAGCCTTCCTCAGAAGTGCATCGAATTGTGGGCCGGGTACAGAGGCCCGCGTTCATTCGCTCGCGCGGGTGGATGCTCCCGGCCCTGTGGGCTCGGCGTGAGCACGCTCCGCTCACAGAACCCGATACCTCGCGGAGGCGGGTAAACCGAGCCCATGAGGAGACGATTGTCCCCTCACTGTCGGCGATTGATTCTATGGCCGACCACCTTAAAAACCTGAGCCTCAGCCGGTGGAGATGAGTATTACCCCGAGAACTGCCAAGATCAGTCCCTCGAGTATCTTCCTGTTGGGCGGCTCCTTGAGGATTAGTATCGCAAGGGTCGAGGCTATGATGGGGTTTATAGCCGAAACGGGGGCCGATATCTGGGAACCCACGAGGTTTATCGAGTAGACGAAGAGGTACTGGCCGAGGAGCAGGCCCGTGGCCGCGGCGCCGGTCAGGAGAAGCGCTTCCCGGAGGGTTATCCTCCTCAGCTCGCCCGCGTACCCCGGCAGGAAGAGCGACACGGCCAGGGCCGCGAACATCATTCTTATCCCGGCGAGCGTGAGCACGTCCACGTAACCGGTGAGCCAGTCCATCGTGAGTATCGCGAAGCTCCAGGAGATTGGGGCCAGGATCGCGAAGAGGAAGCCCTTTGGGTTTATCTCCTCTTCCTCCTCCGCCTTCTTCACAACCACTATCGCGGAAACCACCAGCGCGGCGCCCACAACTATCTGGGCGCTTACATCTCTCCCCAGGAAGAGGAAGGCCCACAGTATGGCCCACAGCGGGTAGGTGGAGGTTATCGGGACGGTTCTTGAGACGCCCATCATCTTGAGGGCGTTGAGGTAGAAGTAGTCGCCTATGACGAAGCCGAAGGCCCCTGAGACGAAGGCCATCGCGAGCAGCTCTGGAGACAGCCCGGCGATCTTCGAGAAGGTGCCGTTTATCAGGAAGATGACCGCGAACATCGCCGAGACGGCGTAGAGGCGGAATATGTTGGCCGCCACAGGGCTCTTGTCACGCATTCCCGCCTTTATCAGTATCGTCGATGCCGCCCACGAGAAAGCCGATGCCAGCGCCGCCAGAACTCCAAGGATTAAGCCGTCCATATTGGTGAGGGCAAGCACTTAGTTTAAAAACTTAGCGTTTAGATGTTCGACGAAATGCCGTCAAAGTTATTAAACCTCCCGCGGAATTGGAACGGATGATGACCTCGGCATATCTGACGTCAGGATGATGACGATCTTGAGTGCTGATCTGCAAATGCAATAGAAAAGAAGGAATCAGCGGATGATTACGTTCAATCTCCGCATGTTGATCGCGATTCCGTACTCCCTCGACACGTCCTTTATGACTCTCTGGACAGTCGCCGCTATGTCCTGCTTTATCTTCTCATCGGAGACGCCGGAGAACGAACCGAAGAGGCCTCCAACGTTTTCCTTGAGGAAACTGGCCTCGATATCGACGTAAACGGTTGGACCCTGGATTTCATGGTTGAGCTTGAGCCATTTGAATGTGACGCGCGGGACGAGCTTGAGCTCCGCGTGAATCCTGTTCTTGAGGGTCTCCACTGCGGGCTCTATGCGGCTCTTCAGCATGGTTTCCTCGCTTTCCTTCTTCTTTTCCTCCGTGAGGACGGAAAGCTCATCTATTCCGGCCTGTTTAAGGAGCTGCTCGACCTCCTTCTCGAGGAGCGCCTTCTTCGCCAGTATCTCCGCGGCCTTGCCGCTGGTCTCGACGGCCACGGGAGCGGCCGCAGAACCTGAGACGCCTGCCTTTGACACCGTTTCAACCTCTATGTTGTGGACGGTTATGTAGCGCTTCAGACTTCTTCCGAGCTCCCTTGCGTGCCTGCTCAGAATGTCCTTGGCTATTCTCTGGACGGAGTCCTTGGCCATACTGGTCTCAACCACGAGGGAGAGGTTTATCTCGAACTCCTTCCTTCCCCTGACGTCGAAGTGGGCCTTGTCGATCTTTATCCCCGCGCTCTCTATCTCCGTCACAACGGTCCTGGCGTAGGCGCTGAAGTACGGCCACACGTCCTCGAGAACGGACAAGGAAATCCTTCCGTCCTTTGTGACGTTTCCGGTCTTCTTCTTGTCCCTGTCCACTATCTCCTGGGGCTTGAGCTCCTGGCCGTCGATGATTATGCCCACATCCCTGATTATCGGCTTTATCTCGGCCTCCCTGAGGAGAACGGGGGCGTACTTGCTGACAGCGTGGAGCATCCTCTTCTCCGCCACCTCTATGTCCCTTGAATCGCCGGTGGAGTTTCCGTAGATGTGAACGTTGAGGTAGACAACGCCCTCGCCCACGCTGGCATCGAACTCTATTCTGTTTATCGTGAGGCCCTTTATCCTCTTGGCCTCCTTGAGGAGGTCCTCCGCGTAGACCTGGAAGGCCTTCTCGGGTATGCTTCCACCGGTCAGGTTGACCACAACCTCGGGCTTCCCCGCAGGGGTTGGGGCGGGCTTGGGCTTCTCTGCCTCCACCGCCAGGGGCTGCGGCTCGGTCGTGGTCTGGGAGGTCACCGCGGCTCCCGCCGTCGCCGCTATCGCTGCCTTCTTCTCAGCGGGTTCCTCCCTCTTTGCGGGCTCCGCAGGAGGCCCCTCGCTGGGGACTTTGAAGAGTTCGTCCAGCGGGACTTTTGGGGTCTGAGTGTATGCGTCGATATTATCCGCCACGGACAGCTTGAGCTCGAGTTCATCGAGGGTATAAACGTCAACGACCATTGGTTTGCCAATGGATGACTTCAGCACCCTGATTGCTTCCTCCCCCGAGAGGTTCTGCTTCGTGTCAACCACGAGGCACTCCGCCGCGAGCACCTTTGACCTGTCGAGGAGGACGGTTATGTAGTACTTACCTCCTGCGCTCCTAGCAAATATCTTTAGAAAAGCCCCGTTGCCCTGGGAAAGCGCCTTTTGAACGAGCGCTCCCAGATCCCCTGCGGAGGTTGCTACCACGTTCTCCATGAATGGCCCCTTGTCTGGCAACTGCATATCCATCACCATTAGCTATATATATCCCTCAGCCAAAAAATCCCAGAGAGGAATTCACCGTCCTAGTATATCGGCGCTTGTATTTAAACATTATTGTGCAAAAAGGTGGGGAACATGCGGGTGCTGGTACTCGGAGGCGGGGCAATCGGCCGTGCGATAGCCGAATCCCTGAGGGGAGAGTTTGATGTAACCGTGATAGAGAAGGATGAAATCCGTGCCAAGGCCCTCGAGGAGAGCGGATTCCAGGTCATCAACGGGGACTTCTCATACACCGCCACCCTCCTGAAGGCGGGGGTTGACAAAGCCGAACTCGTCATAATAACCACAATGAACGTGGATGTAATCAGAAAAACCGTCTACGTGATAAGGACCAACAACAAAGACGTGCCGATCGTTACGGTTCTTCCCGACGATGTTGGCCTGGATGACCTCGTCTCCCAGATAAACGAGGAGTACGAGGCGGAGGTTAAGGTCGACTACGCCGTCTCACCCAGAAACGCCCTTAAGGAGGCCCTGGTCAGAACGGTCGAGAGAATCGGCGAGCGGAAAAACGCCAACCTCCTGGTCAGGAAGCTCAAGGAGCTCAGGAACCAGGCAGATTCCCTCCTGATAGTCATGCACGACAACCCCGACCCGGACGCAATAGCCAGCGCGACCGCCCTGAGCGTCATAGCCCAGACCCTAGGCTTCAAGACCCAGATAGTCTACGGCGGCGAGATAGCCCACCACGAGAACAGGGCTTTCGTGAACCTCCTCGGCATCGACCTCAGGAAGGTTTCCAGGGGTTCCTATGAGCTTAAACGCTACCCGTTCATAGCCCTCGTGGACTGCCAGCCCAACGGCAACCTCACGACGCTTGACCAGTCGGATTACAATAAGATAAAGATACTCATCGACCACCACCAGATACTCCAGCACCTTCAGGAACTCATCCCCGAGGACGCTTTCCTCGACATACGGCCCGATGTCCACTCCTCCGCCGCGATCCTCGCCGAGTACCTCAGGATGCTCAACATCTCCCTGTCCCCCCTCATGGCCACCGCCCTCTTCTACGGCATTTACATCGACACCAAGAAGTTCTCCAAGCTGAGCCACATCGACCTCAAGGCCATCGAGTTCCTGGCCGGTAAGGTGGACTACGAGCTCCTCGACAAGATAGAGCACCCGGACATAAGCACCGAGACGGCGGAGATACTGGCGAAGGCAATAATGAACAGGCGCATCTACAAGAACGTTGTCGTCAGCAACGTGGGCTTCATCACCAACCGCGACGCCATAGCGGAGTCGGCGGATTTCCTCCTCCGCCTGGAGGGCATAACCACCGTCCTCGTCTTCGGCATAGTGGACGACAGAATAGAGATTTCCGCCAGAACCCGCGACGTCAGGGTGAACATAGGAGCCGTCCTCAGGGAGGCCTTCGGCGACATCGGCAGCGGCGGCGGCCACTCCCAGTCTGGCGGGGCGAGAATTCCGCTCGGAATCTTCAAGCTCGCCAAGGACAAGGGCTCGCTCCTCAGGCTGGCGGAGGAAGCCATAACGGAGAAGTTCCTCGAGGCACTAAAAGTTAAAGAAGGCTGATCACTCTTCTTTTGCCTTTACCAGTATTATATCACCTATCGCGGTAACCCTGTTGTAGGGCACGCCGACCTTCTCGCCCGGCAGTCCAAGGGCTAGCACCTTTCCCTGGCCCCTGTCAACTTCGATCAGAATCTCATCGACGTAGCCGACGTAGTAGCCCTTGGTGTTGTATATCTGCTTCCCGTAGAGCTTTGAGAGGCGCATCACCATTTTAATCACCGGAATAGGTTGTTGGTGAACGTATTTAAACGTTACCTCCTGGGAATGCTCCTAGCCACCTCAAAGGCCCATCTCGCAAATACCGCGAAGAACGCCAGCACCGCCCCCATGACCCCGACGACGAACAGACTCGCAACGGCTCCCTCGGTGCCCTGGAGGGGTTCGTACCCTTTGAAGGTCAGCATTGCCACGGCGAAGCCGCCGAAGTAGCTGAGCGGGACGAGAAACATGTCCAGGTAGCTGGAGGGGCCCACGATAATCATGGCCGCCATGACGACGGCTATGAACGCGTACGCCCCCGGGGGGCCCACGTCCCTTACCGCCCACAGACCCGCCAGCAGGGAAGTGGCAAGGAATCCCATGGGGAACGCGTAGGCGGAGGCCCTGACGTTAAAGGGGTATCTGAGGCCCAGCAGGATTCCCGCGAGCAGGCCGACGTATATCAGATACACGAACCCCTCGTTTCCGGCCCTGGGCGAGTACATGGCCACCGCTACCGCAAAGCCTATAAACGAGCCCACCCCTGCCCAGGCAAGGAGCGACCTCCAGTTTACATCCCGCGGGTTCATGATTTCACGACCTTTATCGTTATCTTTGAGCCGTCCTGAAGGTTCAGCTTCTCCCTGAGGTAGATGGGGGCCACTATTTCCGCTATCTTCGGGGGATGGACCGTCCGGGAGGGTATGACTATTGCACCCTCGACGTCCCCTATCCTGACCCGGTATGCTTTGACGTCCCCGAACGTCCTTCCATCCTTCACGAATCCCGGAAGGATGACCGGCCTGACGCCGCAGAGGGCATCAAACACCGTCCTCGGGAAGACAACGCGGATATTCAGCGTTCCTGGGTACGGTTTGAACCCCAGGTACTCCTCGATTAACTGGGAGTACTGCCTCACGTAATACGCCCCTTCACCTATTCCCGAGATGACCTCGCCGATTATAACGCCGTTGTAAAGGACGCCCGATATGGCATCGCAGAGTTCCTCCAGAAAGGCCAGACCGTTGGGGCTTATCTCGACGTAGGTTTTCTTCCCTTCGACGGACTTCTCTATGAATCCCTCCCCCTCCATGTCCTCGAGGAGTCTCAGGACGGACTGCGGGGAAATCCCGAGCTCATCGCCCAGGTCCCTCAGCGTCACCTTGACCTTCTCTCCAACGGCCCCCCTTCTGGCCAGCAGGATGAGCAGTTTTATCCTCTTCATAGCGTTTCCCTCTTCGACAGTCTGTCAGCGAGCCTGAGCGGTTTTGGGTAGCCCCCCTCAAGCAGGGGCTCGATGATTCTCGCCGCGGATTCCAAGTCGATTAAATGGCCGACGCTTACATAAGCTTTTCCCATCCGCCTGAACGAGCCCTCCGGCGCACCCCTCAGGGGCCCTTTGGCAACGCCTATGGTTGGCCGTCCGACCAGCAGACCGATGTGGGAGGCCAGTCCGTAGCCGCGCGGGTGCGCCCTTCCGTGTCCTTCGACGAGGAGAACATCGAACTCCTCACCGCGGAGCACCAGGAGAACCGGCCGGGTTTCTCTCAGGAAAAAGTATGTGGGAATGTACGGGAACGTGACATCAACCACGGCCGTTTTTGAGCCCAGAACATGGCAGTCGGGGAAGGTGCAGAGAACTAGGGCCGCCCTTGCCCGGTTCTCCCTGTACGATACGTCCACTGCGGCGACAACCCGCACACTGCCAGGATCAACTGGTCTCTCCACGACCCTTCCGGCGAGTTTCACCTGGGCCGCGGCGATCCTCTCAAGTTTTTTCTGCAATTCGGTAACCACATAATCACCGAATTATGTTTTTATGTAATTGTTTCATCGGTTGCCCCGTCTTCCCGTTTTTCCAGCGCCCCTGCCGCGAGGTCGAGCTTTATCTCCAGACTCCTGCTCAGCTTTGCCCTCATGAGGTCCTCGAGGGTCCTTTCGAGGATGTTCCTTGCCTGGTCCTGCTTTCCCCTTACGTTCACGAGTCCTTTGGGATACTCCAGCGTCATCAGCTCCTCGTAGGTCTTCTCCATGGTGCGGTAGGTTCTCTCCGCCTCTTCGAGGTTTCCATCGAGGAGGAGCAGCAGGAAGTGTCTTCTGAGCTCACCAATGAAGTCCCCGATGCCGAGTGCGTAGTCTGCGTGGGGCACGCCCAGCTCTCCAGGTGAGGGATAACCCGCCCCTGTCATGTACGCGAAGAACAGGCTGGCCTCAACGAACTCCTGATGGGCGCTCTGGACGTAGCCGGTGTGGTAAAGGTCTGGGTGATCCTTCAGCTTCCTCCGCAGCCCCTCGACCTTCTCGCGGACGATTTTCAGCCGTTTCTCAGCCTCCTCAACCTCTCCCCTGTGCAGGGCCTTTATCGTATCCCCGCTCATCCTGACTATCTCCCTCGTCAGCCTCAGCGCCTCCTCCCTGAGCGAATCCTTCTCATCGAGAACCTCTCTAATCTCGGCTATTATTTCCTTCAGCTCCATGATCTCACCGGAAGAAGTTCGACAAAGGGGTTAAAAATGTGGGCTCGGCCCATCTCCATCCCTCATCGGCGGCCGGACGGCGTCCTCCGGTGGTCCGGAGGGCGAGCCCTGTCCGCCCGGCATCGTCACACCCGCTCATCGCTGGCACCGCACCGGCTCCCGGGACCGGGCCACCGGGCGTCGTCGGATGCTCGTACGAATTATTTTCGGGGAAAATTTTAAGGGTTTCGGGATAAATAACTGGCAGGAATATTCGGCTCTCGAATTCATGCCGAAAAGTATATAAACGGATGCACAGACCCGACCATACAAACCCCCAGAGGTGACGCTCATGGCTGAGAAGGTCAGGAACATAGTTGTTGAGGAGCTCATGAGGACCCCCGTTGAGATGCAGAGGGTCGAGCTAGTTGAGAGGAAGGGTATAGGACACCCGGACAGCATTGCCGACGGCATAGCCGAGGCCGTCAGCAGGGCGCTCAGCAGGGAGTACGTGAAGAGGTACGGCATCATCCTCCACCACAACACCGACCAGGTGGAGGTCGTTGGTGGAAAGGCCTACCCGCGCTTCGGCGGCGGTGAGGTCATCAAGCCGATATACATCCTCCTCTCCGGAAGGGCCGTTGAGATAGTTGACCGCGAGCTCTTCCCGGTTCACGAGGTTGCCATTAAAGCCGCCCGCGAGTACCTCAGGAAGGCCGTCAGGCACCTCGACCTTGAGAACCACGTCGTCATCGACTCCCGCATCGGTCAGGGCAGTGTGGACCTCGTCGGTGTCTTCAACAAGGCCAAGGAAACTCCGATCCCGCTCGCCAACGACACCAGCTTTGGAGTCGGCTACGCCCCGCTCAGCGAGACCGAGAGGATAGTTTACGAGACCGAGAGGCTCCTCAACAGCGACGAGTTTAAGAGGAAGTACCCGGCGGTCGGTGAGGACATCAAGGTTATGGGCCTCAGGAAGGGCGATGAGATAGACATCACCATCGCGGCCGCCATGGTGGACAGCGAGGTTGCCGGCCCGGACGAGTACATGGCCGTTAAGGAGGCCATCTACGAGGCCGCCAAGGGCGTCGCCGAGGCCCACACCGAGAGGAAGGTCAACATCTACGTCAACACCGCCGACGACCCGGAGAAGGGCATCTACTACATCACCGTCACCGGAACCAGCGCCGAGGCCGGTGACGACGGTAGCGTTGGTAGGGGCAACCGCGTTAACGGTCTCATCACCCCGAACAGGCACATGAGCATGGAGGCCGCTGCCGGAAAGAACCCGGTCAGCCACGTTGGAAAGATTTACAACCTCCTCTCGATGCTCATCGCCAACGACATCGCCGAGCAGGTCGAGGGTGTCGAGGAGGTCTACGTCAGGATACTCAGCCAGATAGGCAAGCCCATCGACGAGCCGCTCGTCGCGAGCGTCCAGATAATCCCGAAGAAGGGCTACCACCTCGAGACCATCCAGAAGCCGGCCTACGAGATAGCCGACGCCTGGCTCGCCGACATAACGAAGATACAGAAGATGATCCTCGACGACCAGCTCAACGTCTTCTGATTCCCTTTCTCTTTCCAGGTTTTTCTAAGCCAAGAATGTTGGGAGTTTAAAAGTTTTGGAAGAAACCTCAGACGGCAGGGTAGCCGCTCTGCTTGAGGACCCTTATGAGCTTCGCCTCTTCGAGGGCTATGGCGACCTTCTCCTTCTTAACCTTCGCAAGCTCAGAAGCGGCGGCCTTCTTCTGGCGGGCCATCCTCACGAGGCGGGCCTCCTCAAGGGCGAGGAGCTCCTTCCTCTTCTTAACAACCTCAAGCCTCTTCTGAAGTAGGGTGGATTTCAACCTCTCCATAGATATCACCTAAACTCTTAGACGCTCCCGGTCCTTATAAGGTTTTCGATAAATGCTACATGTACATTCGGCAATCGACGAAAGACAAGGATATAAGCCCCAACGCGTATCTCGCACCCGGTGAGGTGGGGATGATAATAGCGGTAACCGGAACGCCAGGGGTCGGAAAGACCACCGTATCAAGGCTCCTCAGCGAGAAGCTTGGCTACGAATACGTGGGCGTTAAAGAATTCGCCAGAGAAAAGGGCATCGGCGAGATGGTGGGCGAGGAGCTGGAGATAGATGTCGATGAGCTGGCCGAAGCCATGTCGCAGGAGTTTCACGGGAGGGATGTTGTAATAGACGGCCACCTCAGCCACTTTGTACCGGCGGACGTCGTAATAGTCCTCCGTGCCAATCCCAAGCTCGTTGCTGAGAGACTGATGGAACGGGGCTACTCGAGGGAGAAGCTCGCCGAGAACGTCGAGGCGGAGCTGGTGGACGTCATCCTGGTCGAGGCCCTCGAGGAAAACGAGAACGTTCTGGAGATCGACACGACGGGAAAGACCCCTGATGAGATCGTGGAGGAGATATCCGAACTCCTTGAAAGGGGAATTAAACGGCGGTTCGGAATCGTTGACTGGAGCGGCGTGTATGACGAGGTGCTGCCATACCTGCGGCTGGGGAGTGGTCGGATGTGAGCGCTCTCCTATGGCTCAAGGTTATTCTCGTGATTGCGTTTGTTACGTGGCTCTTCTCCGCTGCAGGCTACTTTATCTTCGGGATTCCCGGCCTGATAGGGGCCCAGGTTCTCTCCATCGCGGTTCACTCCTGGATGTACCTGTATGGAGATGAACTTGTGCTCAGGTGGTACAGGGCCCGGATTCTTCCCAGACGGGATTACGCGTCCATCTACGAAATCGCCGAGCGCCTCGCCTCCCGTGCAGGGATCCCGACCCCGGACCTTGCCCTGATTCCAACGGGCACCCCCGACGTGTTCTCCACTGGGGGCAACCAGAAGCGGAGCGTTATCGTTCTCACCCACGGCATCATCCACACCCTCGAGCCGGACGAGCTTGAGGCGGTCATGTCCCATGAGATCGCCCACATACTCTCCGGTGAAACCCCTATTCAGACCCTCACCGTCGTGATGGCGGGCTCGGTGGTGGGATTTTCTTACTGGCTGGACGCTCTCCTTCATCCCGCGGACAGCGTTGGGAGGGGGGCCGGCGATTACAGGGGTAGTCTCATGCTCACCGCACCCATCGCCGCGGGGATACTGCATTTTGTACTGGATCGGGAGCTTGAGTACCGCGCGGACGCCATGGCGGCGGAGATAAGCGGCAGGCCCCTTTCCCTCGCCAGCGCCATGTTAAAAATGGAACGCGCAATCTCATTCAGGCCGATGAAGTGCGGAAATCTAGCCGCCGCCCCCCTCTTCATCGTGAACCCGTACCGCGGGGAGTTTGCGGACCTGGTCTCCACCCACCCCTGGACGGAAAAGCGCGTCGAGAGGCTTATGAAGCTGGCGGAAGAGACAGGGGCGTACTCGTGAGGAGGTGGTAACGTGAGGATCGTGGCCATCACTGACATCCACGGAAACCGGAGCAAGGTTGGAAAGCTCGCCGAGGCCCTCCGCGGGATGGACTTTGACATCCTGGCGGTGGCGGGAGACCTGACCCACTTTGGAGGTGCTGAGAGGGCCCGCGAGGTCCTGACTCCCCTGCTGGAGCTGAAGAGGCCGGTGGTTGCGGTTCACGGCAACTGCGATGGGCAGGACGTTCCCTCGTTTCTGGAGGGGATAGGGGTATGGGCCCACGACAGGCGCGTTGAAATCGGGGGCGTTGGAATCGTTGGCATCGGAGGCTCAAACGTGACACCGTTCCGCACGTTCTGGGAGCTCACGGAGGATGAAATTGAGGAGATTCTGGAGAGGAACTACCGCGACGGGGACGTGATACTCTCGCACGTGCCCCCAAAAGATACGAATGCAGACCGCGTTCATTCGGGCCTCCACGTGGGAAGTCCCGCGCTGAGGGGGTTTATAGAGATGAAAGAACCCCCGCTCGTTCTCACCGGCCACATCCACGAGGCGAGGAGCGTCGATAGAATCGGCGGAACAGTGATCGTGAACCCGGGTCCCCTCTTCAGGGGATACTACGCCGTTGTGGACTATGATGCGGAAAAGAAGAGGGTGGATGGTGTGGAGCTGGAGCGGCTTTAAGCCTCAGACCAGCCCCTTCTCCTTCAGAACTTTTTCCATCCTGTCCATGGCCTCTTCAAGCTGCCCGTAGGCCGTCGCGTAGCTTATCCTGATGTAGCCCTCGCCGGCGTTTCCGAAGGCGCTTCCCGGGACAACCGCGACCCTTGCCTCCTTGAGCATCAGCTCGCTGAACTCCTTGCTGCTCAGACCGGTGTCCCTGATGCGCGGGAAGATGTAGAAGGCACCCTTGGGCTTGACCGTCGGAAGTCCCATCTCGTTCAGGCGCTTCCAGACGAGGTTCCTCCTGCGGTCGTACTCCCGCCTCATCTCTTCGACGGCTTCCCAGCTGCGCGGGTCATGGATGGCCTTGGCGGCGGCGTACTGGGCGAAGGTGACGGGACAGGTGGCGTTGTACATCTGGAAGCGCGCCATCTTCTCGATTATCCAGGAGGGGGCCGCGACAAAGCCGAGGCGCCAGCCGGTCATGGCGAAGGTCTTGGAGAATCCGTTTATGGTTATCGTGCGCTCGAACATGCCGTCGAGCGAGGCTATGCTGTGGTTCTTGACGCCGTCGTAGACGAAGTGCTCGTAAACCTCGTCGCTGAAGACTATGAGGTCGTGCTCAACGGCGAAGTCGGCTATCTCCTCGAGGTCCTTCCTGGTGAGAACCGCACCGGTTGGGTTGTTGGGGCTGTTGATGATGAGAGCGCGGGTCTTCTCGCTCACATGCTTCTTGAGGTCGTCCACGCTCAGCCTGAACTCGTTCTCCTCGTAGGTCGGCACCTCAACGGGCTTTCCGCCCGCCAGGACGACGGCCGGGGCGTAGCTGACGAACATCGGGCTTGGAATGAGAACCTCCTCGCCCTCCTTGAGGAACGCGGCGAGGCCCAGAATGAAAGCCTGGTTGGCACCCACGAGGATCATTATCTCGCTCCTCGGGTCAGCCTCGATGCCGTTCTGCTTCCTGAGCTTCTCCGACACTGCCTCGCGGAGCATCATGATTCCCGCGTTCGGGCTATAGTGGGTCATTCCCTTGTCGAGAGCCTCCTTGGCGTACTCTTTTATATGCTCCGGAGTGTCAAAGTCCGGCTCACCTATTCCAAGTGATATCAGGCCCTCAACACCCTGGGCGAGGTCGAAGAGCTTCCTTATCTCAGAAGGGTTGACGAGTTCTAACCTGTCGCTCAGCGCCATGAGCATCACCGAAGGGTCTTCGGGCCGATGTTTATAACTTTACCTCAACGAAAAGATGTACATCGAAGTATTTAAAGAAGCGCTGATGTCTGAAGTGGTGCACGTAATGGTAAACCGAAAAAGGATAAATACCATGAGAACCAACATCAACCAGTCCTGCAGGGGGTGATCGCATGCCCGAGGAAAGGAGGGAACCTCCCGTCGATGAGGAGTCGATTGAGAAGCTGGGAAAGGCCGTTGACGAGCTCAAGGAACTGAAGGAGCAGGTGCCAGGGATATCCGCGGCCCAGATAGACGAGATTATAGCCGCCCTCGTGGAGGTGAAGCAGGCACTCCTCCCAAAGGTCGACATGGGAAAGGTCTTCGATGCAGTTCAGGGAACCGAGACGGAAATTCACCTGAAGTTCACCAAGCTGACCCTGGACGGCGAGATAACCCTGAAGATAGTGCCTCTCAGGAAGGAGTGAGGCATTCCCTTTTATCCCGTGCCGGTGGTGCCAGTGGACGCTGGGAGCCTGCTTGAGAGCGCCCTGAAGCTCCAGAACCTTATAGTCAGCGGTTCGCTCGAGGTTTCGGCAGAGGGGGTTCTCATTTGGATCACCAGAGACGACGTGGTGGTCGACATAATCGACGCCGGGAAGTTGCTCAAAGTGGCCTCCCCACTCATGAAGATGAAGAGGGGGGAAGGGGGCATCACCGGGAAGCTGGAGGTTCTGAAGCAGCTGAAGGGCCTTGAGGAGGTGGCGAACAGGCTGGACGAGGGAGGGAAAACGGTGTTCCTCATGTACCAGGGACAGGAAGTCATAGTGATGGGGTTCAAGGCCAATCCGGCAATCTTCGGCCTGAAAAACATTGAGGTGAGGGGCAAGCTGCAGATGGTGAGGCTGTCCCTGGCCTTCCTTAGGGCACTGCTCTAACTCAGCGCCCGTGGACGGCGAAGCCCTCGATGACCAGCACATCGAGTTCCGCGTTCCGGAACGTTCTCATGGCGTCTTCGGGCGAGCAGACTATTGGCTCGCCGTGCATGTTGAAGCTCGTGTTCAGCACTGCGCCCAGGCCTGTCTCCCGCTCGAAGGCTTTGATTACGCCGTAATAAGCCGGATTGGCTTCCTTTCTTACGGCCTGAGGTCTGGTTGTCCCATCCACGTGAACGACGGCGGGAGCGGCTTCTCTGAACTCCTCACTCGCCGTGTAGCTCATCGTCATAAACTCGTTTGGCCTTCCATTGAGGTCTTCGAGGTATTTCTCGGCCTTCTCCCAGAGCATTGACGGTGCGAAGGGCTGGAAGACATCGCGCTTCAGGGCAACGTTGAGCTTCTCCTTCACGCTCTCATCGCGCGGATCTGCTAAGATGGAGCGGTTTCCCAAAGCCCTCGGCCCGAACTCCATCGCCCCCTGGAAGAATCCGACCAGCCTACCCTCAGCGAGGGCGTCCGCGACGAGGCCCGGGACGTCGTCCACCTCCTCGTACTCAACCCTCTCCATCTTCAGGAACTCTTCAACTTCTTCCCTTCCGTAGGATGGACCAAGGTAAACGTGTTCCAGTCTGGGGGGCCTCCACTTTCCGTCGAGCCTCTCGAACTGGGCTTTCACAAAAACCGCGGCGCCGAAGGCCAGACCGCCGTCGTCCATCGTCGGAAAGACCCACAGGTTATCGTCCCCGAGGATGTGCCTCAGCACGGCGTTGGCCTTGACGTTCTGGGCGACTCCACCGGCGTAGGCAACGGGAAGTCCCCGCCCATTGAGCCCGAGACCGAGCTCCTCAATCAGCTTCTCCAGATGTGCCTGAGCGCTTGCCGCTATCTCTATGGCCTTCATCTGGAGCTTACCCTCAAGCTTTCCGCGCTTCATCTGGAGGGCGATATCCCTGGCGTGTCTGAGGGGGTAATCAAAGAGCTCTGCGAGCTTCCTCGTCGCTTCGACCCCGATTACTCCGAGATGGTTGTCGAAGCTCAGCCCGTTGAGTTCTATTATTGAGCTCAGGTCGTAGGTTGGTTTCCCATATGCCGCGAGGCTCATGACTTTACCCTCGTGGCGCATCGGTTTGAACCCTAAAAGCTCGGTAACGGAGGCGTAGAAGTCCCCCAGGGAGTCGATGTAGGTGCTCTGGGCTATCCTGACCATCTCCCCGTCTCTCGCAATGTAAATTGAGGAGCTCAGTCCGTCCCCCGCGGCGTCTATGCTCAGCGCTATCGCCTCACGCCAGCCCGCGGTGTAGTATGCGCCCGCGGAGTGGGCCAGGTGATGCTCGACGAAGAGGACTTTCCTCTTGAAGTCAGGTCCGAATATCTCCCTGAGGTTCTCCTCCAGCTCAAGCAGGCGTTTCTGCTTCCTGAATATGCCAGCAACGGCTATTGCCTCAACGTCCTCCGGCGATGCCCCCGCCATTTCGAGGACTTTCGCCACGCTCATCCCTGGGAAGCCGCGGTACTTCTTGATCCGGTTCAGCCTCTCCTCGTTTACCGCGAATATCCTTCCGCCGTCTATCAGCACCGCACCGGCGTCGTGACCGTCGTGGATTCCGAGTATCATGGTGGTTCGTTCGATGCTCGTTTTTTAAACGTTGGGGGAGGGAAGAATTTAAAAATGCCGCTCGATGAATACATTTGAAGGAGGTGGAACCATGAAGAGAGTTGCTGCACTCCTTGCAGTTTTGATGGTGGCTCTGGTTCCATTTGCCGGGGCCGCGGGCGCTACCACCTGGAGCTACAAGAACTTTATCAAGCAGTCCGTGGCTTGGTACTACCTCTACCAGGACAAGGAGAGGAGCTTCAACGAGCTTTACAACCTCAGCGTCCAGATGAACGTTAGCAACGAGACCCTCACCCTCGCTCTTGAGCTCTACAACAACGCCACCGCCCAGTACAACCAGGCGCTTACCTACGGCCTCCCCAGGGACACCAGGACCCTCAGCTGGGTTGTCTTCAGCGTCCACATAAGGAAGGCGTACATCTACGCCAGCCAGGCCGTTGACGTCCTCGAGCAGGCTCTCAAGGAGCTCGAATCCCAGAACGCATGATCCTTCTTTTTACTCCTTGATCTTTTATGATAAAATCAGAAGAAAAATCTGGGGCTGGAGGCTCAGTAGGTTCTCGCGAACCTCGCTATGAACTTGGCCTCCCTGCCGCAGACAGGACACTTCTTGCCCTCTGGGGCCTTGGCCTTCTCCTCTGGATAGGGCGTTCCAAGCATCTTAGCGTCGAGGGCTTCCTCCATCTCGAGACCGCAGCTCTCCTCGCCGCACCAGGGAATCTCGACGATTCCGCGTCTGTCCTCGAAGACGGCCTTGGCCTCCTCTATGGTCTCGACGCGCTTTATGTGGCTCTCGAGGAACTCCTCGGCGCGTTTGTGGAGGTTCTCATGGATCGCGTCCAGGGTCTTTCTGACCTCCTCAACGATTCCCTCGCGCTCCACCACGAGCTTCTCAAGGGTATCGCGCCTCGCAAGAACGGCCTTCCTGCCGGCAACGTCCCTTGGGCCAACCTCTATGCGGAGGGGAACTCCCTTGAGCTCCCAGTCGTAGAACTTCCTGCCAGGTCTTATGTCGCGCTCGTCAATGTAAACCCTTATTCCGGCCGTCCTCAGCTCCTCCGCTATCTTGCGGGCGTAGGCGAAGACGTCGGCCTCGGCGTCCTTCTTGGGGATCGGCACGACCACGACCTGTATCGGGGCCACCGTTGGGGGCAGAACCATTCCCCTGTCGTCGCCGTGTATGGCTATGACAGCCGCGAGAAGGCGCTCGCTCATTCCGAAGGTGGTCTGGTGGGCGTACTCGTGGTCCCCGCTCTCGGTCTCGTACTGGATGTTGTAGGCCTTCGCGAAGTTCTGGCGGTAGTTGTGCATGGTGCCTATCTGCAGCGTCCTGCCGTCGGGCATCATGACCTCCGCGCCGAGGGAGTAGTAGGCGCCGGGGAACTTGTCCCAGTCCGGCCTCTTGGAGATTATGTACGGTATCGCGAGGAACCTCGCGAGGTTGTCGAATATCTCAAGGTCCTCCTTTATCTGCCTCTCGGCGTCCTCGTAGCTGTCGTGGGCGGTGTGGGCCTCGAAGAACCTGCTTATCTCGCGGACGCGGATGAGGGGCCTCGTGTGCTTGGTCTCGTAGCGGTACGTGTTGACTATCTGGTAAACCTTGAAGGGCAGGTCGGCATGAGAGCGTATCCAGAGCGAGAACATCGAGTACATGGCCGTCTCGCTCGTGGGTCTGAGAATGAGCCTTATGTCGAGCGGGTCGTGGCCGGCGTGGGTGACCCAGAACACCTCACCCTCGAAGCCTGCTATGTGCTCGGCCTCCTTCTGGAACTCGGTTTCAGGGATGAGCGCCGGGAAGAGAACCTCATCATGGCCGGTTCTCTCCATCTCGGAATGGACGAAGCGCTCGATGTTTCTCATTATCTTGAGGCCGTAGGGCAGCCAGATGTTCATTCCCTTGACAGGATAACGCTTGTCCTGAATTCCAGCGGTCTCGATAAGCTCGTTGTACCACTCGCTGAAATTCTCGCTCCATTTCTTTCGCTCAACCTTACTCATCTGCACCACCTAAAGGGAGAACCGAAGAAAGTTTTTAAGCTTTCCCGGACGGGGCGGCACCTCCGCCGACTGTGCAAAAGCCTTATTAGGGTCGTTTCGATAAGCATCTTAAGGTGATACTATGAGGCCGAGGGTGGCCGTTCTCTTTAAAATGAAAAGTAAGCCTGTTGAGGAGCTCAGGAAATACGCGGACGTCGAATTCATCCTGTATCCAAGCGTAGATGAACTCAAAGAGAGGATAGGGGAGTTTGACGGCGTCATACTCTCCCCGCTGAACAGGTTTCCGCGCGAAGTCATTGAGAGGGCCGAGAGGCTGAAGGTCATCAGCTGTCATTCCGCCGGCTACGACCACGTTGACGTTAAGGCCGCGACGGAGAGGGGGATTTACGTCACCAAGGTTTCCGGTGTCCTGAGCGAGGCCGTTGCGGAGTTCGCCGTTGGGCTGACCATCGCACTCCTCAGGAAGATAGCCTACACCGACAGGTTCATCCGCGCCGGCAAGTGGGACTCCCACAGAACGATATGGGGCGGCTTCAAGGGTATAGAGACGGTCTATGGGAAGAAAGTTGGAATCCTCGGGATGGGCGCCATTGGAAAGGCCATAGCGAGGAGAATGAAGGCGATGGGCACTGAGATACTCTACTGGTCCCGCTCACGGAAGCATGATATTGAAAAAGAAGTCGGGGCCAGGTACCTGCCGCTCGAAGACGTCCTGAGGGAGAGCGATATAGTTATACTCGCACTCCCAGCAACGCCGGAAACCTACCACATAATTAACGAAGAGATGGTAAAGCTCCTCGAGGGGAAGTACCTGGTGAACATAGGGCGTGGGACACTGGTTGACGAGAAAGCTATTGTCAGGGCCATTGAAGAGGGCAAACTAAAGGGCTATGCGAGTGATGTCTTCGAGAAGGAGCCCGTCCAGGAGCACGAACTGTTCAAGCACGAGTGGGAGACCGTCTTAACGCCCCACTACGCGGGCCTCTCAAAGGAAGCGATGGAGGACATGGGCTTCCAGGCCGTTAAAAACCTCCTCACCGTTCTGCGCGGTGAGGTTCCTGAAACGCTCGTCAACAGGGGGGTGCTGAAGGTTCGCCCGCCCGGGGAGGTAAAAATGCTCTGAGGTGGTTGGAATGGATTGGAATGAATACCTGAAGGACAGACTGGCCCCATACGGCCCAGTGGTTGAGGATGAGAGGGGACTGCTCTTTGAGATGGTTGATGAGGAGAGTGGAACGGAGGACAGGCTGGCATTCGTCGTTCCTGACCCCGAGAGCCAGGGGATACTCATGGAGGCGTCTGTGGCCGCGATAGCGGACCTAACCGACCACGACCTTCCGGGCAGAAACGTCTTTGCCTTCGGTTTCGAGCCGGAGTTTGAGGGCACCGTGATAAAACTGGGTCTCTTCGAGGTCGAGCCCGGAACCGGGGCGACAATCGGAGCAGTTCCCATGAGAGTGCTGGAGATAGCGGAGAAGAACAGGATCCCCTTCCACAGGGCCGATGGTGAGGGGATAGGCCTTCCGTTGGGCGGCACGAAGGAAGACTTCGAGGCACTGGTAAAGCTCATAGAGGCGATTGCTTTCGAGTGGTAAACCTTTAAATACTCAGGGCTCAACGTGGGAATGGTGGGAAAAGTGGGAATAACGAAGATGGACTCCAAGGGCAGGGTCGTAATTCCAAAGGATGTTCGGAGAAAGCTAAACATCAAACCCGGTGAGGAGTTCCTCGTCACTGAGATAGACGGCGATACTATAGTTCTAAGGCGGTTCAACGTCAAGAAGATGCTCGAAAAGCTCGTCAAGAACTCAAGGGGAATCAACCTCGAAAAACTTGAAGCCGAAACCGAAGAAGAGGGGAACCGGGTTGCGAAGGAACTCTACGGGCTCTAAATTCCTGCTCGACACAAACGTCTTCATAGCGGCCGTTAAGCGGGGCTGGACTGACACGACTGAGCTTTTGCTCCATTTTCTCACCAACAAACGTTATGTTCTGGTAGCAAACGACGTCTTAATGGCCGAGTACAGGAAATACGCCGAAAAGCTCAACGCGTTGGACTTTTATAACTTCATCAGCAGACGGGTCGCGATTGTGAATCCCAGCAGGGAAGAGGTGCTTCGCATTCTCCCGTATTTTCCCGAAACCCAGCTCGCGGATGCAGTCCACGCGGCAACGTGCCTGAAAAGCAGGGCAATCCTCGTTACCAACGACAAGCACTTTGAGAAAGTCTCCAAAGCAGGCATTATTGACGTGTGGAGCATAAGCGAAGCTATAAGACGCATCTTGAGGGATGGCTAATGCTGAAATACCCCGGCTACTTTGCAGTCGGTGTCTTCATAGGAATCCTTGCGGCCATGTTCGGCCTCGGGGGTGGATTCCTGATAGTTCCGACGCTGAACTTCCTCGGCGTCGAGATACACCACGCGGTGGGCACATCGAGCGCGGCTGTCGTCTTTACCTCCCTCAGCTCGGCGATAGCGTACTCAAGGCAGAGGAGGATACACTACAAGGCCGGCCTTCTGCTGGCCTCAACGGCCGTAATCGGTGCCTACATCGGCGCGTGGATGACCTCTTTTATAAGTGCCGCCGGGCTGAAGGTCATCTTCGGTCTCGCCCTTGTGGTAGTCGCCGTCAGGATATACCGCAAGAAAACCGCAGAGCCGAGTGAGGTCAGGCTCGAGGAAGTGGAGGTCAACTATAAGCTGGTGCCGGTCGGTGGTTTTTTCGCCGGAATTGCCAGCGGCCTCCTCGGCGTGGGAGGGGGCATAATCAACGTGCCCTTCCTTACCTACCTCGGCCTGCCCATACACTACGCGGTGGCGACTTCAAGCTTTGCGATAGTTTTCACAGCAACGGCCGGAGCGCTCAAGCACTACGCCATGGGCAACGTGGAGACCCAGTGGCTCGTCCTCCTCGTGCCAGGCCTTATAATCGGAGCACAGCTCGGTGCGAGGATAGCCAAGAGAACGAGGGCGAACAGTCTGAAGAAGGCCTTCGCGGTCGTCATGGCCCTCTTGGCCCTGAGGATGATTCTGAAGGGTCTCGGCCTTCCGGTTCCGTGAGCCTTTCTCTTCTTTCCTTCACGTAGGCCGCCCCAAGGAGGAGCGTCACGGCTATCATCACCAGCCACGCAATAACCAGAGGCCGGTCGTAGGGATAGTAGAGCCTCCCCGTCGGGATGTATGGTAACGAGACTGGGAGTAGCATTACGGACAATGTGAACCCAATGAGGCTTCCGATTACGAAAAGCACCATGTTTCCGCTTCCGTAGCCCATCTCACCCCCGAGCGCAAGCTCGGCGCGATACCCGATTATGGCAGTTGAAAGGAGGACAACCCCCGCCAGAAGAAGATTCACGGAGCTCAGCTTCCCATTCCTCCACTCGTACAGGCCGTAGGCGAGCACCAGCAGCAGTCCTCCCGCCGCAGAGCCGAGCCAGACCGAGAGGTCCTTGTAAAAGCCGTAGGGTGCGTCCCAGTTGGCGAAGGTTATCGAGCCCGGTTGGGTTATCACAAATACGAGAAGCACCATCAGCCAGTACTTTTTCCACCCCATTTTCATCCGTATTCCTACGCCTTCAAAGTTCAAAAATTTTTTGGGCGAAGTTGTAATCCTCCGGCTAAATTATATAAACCCTCCCGGGGATACCGGGCCGATGCAAAATGATTGACCCGGCAATGGCAGTTTTAATCGGCGCCCTCATAGGCACGATAGCGGGCCTTTTTGGGGTCGGAGGCGGGTTCCTCATCGTTCCCTCGCTGGTGTTCCTCGGACTGCCCATCCATGTGGCTATCGGAACCAGCCTTGCGTGCATAACGATAAGCTCCCTCTCCTCCGCCTACGCCCACATCCGGGCCGGCAGGGTTCTCTACCGGGTGGCCTTTCTGAAGGAGGTCTTTTCAATCCCAGCCGCGATGATAGGCGCGTACCTCTCGGGAATGCTGAATTCAAACGTCCTGGAGGCGGTGTTCGGCCTTCTCCTAATCTACGTTGCCTACGTCTTCGTCAAAAGGAACGATGTACGAAACCGCGGGGAGATACTGAGGATAAACTACAGGAAGGTTCCGCTGATCGGTGCCCTCTCCGGACTGACCTCCGGACTGCTCGGAGTCAGCGGGGGCGTACTGAACGTCCCCCTCTTCCACACCCTCGCGGGCCTCCCCGTGATCTACGCCGTCGGAACGTCCAGCCTCGCCCTGTTCTTTACGGCCCTGGTGGGAACGGCCACCCACCTCACGCTGGGTCAGGTGGACCTTCAAACGGCGCTCCTGCTCTCCCCCGGCCTCATAATAGGGGCCGCCGCGGGGGCCAGGCTGGTTCCGAGGCTTCATCCAAGGCGGTTTAAGATACTGTTCTCCGTGCTCCTGATACTGGTCGCGGTGAGGCTCCTCATCAGGGCACTCAAAGGTTTTTAACGTTCGGCCCCAATCTTTCCCGGTGAGAAAGATGTCGGAACTTTTCGAGAAAATCAAGGCCGAGTACGGGATCGTGATAGAGGATGAAAACGACATGACGAACGCGTGGAAGCTCGTTGAGACCCTCAAGGATAGGGGATGGGTGGTGTACATCATCACTGCCAAGGGACGCGAGCAGGTCGATGCGTGGCACCCGAACTACGGAAGCCTGTACGCCCAGTTCGGCGAGATTCCGCATTTTACGGACGTGGTGGAGGGAATATGTGCCACAGCCCTCCATATAAGGGAGCTTGAGAAGAATGGAACGCTCTGAAACGTTCGTTCCGTCGGAGTCCTCAAATAGGTTGGGCGCCTAGCCTTTATCGGTGATGCCCATGAAGGGAATGAAGGGCTTTGCACTGGCCCTGGCAGTGCTGCTGTTTGGAAGTTTGATACCGCTTGGACTGGCCGATAGCAACGGAACAGCGACCAGCGGCACCACCTACACGGGAGCAATGGACAACGGCACCAGGGAGATGGTGATAGCGGGCAACCTCGTTGAGAAGCTCCAGCGCCTTAGCAAGTTCGCCGAAGATAAGATAGAACCCATAAAGGACAAGCTGCCCGAGAACTCGACGATATTAACCCACTACGAGCTCGCAGAGGACTACAAGGAAAAGGCAGTGAGTGAATACGAGGCCGGCGACTACTACAACTCGATACTGGACAGCCTCACTGCCATGCACCACTACAAGGTTGCCCTCTCAGCGCTTAAGGAGGCCAAAGAGAATGTCCAGGATGTGAGGGAACGCATTAAGATGGAAATCGAGCGCATGACGGAGTACTTCAGGTTCGTTGAGAAGACAATAAACATCGCCCAGAACCAGGGGATAGACGTGAGCAACCTCACCGCACTCTACAACGAGACCAGAGATGCCTACAAGGTTGTACTGGATGACCTTAAGGCCGGGGACTACGAAAAGGCGAAGGCAGACTATGACGCCGCCAAGGAGAAGAAAGCTCTCCTCGACGAGGAGCTGAGAAAGGTCCGCGAGGAGCTCGCCTATGCAAACGCCGACAAGATCGTCAAGGACTTCCTGATCAAGGGCGAGAAGGGAATGGAGATAGCTCAGAAGGCAATCGAAGTCGGGGAGCAGAACGGTTACAACGTGACGGAGCTCCAGGAGAGGCTCGATGCTTTCTCGGAGGTTTACGATCAGGTCAAGGCTCTCGCGGACGAGGGCAAGTGGGAGGACGCTCTGACTGTCATGAAGGACAACAGGGAAACCATAGCTGAGTTCCACAGAGCCGTTGAGTTCGTACTTAGGAAGGCTCGCGAGAGGGAGCTCGATGAAAAGCTGAAAGACGTCCGCGCTTTCCTCAGGGAGATGAACGACAGGATTCAGAAGGATAGGAAGGCGCTCCACGAGCTCAAGCGCGAGGGCATCGACACCCGCAGGGCGGAGGGCCAGCTGAAGGTAGCCGCGCAGGAGCTCAGGATAGGCGTGGGGTTGCTCAGGGCTCAAAAGCCAGCACAGGCAAGGGCGCACTTTGCGGTGGCGCTGGACATGGTTCACCGCGTTGACGAGTTCATACTCGCCCACTCTTGACCTTTCCTTTTTCATTACGGAGGGATGCTTAAATGAGACTCAGGCAAGTTGCAGTCTTCCTGATGGCAACGCTCATCCTTCTGCCTTGGGTTAGTGCGTATACCGTCTCGTCTCTGGTTTTGACGGTTTACGATGACGGCTACGTCAAGGTTGAATATGAACTCCTGCCCGCGGAGTACTCCTCTCAGATTGAACTTCCCCTCCTAGGAGACCATTACGAAAACGTCATCGTTGAGGACGAGGACGGAAATCCCCTGAACTTCCTGCTTGAGAACGGAAGTCTCCTCATCTATTCCGGGGATGCCGGGATAGTCAAGGTCTCCTACTACACCCCCGACCTGACCGCGAAGGAGGGCATGGTGTGGACGCTTCACGTTGCAACCAATGATTCCTTCACTGTTGTGCTACCCGAAAACGCCATAGTGGTTGACCTGAGCGACATACCGCTTGAGATAGCGGGGAACTCGATAACCATGCCCCCCGGAAACCAGAGCGTTTCCTACACGCTCAACGGCAGAGGTGCTGGAGGGGAGAGCGGGGCAGGCAGTTTGCTGTATCTCGCTCTCCTTGGGGGTCTTGTGGTGATAGGTGGATTCGCCTACGTACTTTGGAGGAGGAAAAAAGGTGGAAAATCAATGCTAACCCGCGAGGAGTTCCAGGCCAGACTTGAGAACCTCGACCTCAACGAGGAGGAGAAGCGCGCGCTGCTCTACATCTTCGACAAAGGCGGGAAGGCCAGCCAGGCCGAGGTCAGGGAGGCGATAGGTCTGCCGAAGACCACCGCATGGAGGATGTTCAAGCGCCTTGAGAGAAAGGGCCTCGTGAGGATACTGAAGGGGAAGAAGGAGAACTGGGTGGAGCTCAAGTTTTAAAACGGTCTTTTGTTGGGGATTTTTCTTTTGTACCAGCATATTTCAATCTTTGTTCCCGAGGGAAGCGATTCTTCTGAAATCCTCCAAGTCCCAAGCAAAGTAGCCCTTATCCCTAAGACTGTCTTTCCCCTCGATTCTCCTTGCCACTATCCCATAGTTCTCTTCCCATCCATTCAAACCAACAAGCCCGGCCTTCCTTTTCACGTCCTTCAGAATCCCCCCGGCTTCCCGTTCTCTGAGGTCCTTCCACTTGACCTCAACGAACAGCGCTTTCTTATTCCGTTCGTCGAGTGCAAGGAGGTCGATCTCCTCGTTTTTTCTCCACCAGCGGCCGATTTTGGTGGGATGGAGCGGAAGCCTCCCCCCTCTGTCGAGCTCGATGAGGAATTCCCTCGCCACGTCCTCAAAAACGTCTCCCAGATAATGGTTGTACTCCTCAAGGAACTCGTCCCAGAAGTTGAAGTTCTCAAACTCCACCTCATTCCGGTAACGCTCAACAAAGCGGAAGTAGAACGCCAGATAGTTGTCATCAATCTTGTACAGGGTGTTTTTCGTCTTCGGCTTCGCCGTTACGGGAATTTCTCGTCTAAGGAAGCCGAGCCTCTCAAGAACTTCGACGTATTTGAAGAGGTTCGAGCGTGGTATTCCGGTGTGGGTGCTTATCTCGTTGAATCTCCGCTTTCCTTCGGCGACCGCCTTGAGGATGAGCTTGTAAACCCTCGGCTCCCTCAGCTCGCTCGACATGAGGAAGTCCGCCTCAGCGTAGAGAAAGCCCCTCTTGTCAAACGCAACCTGTCTAACATCCTCAAACCTTTCAAAGAGCTCGAGGTAAGCCGGAATTCCGCCGGTTACCCCGTATATCCGAACGGCCTCTTCAACGTCGACCCCGAGGAGCTTCCATGAGTCGAAGAATCCTAACGGAGAGAGTTTTATCTGGCCGTCTCTTCTGCCGTAGAGGGGACTCTTCTGGCTCAGGACGTGCTCCTCCATCATGCCAACGGAGGAACCGACGAGGATTAGGTGGAGACGGGATGCCCTCACTATCTCATCCACTATGTACTGGAACTCGCTGAGAACCCTTTTGTCGGACTGGATGAGGTATGGGAACTCGTCTATAACGACCACTATCTTCCCCTTCTCCGATAGATACTTGAAAACGTCGGAAAAGCTTGAAAACGATGTCTCGCTTAGGAAAGTGGATGGAAACCTCCCAAGCACCGTTCTTGAAAACTCCCTCAGATTGTCTGAGTAGGTGCTGTTCCGGGCGAGGTAGTAAACGGAGGGCTTATCGGCTATAAACTCCTTGAGCAGTCTTGTTTTGCCGACCCTCCTCCTTCCGTAAACGGGGAGGAACGAATTTCCCTTCTTCCAGAGCCTCTTGAGGAACTCAAGTTCCCGCTCCCTGTCAATGAAAGTTATTGACATAGTATAATACTCGACCTATAACTTTTTAAGAATTTCGCCGAGTCTTGCTTTTACGACACTATGACCCTAAGTTTATCAACGGGCACTGCAACATTTCAAGAGCTTTTCACAACTCTCCAGAATTATTGGGAAAATGCAAAAACCGAGAATGGAAAGAAAAGCCTCACCTTATCCCTGCTCCCAGTTTTATCTCCTTGTCCGGCATGAGTAAAGCCACGTTCTCTCCGTCGTCAGCAGCGAGGAGCATTCCCTGGCTCTCTACTCCCCTGAGCTTCTTGGGCTCGAGGTTGGCTATGATGACGACGTAGTGGTTGAGCAGCTCTTCCGGCTTGTAGTACTTCTTCAGCCCCGCCACGAGCTGCCTGACCTCGTCTCCGAGATCGACCTTGACCACGTAGAGCCTGTCGGCGTTCGGGTGGTCCTTGACCTCGATTATCTTTCCAACCCTCAGGTCGACCTTCATGAAGTCATCAAAGCTGATGTATCCCATGCTTTCACCACCTTTCCCCTTTCTCTTCACCTTCTCCTTCTTCGAGGCCTTTCCGGGCTTTTCGGATTTGACTCCGATTTCATCACCGTAGATGCTCTTAAGGATTGCCATCGCCTCTTCCCGTTTGGCATCCCCGAAGCGCTCGAGGGCAACCTTCATCACATCGTCCCGCTTGTAATACTTATCGAGGAGCAGTCTGGCGCTCTTGGGGTTGCCCCTCGCCATGTAGTTCACGATGAAGTAGATTATGTCCTCGTCGGTTACCTTCTTGAACATCGGGGTGGCCTTCCTGACGCGGTGCCCGGCCGGAATCTCGGTGAACTCCCAGCTCTTCAGCTCCTCAAGGTTGAGGAGGTGCCATATCTTCTCGCTCGCATCTGGGAGGAATGGTTCAAGGAGGATTCCAAGGGCCTTGACTATCTGGAGGGATATGTTCACGGTGGTTGCAGTCCTCACGCGGTCGGTTTTGGCGGTCTTCCAGGGCTTCTGATAGTCGAAGTAGCGGTTGCCGAAGATGGCGAGCTCCATGACTCGCTTTAACGCGTCCTTGAACTTATACCTGGCTATCAGCTCCCCGGTCTCCTCGAAGGCCCTCTCAATCTCCTCGAAGGCCTGCCTGTCGAGGTCGTCCAGCTCGCCCCTCTCCGGAACGACACCGTCGAAGTAGCGGTTGGCGAAGGTCATCGCCCTGTGAACGAAGTTTCCGAGGTTGTTGACGAGCTCCTCGTTTATCTTGCTCTTGAAGTCGGCGAAGCTGAAGTCGCTATCGCGAGTTTCGGGCATTATGGCGGTGAGGTAGTAGCGCAGGTAGTCTGCAGGGAAGGCGTCTAGGAACTCGTGGACCCAGATGGCCCAGTTCCTGCTCGTTGAGAACTTCTTGCCCTCAAGGTTGAGGTACTCGTTGGCCGGGATGTCATAGGGCAGGTTCCACTCGGCCTCGACTTCCTCATCCCTGTACTTGCCGTAAGCCATCAGGAAGGCCGGCCAGAATATCGCGTGGAAGGGCACGTTGTCCTTGCCGATGAAGTGGATGACCTTGGTCTCGCCGTCGAGGTTGAGCCAGAACTTCTTCCACTCGTTCTCCCTTCCCTCCCGCTTCAGGTGCTCGATGGTGATCGAGATATAGCCTATCGGGGCCTCGAACCAGACGTAGAGCACCTTTCCTTTAACGTCCTCGTCGTCGAGGGGAACGGGTATTCCCCAGTTGAGGTCCCTCGTCATGGCCCTCTCTTCGAGGCCCTCGTTAATCCAGCCAAGAACGGTGTTCCTGACGTTCGGCTTCCAGTGCTCCTGGCTGAGAACCCACTCCTTCAGCCGCTCCTCGAAGTCCTGCATCCGGATGTAATAGTGAGCTGAGTCCTTGAAAGTTATCGGGTTGCCGCAGATGTTACAGCGCGGGTTGATAAGCTTCTCCGGCGTCAGTGGATGACCGCAGACCTCACACTGGTCGCCGCGCTGATCCTCGGCACCGCAGTAGGGGCAGGTGCCTATGACGTACCTGTCGGGCAGGAACATCTTATCGTGCTCGCAGTAGGCTTGCTTGGTGACCTTCTTGACGAGATGTCCGTTCTCCAGAGCCTTGAGAAAGAACTCCTGACTTATGCGGTAGTGAACCGGCAGCTCGGTCCTGCCGAAGTAGTCGAAGCTTATCTTGGCCCTCTCGAAGGTCGTCTTTATGTGCTCGTGGAACTCGTCGACGATCTCCCTGGCGCTCCTGTTCTCTTTGAGTGCGCGGAAGGTTATGGGGGTTCCATGTTCATCGGTTCCACAGACGAAGAGCACTTCCTCTCCCTTGAGCCTCAGGTAGCGCACGAAGATGTCCGCCGGAAGGTACGCCCCTGCCAGGTGTCCCGCGTGAATCGGACCGTTAGCGTAAGGGAGTGCGGAGGTTACCATGTACCTGACCATTTTAACCACCGTCCCGGCAATGGATTTAGCCCCTTATAAGACCTGCGGGTTTTAAACATTACGGTGGGTTATTTTTAAATGGCTAAAATATGTTGGATTATGCATATCCCTGGACCAAAGGTTTTAGTTTGGATGACATCCACGACCGGTGGTGGGTATCATGAAAGCCAGAATCATCGAGCGCTTCAAATTCGAGGCGGCTCATGCCGTTCGGATCAACGGAGAGTCCGAGGAGATACACGGCCACACCTTCAGGCTTGAAGTGGCTGTGGAAGGCCCCCTGAAGAACGGCTACGTGATGGACTTCCTTGAGCTTAGGAGAATTGTGAATGAAATCATTGGGAAGCTCGACCACCGGAACCTAAACGCTCTCTTCGAAAACCCGACGACCGAAAACGTAGCCCTGTGGATAGCGGGAGAGGTGAAGAAAAGGCTCCCGGAAGGAGTGAGACTTCAGAGGGTAACCCTCTGGGAAGGGGAAGAGAACGGGGTGGAGTTTGAGTTTTGAGAAACTTTTTTATTCATGATACCCCTAAGAACCATTGGTGAGTGTAGTGGAGAACGTTGCTGAGAATCCCCCTTCAGCCCTCAAAGAAAGGCTTTTACGCGAATTACTGGCTGAAGAGGAGTTCCTAATGATGGTGGAAGAGGCCAAAAAAACCGCGCATATTGGAATGTTTGGAAAGGGTAAGGCTGAGGACTTTTTTAAGGCGAAGCTTGAGGTGTATGAGGGTTGATATTCATAGACTCAAGCGTTCTGTACAACGCGCTTGTGGTGACCGAACTTACTGGGTATGCCGCCCAAGCCTTTAAATTGGAAGAACCGCGAATAACTTCTGAGACCGTGATTGACGAGGTGTGGTTTGCCCTCTTGAAGAGAGACGCAGGCTCCCCGTGGAAGATAAGGAAGGAGCTTAAGAACAGTAGTGAGTTCAGAAAGATGGCGGTTAAGTATTTGAGTGGAATACTGGGCTTTCTCAGCGCTCAGAACGTTGTAATCGTGCCGGATTCTTCAAACTGGACAAAAGTTGCCTACCATGTTAAAGAATTCGGCTTAATGCCCCACGACGCTAGAATCCTCGCCACCGCCTTGGAGTACAACTGTGATAAGCTCGCCACCCTCGACAAAGATTTTGGCCCTGTGAGGGGCGTTATTAAGCTTGTCCCCGTGGAGTTCTGGCAGGAAAACCGTTAAAATGCATGGCTAACTCCCCTTCACCTTAACTTCCCGCACGCTCTCTGTGAGCGCCATTCCGTTGCTCCCCTTGTCGAAGGAGAGACCATCGGGCAGCGACACCTTCACCGGCACGGCCCTTTCCTTCTCCTCACTTGGGGTCCAGCTTATCAAATCGCCTTCCTCAACGTCGAGCGTTTTTATCAGGCCCACCGGCCCCTCTATTATGTACTTGGCCGGCTCTTTCGGAGCGTAGAACCGCCATTTCCGGGCAGTTTTAAAGTCCACCACCCGTCTCGCGGAGTCCAGCCAGATTACGTCTATATCGCTCAGCATGAAGAAGGTGTGGATTGACGCGTTGGCCTTGGTTTCCGCCGGAAGAATGAAGACCAGGGCATAGTTGATATTTCTAACCAGCATTAATCCCCTGAAGCGCTTAAAGAAGCTGTCCGCTACCTTCACAGGCCCGTGCCACGTTCGCTCCTTGGTCTCGTTGACGAGCATGGTAAGAAATAGAAATGCAAGTTGATAAGGTTTTGGGAAAGAAAGGGAATTAGAGGTCTCCGGCCTTTGCCTTCTCCCCGAGCTCGAAACCCTTGTGAAGCGCCTTGAGGTTTATCTCCTCGGTGCCCTTGGGAACCGCATCCAGAACGGCCTTCTCTATGGCCTCCCTGCTCACGACTCCAGTCCACGCCGTCAGGATTCCGAGGGTGAGGATGTTCATGGTGAGGCTCAGTCCGGTGGTTTCCTCGGCTATCTCCGTGAGCGGCAGCGAGACTACCTCAAGCCCCTTCTCGAACTCGGTGTCCCTGTGCGGAACGAGCTCCTCCTCGACTATTATGCGGGCACCCTTCCTGACGGTGTGGAGGTACTTGTTGTATGCCTCCTGGGAGAAGAAGACGGCACAGTCGGGATTGAGGGTCTTGGGGTAGTCTATGGGCTCGTCGCTTATGACCACCTCCGCCTTGCTCGCTCCACCTCTAGACTCCGGCCCGTAGGCCTGTGTCTGAACGGCGTAGAGTCCCTCGTAGACCGCCGCGGCCCTCCCGAGGATGACGCTCGCCAGGATGACTCCCTGGCCGCCGAAGCCGCTGAAGAGGACTTCCTTTCTCATTCCTCCCACCCCATCATCTTCTTGGCGCGCTTCTTGTACGCCTCGTACTCCCTCACGAGACCCGGCCTGTCCCTGTCGGCAAACTCTCCGATGACTATCTTGCCCTCGAGCTCCTCCGGCGGCATCTTCTTGGCCTTCGCGAGCGGGACGGTTATCTTCTGATACCAGCGGAGCAGTTCCGGAGCGGTCTTCATCCTGTTCCTCCTTCCGAAGCTTATCGGGCACGGCGAGAGGAACTCGACGAGGGTAAAGCCTTCCTTGCTGAGGGCCTTCTTGATGCTGTTGATTCCCTGGAGGTAGTTGAAGACGCTCCACCTGGCCACGTAGTTGGCCCCTGCCGAGACCGCGAGGTCGGCTATATCGAAGGGGTTCTCGAACTGGCCGTAGGGAGCGGTAGTTCCGCGCAGGCCCTTCAGGGCGGTCGGCGCGACCTGTCCGCCGGTCATTCCGTAGGTGAAGTTGTTGATGAGTATCACAGTTATGTCGAGGTTCCTCCTGATGGCGTGGATGAGGTGGTTTCCTCCTATGGCCGCGGCATCTCCGTCGCCCATGAAGGCGATTATCTTGAGGTCCGGATTGGCGAGCTTTATGCCGGTGGCAAAGGCTAATGCCCTTCCGTGGGTCGTGTGGAGGCCGTCGAAGTTGACGAAGCCCGGAACACGGGAGGAACAGCCTATTCCGCTGACCCAGACTATCTCGTCTTGGTTGAGGCCGAGGTCGTCTATCGCGCGGAGCGTGTACTGGAGCGCCGAGCCTATTCCACAGCCCGGACAGAATATCGTCGGGAGCATGTCCTTTCTCAGGTACTTGTCGCGAATCTCGTAAGCGGATTTCAGGTACATTCAGCCCACCACCCTCTCGACTATCTCCATCGGAGTGTGAACCTCGCCGCCTATCTTTGCTATGAGCTCGACCTCCGCCTTTCCGTTGGCACCCTCTTTGACGAGGTGGTAGAGCTGTCCGAGGTTCATCTCCGGGACGTATATCTTATTCACCTGCCCGGCGAGCTCCTCGATCATGTCGAAGTCGAAGGGCCATATCGTGTTGAGCTTGAGAAGGCCAGCCTTAACGCCCTTCTCGCGGAGTATCTTAACGGCCCTTACCGCCGAGCGGGAGACTATGCCAGTGCTCACTATCGCTACTTCAGCGTCGTCGAGCTCAAAGGCGTCGTAGGAGATTATGTCCTCCCTGTTGCGCTCCAGCTTCTCGATTATTCTCCGTATGAGCTTCTCGTGAACCTCGGCGTCCACAGTCTTGGGCCGTCCCCTCTCGTCGTGGGTGAGGCCGGTGACGTATGTTCTGTACCCCCTGCCGAATATCGGCATCGGCGGAACGCCGTCCCCGTGGGGGTCGCCGAAGGGAAGCCTCGCCTCCTCCTCGTTCTCCGGAAGCTTGCGGTCGATTATCTCGACCTCTCCCGGATTGGGGATGTAAACGCGCTCGCGCATGTGGGCTATTTCCGCGTCGGTGAGAAGAACCACCGGCGTCCTGTACTTCTCGGCCAGGTTGAAGGCCCTTATGGTGAAGTCAAAGGCCTCCTGGACGGTCGAGGGGCTGAGGACTATGAGTGAATGGTCGCCGTGGGTTCCCCAGATGGCCTGCATTATGTCGCCCTGGGCCGCGAGGGTCGGCTGACCCGTTGATGGACCGCCGCGCTGGACGTCCACGACAACGACAGGGGTTTCCGTCATGACTGCATAGCCTAGGTTCTCCTGCATGAGGCTGAATCCCGGGCCGCTCGTTGCGGTCATGGCCTTGGCCCCGGCCCATGAAGCCCCTATTATCGCCGCCATGCTCGCCAGCTCGTCTTCCATCTGTATACTTACACCGTCCACCAGCGGCATGTAGAGGGCCATGGCCTCGAATATCTCGCTCGCGGGCGTGATTGGATAGCCCGCGTAGAAGCGGCATCCCCCGAGGATCGCCGCCCTTGCTATCGCCTCATCACCCTGAATGAAATCGCTCTTACCGACCGGAAAAGGGTATCTCATCTGCATCCCTCCTCGTAACCGACCCTGAAGGCTTTGATGTTTATATCCTCGGTTCCCTTGGGAACCCTCCTCCTTATGGCCTCCTCGACGTTTTCCTTCTTCACAACACCGGTTTTCGCCACGAGGTAGCCGAGGGCGACCATGTTAACGGTGAGCGCCAGACCGGTGCTCTCCTCAGCCAGGCGCGTGAATGGGGCACCAATGTAGTCCCTATCGGGCTTAACCAGGTCGGTGTCTATGATCAACAGCCCATCCTCCCTCAGCTCGTCCTTGACGGTGTCGTAGCCGAGCTGGGCGAGTGCGACGAGAACGTCCGCCTCGGTGACTATGACGTCGTAAATCGGCTCCTTGGATATTATCACGTCCGCTATGGAGTGGCCGCCCCTGCTCGCGGAGCTGTAGTCCTGGGTCTGGACGACGTTCAGCCCCTCTATGGCGGCGGCCTCGCCGAGTATGACACCGGCCAGGACAACACCCTGGCCTCCTATGCCTGCGAACCTAACCTGCATGGCTCTCACTCCTCCTTGAGGCCGAAATGCTCCTGAACCTCGTCTATGAGCTTGTTAAGCTCCGTGGTGAACTCCGGCCTCTCTCTGTTTACGAACTCCCCTATGACGAACTTGCCCTCAAGCTCCTCCGGGCTCATGTTTCTCGCCCTGCTGATCGGGACCGAGTTCTTGAGGAACCACCTGAGCATCTCGGCCGGTTCCTTCATCTTGTTCCGTCTTCCGAACTGGACCGGGCACTGGGAGATGACCTCGACGAGCGAGAAGCCCTTAACCTGAAGGGCTTTCTTTATGCTCTCGATGAGCTGGTAGACGTGGGCGGTGGTCCACCTGGCAACGTAGCTCGCTCCGGCGGCGGCAACAGTCTCGGAAATCTTAAGCGGGTGCTCTATGTTCCTGTACGGGCTGGTGGTAGTTTTAGCGCCGAAGGGCGTCGTGGGGGCGACCTGGCCGCCGGTCATTCCGTAGATGAAGTTGTTGACGAGGATTACGGTTATGTCTATGTTCCTCCTCGCGGCGTGGAGCAGATGGTTGCCGCCTATGCTCGCCAGATCACCGTCACCGCTTATGACGACGACCTTCTTGTCGGGAAGGCCCACCTTGACGCCGGTGGCGAAGGCTATCGCCCTCCCGTGGGTCGTGTGGAGTGTGTCCGCGAGGAAGTACGGTGAGGCTATCCAGGCGGAGCAGCCTATACCGCTGACGACCACGAGGTCCTTCGGGTCTATCTTGAGGCCGTCGATCGCGTTCGCGAAGGCGTTGAGGACGGTTCCGCCGCCGCAGCCGGGGCAGAGGGCTGTGGGTAATGCCTCCTTGCGGAGGTACTTAACCATCGGGTAGGTGGAGTATATCTTCTTCGCCATCAGGCAACACCCCTTATCTCGCGGAGGATCTCCTCAACGGTCAGAGGCACTCCGCCGATTTTGTTCACGCCCTTGAGGAGGACGTCGTCGTTAACGTAGCGCTCGACCTCTATTATCATCTGGCCGAGGTTCATCTCTGCGACGAGTATCGCTCTAGCGCGCTTTCCAAGCTCCCTCATTCTCTCGGCCGGGAACGGGTGGACGGTCTTCGGCACGAAGAGGCCGGCCTTTATCCCCTCCTCCCTAGCCCGGAGAACCGCTCCGAGGGCCGGTCTCGCGGTAACGCCCCAGCTGACGACGAGTATCTCGGCGTCGTCCGTGAAGTGCTCCTCGTACTTCTCGTAAACTTCGCGGTTCTTCTCGATCTTGCGGTGTATTCTCCTCACGAGCCTATCGTGAACCTCAGGGGTGTAAACGTCCCTCAGGCCGGTCTCCTTGTGAGTCGAACCGGTGACGTGGGTAAAGTAGCCGTGACCGAAGAGCGGCATCGGCGGAACGCCGTCCCCGTGGGGGTCGCCGAAGGGAAGCCTCGCCTCCTCCTCATTCTCCGGAAGCTTGCGGTAGGTTATCTCGACTTCCGAAACGTCCGGAATCTTTATCTGCTCCCTAGTGTGGGCGAGCACTCCATCGAAGAGCACCACAACGGGGGTTCTCAGCTTTTCGGCAATGTTAAAGGCCCTTATAGTCTCCCAGAAGGCGTCCTGCCCGCTCGTCGGAGAAACGGCAACGATCGGATGGTCTCCGTGCGTTCCCCACCTGGCCTGGAAGAAGTCGCCCTGCGCTCCCTTCGTGGCCTGTCCCGTTGAGGGGCCGCTCCTCTGGACGTCGACCAGAACGAGCGGGGTCTCGGTCATCACGGCGTAGCCTAGGTTCTCCTGCATGAGGCTGAACCCGGGTCCGGCAGTAGCGGTCATAACCTTGAACCCGGTCCATGAGGCGCCGACCATCGCGGCTATGCTCCCTATCTCGTCCTCCATCTGGAGGTAGTAGCCGCCGAGCTTCGGCAGTTCGCGAGCCATCGTCTCCGCTATCTCGCTGGAGGGGGTTATCGGATAACCCGCGTAGAAGCGGCACCCGGCGAAGAGGGCGCCGTAGGCTACCGCCTCGTTGCCCTGCATGAAGTAGTTGCCCGGTTTGTAGAGCTTTCTAAGGAGCCTGAGCTGTTCAGGCTCGTTTCCACGAATAATCATGGTCACCACCTAACCGCGATGGCAAAGTCCGGGCAGAGAAGCTCGCAGAGCTTGCACTTGACGCACTTCTCGGCGTTAACAGGAACCGGGTAGTGGACACCCTTTTCGCTGAGCTCCTCGCTCCATTCAAAGACCTTTCTTGGGCACATTTCGACGCAAACGCCGCAGCCCTTGCAGAGAAAAGTGTCGACGTCGATTTCAACGACGCCTTCGGCCTTGCCGGTAACGAGGTAGTTCTCCTTCACGACAACGGTTTTCCCTTCGACATCTGCCATAATCATCACCCGCGATTTGCTAACCCCGTTTACGTTTGTCAACATTTAAAGCTTTCGTGGGTGCCCATAAATGGGCATCAAAGAATCACGAGGGGCGTTATAAGGAGAACGAAAAGGAGGTATGAAAATCATTTCAAAAACGAAATAACTTCACCACGTCAGCAGCTGCCAGTCGAGGAGGCCGTTCTCAACTATGTACCCCCACCTCTCGCGGCACTCCGGCTTGAGGTTCTCGATGTGGCTTAAATCCTGGGTCGCCGAGAACTTCTTTATCGCCCTTCCTATGGTTCTGTCGTAGTCCGTGAGGCAGTTGTGCGGTCCGCGCTTCGAGCCGGCCCCAACCGGGTCGCTCAGGATTCTCTTATCCGGGAAGCGCTTCTTCGCCCAGATGAGGACCTCAACCGCGCTCCAGAGCCACGGTGGGCGGTACTCCTTCTTCTCCCACAGCCGCTCGTAGAGCGTTCCCTTCTGGATGTCGGTGATGTTTATCGAGAAGGTGTCGGTGTATGGCTCGGCCTTTATTATGCTCTCCTTGGCGTCCTCTATGCCGTCGCGTTCGCCCAGGAAAATCGGCTTCAGCAGGAGGTAGGTCTTGACCTTCGCCCCGGCTTTGTGAGTTGTCTCCGCGGCCCTAACGAAGTCCTCAAAGGTGTTGCCCTTGTTGATTGAAACATCGGCTATATCGTCGTTGGCCGTTTCAAGGCCTATGGCAACCTCGAAGTGCTTGTCAGGGACTATCTCGGCCAGCTCCTTCACTGCATCATAGCGAACCAGCTCGCTCCTGCTCTCGATGACTATCTCCCTGACCTCCTCCAGAGCGGCCAGAATCTCAAAGATTCTCCTCCTCGTCTCGGGCTTAAGCTCTCCGTTGTCAAGGAAAGAGCCCGAGGTGAACATTCTGACCGCGAAGGGCCCCTTTTTACCCTCGATTTTCTTGAGGGCCTCTTTGACGTAGTCCACTATGGCGTCCTGGCTCCACTTCACCTTTGGCGCGGCCGTTGGGTAGGCGCACATGTAGCAGGCCTGGTTGATCCTGAAGCGGTAGCAGCCTATCGTGGGCAGGATTATGAAAAGTGCCGTTCCGGGCTTCCCGGCGACGTTGTCCTCGCTCGTCCAGTATGTCATTCTCTCACCTAAGCCTCGCTGGGAGTTAGGGTTTTTAAAGGTGAGGGATTAACCAGAACCATGCCAAGGATACTCATCACTAACGATGACGGGATTTATTCCAAAGGGCTGCGGGCCGCTGTCGAGGCCGTGAAAGACCTTGGTGAGGTTTACGTGGTCGCGCCGCTCTTTCAGAGGAGTGCCAGCGGAAGGGCCATGACCCTTCACCGTCCCCTCAGGGCCAAGCTTGTTGACGTCCCCGGGGCGAAGATAGCCTACGGCATAGACGGAATGCCGACGGACTGCGTGATCTTTGCCCTCGCGCGCTTCACAGACTTCGACCTCGCTATAAGCGGGATAAACCTCGGTGAGAACCTGAGCACCGAGATAACCGTTTCGGGAACTGCTTCCGCGGCCATAGAGGCGGCGACGAACGGGATTCCGAGCATAGCGATAAGCCTTGAGGTCAGGAGGGAGAAGTACAAATTCGGCGAGGGAAGCGAGGTTGACTTCTCCACAGCCTCTCACTTCCTGAGGAGGGTGGCGCGGGCCGTTCTGAGGGGCGGCCTTCCCGAAGGCGTCGACATGCTCAACGTGAACGTTCCGGACGATGCCACCGAGGAAACCAGAATAGCGGTCACGAGGCTTGCCCACAGGATGTACCGGCCGACGGTCGAGGAGCGCATAGACCCCAAGGGCAACCCGTACTACTGGATAGTCGGCAGGAAATGCAGGGAGTTCGAGCCCGGAACAGATGCCTACGCCCTGAAGGTGGGGAGAAAAGTCAGTGTGACCCCGATAAACATAGACATGACGGCGAGGGTGGATTTTGAGGGGCTCCGCGAACTTTTGGGTCCCTAAATTCGCCCTTTGATGGTCCATTGTGTTATGGGTACTCAGATTGAGTGTTTATGGATTTTTTAAACATCTCCGTTAAACGAAAGGTTCTTTGGGAATTGGGGAATATATCCAAGAGGGCGAGTTAAGATTGTCTTAGGGGAGGTGAATCCGTGAGGCTTCGCTCGCTCTCCTATCTTTTCCTCTTCCCTGCATGGGAGTTCCTGCTAATGATTCTGCTCCCGTCAGACTACTATGTAGGGGCTTCCTGCCTTCAGATTCGCCCATACCCAATCTGCGGCTTTTACTTCAGCCCATCTGCAACTTTTGTCCTCCTCGTGACGGCACCGTTCTTAATCTCAATTATCCTTGGCCTCTGGAAGGAATGGAGTGAACTCGTAGCATTTGGGATCCCTTCGCTCGCTGTTGTCTTGGTAACGCTTCTTCTCCTGTACCTCTTCGAAAAGTCATGGATTTCTTTTTTCGTGCCTGCAACAGTCTCGGTGGTTCTGTATAGCCTCCCATGTATAAGACTGGACGGCCCTATAAAAAGAGCGGAAAGGCTGGTATGGATAGCCACGTCACTCATAGTCTCGTTTATCCTCTGCATTATGGCCTGGGGTGGAACATCCGTCTCGGTATGAAACGTTTCACCCCTCCCCGAAAATCCTGTCCACGAACCACTTCTCATCGAAGGGCCTGAGGTCGTCGTAGCCCTGTCCAACGCCGACGAAGAGTATCGGCGCCCCGATGGCGTGGCTTATGCTCAAAGCGGCACCGCCACGGGCGTCCGCGTCCAGCTTGGTGAGGATTACGCCGTCGATCTTCACCGCCTCGTTGAACTGCTTCGCCTGCTCGACGACGGAGTTTCCTCCGAGGGAATCGCCGACGAATATCACCAGGTCGGGCTTGGTTACGCGCGCTATCTTCTTCATCTCGTCCATGAGGTTCCTGTTCAGCTCGTTCCTTCCGGCGGTGTCTATGAGGACGACATCCAGTCCCCTGGCCTTGGCGTGCTGGATCGCGTCGTAGGCAACCGCAGCCGGATCGGCACCGTAGGAGTGCTTGATGACCTTGACGCCGACGCGCTTTGCGTGCTCCTCGACCTGCTCTATCGCTCCAGCCCTGAAGGTGTCGCTCGCGGCTATGACGACGCCGAGACCGTTCTTCTTGAGCCAGTTGGCCAGCTTGGCTATGGTCGTTGTCTTTCCGGAGCCGTTGAAGCCCACAAAGGCTATGACGAAGGGCTTTTCCTCCTTGGACTTTATCAGTTCGAGGAGGTCTATCTTCTTCTCGGGTGTCAGGACATCAAGAACGGCCTCACGGAGCGCTTCCTCTATGAGTCTGCCCTTGTTCGTGCCTATGCGGACCTTCTTACCGACGAGCTTTTCCTTGATTTTTTCACGAAGGGCCTCCACAGTCTCCAAAGCCACGTCTGCCTCAAGAAGCTCAATCTCCAGCTCGTCCAAAGCCTCTTCAACATCCTTCTCCTTTATCTCCACCTGGAGGAGCTTTTCAATGAACCCCTTCTTTTCTTCGGGGGCCTCCTTTTCGAGGGCTTTCTCTTCCTCTTCTATCTTCTCCTCAACGGTCTTTGTGAACTTCTTGAGCTTTTCCCTGAGCTTCCCAAACATCTCCACCACCTGATTAGCGGGAGGCTATTTCCTATATAATAGTTATGAACGCCCTCGGCGATAGCTGGTGTCATCACACCTCAGACCCGAAGCCACTCGTCATCGGGCGGGAGTGTCTCATCCCCAGGGTTTATAAACCGCACGTGCCCCTTCAGTACCTCCTGACGTAGGTTTTGCTCTCGACTATTCGTCCGTTCTCCAGACGCATCACATCGACCCTCTCGAAACCGACGGTCTCCCTCTTGTATGCGATTAGGTAGTCAATGAATTCCCTGATTCTGTAGCGCGTTATCGAATCCTTCACGTACTTGTGCTCGTACAGCAGAATGAGCTTGTCTCTGTGTTCCCCCAGCCACTCCCGGAGCTTTTCCCTCTCCGCCTTGGAGCGCGAGAGGGGGTTCACTATCAGGTACACATCGAAGTCGTCGCTCTCAAACGGTGGGCCGATGTAGACGTCACCGTTCACCTGGAATGGAATGTATTCAGCAAGCACGCGCCTGCCGTCCTTGCTCCAGGCATTGATGTATATTTTCGCAAGTCTCTTCCCGTCTCCCGTTATTAAAACCGCTCCCGCGTTAAGTTCGGCTATTTTCTTCAGCATGGTCATCACAAAAAACTTTTACCCGGTGGTTAAAATTCTTTCCCAAATTTTCGGTCTTTCTGTGACCGCAAACTATATATTCCGTCCGGAGTTATACCTTTGAAAACTCGCGGGGTGTTAACATGAAGAAATGGTTAAGCCTGTTTTTAATAGGCATTATGGCCCTCAGCGTCGTGGCCAGTGGCTGTATATCCTCAGGTGGAGAGGAATCCACTAAAGGCACCATTGCCATCGTCTATGATGTCGGCGGAAGGGGTGACCTGAGCTTCAACGACATGGCGTACCTCGGTGCCAGCAAGGCGGCGAAGGACTTCAACCTCGACCTCGTTGAGCTCCAGAGCAACAGCGAGGACGACTACGTCAAGAACCTCGAGACCCTTGCCGCCCAGAAGAAGTACCTCGTTATCATAGCCGTCGGCTTCATGATGACCGACGCCGTTAAGCAGGTCGCGGACGAGTATCCCGACCAGAAGTTCGCCATCATTGACGGTTACATCCCTGACAAGGACAACGTCATGAGCATCCTCTTCAAGGAGAACGAGGGCTCGGCCCTTGCCGGTGCACTCGCTGGCCTCATAGCGGCCAACGACGGCAAGGACAAGGTCGGCATCGTTCTCGGAATGGAGATACCGGTTCTCTACAAGTTCGAAGCCGGCTACCGCTTCGGTGTTAAGTGGGCCGAGGACTACTACAAGCAGAAGGAGGGCAAGGACGTTACCATAGACGTCCTCTACCAGTACACAGGAAGCTTCGGCGACGCCGCCAAGGGTAAGGCCGCGGCCAGGGCCCAGCTCGCCCAGGGTGCCTGGGTCATCTACCAGGTCGCCGGCGGAACCGGACTCGGTGTCTTTGACGCGGTTGGAGAGGTCCTCGACTCCCAGGGCAAGAAGATGGGTCCGCCGTTCGCCATCGGTGTTGACTCGGCCCAGGACTGGATCAAGCCGGGCGTCATAATCGCCAGCATGATGAAGCGCGTTGACGTCGGTGTTTACAAGGCTGTTGAGGATGCAGTTAACGGCAACTTCAAGGGTGGAGTTGTCGAGCTTGGCCTCAAGGAGGACGGTGTTGGCCTCAGCACCGTTGACGACGTTATGGCCATGTTCGACTCCCTTCCGGAGGACACCCAGCAGCAGAAGCTCAAGGACCTCGGCTTCAACAGCAGGGACGAGCTGAAGCAGTACCTCGAGGACACCAGGAAGCAGGTTCCCGACTGGGTCTGGGACGCCATCAAGGAGCTTCAGGGCAAGATCACCACCGGCGTGATCAAGGTTCCGGCTCCCATGGACAAGGACGGAATCACAGAAGTCAGGAACGCCAAGACCTGGCAGGAAATGATGGAACTCGCCAAGTGACCCTTTAATTTTCTTTTCTCTACTTTCAAAGGGGGGTGCGGCAATGGAGAGAAGGCCAATAATCGAGATGAAGGGAATCGTCAAGGTTTATCCGGACGGCACGAAGGCCCTCAAAGGTGTTGATCTCACGGTTAATAAAGGCGAGATTTTGGGTCTCCTCGGTGAGAACGGTGCAGGAAAGACCACCCTCATGAAGATCCTCTTCGGGATGCTCCATCCCACATCGGGTAAAATTCTCATCAGGGGCGAAGAGGTTCGCTTTAAGAGCCCCTCCGATGCCATCGCCCACGGCATCGGTATGGTTCACCAGCACTTCACGCTCGTTGAAGTTTTTGATGCCCTTCACAACATAATACTCGGAATGGAGGGCCACGGGGCGTTTTCTAAGATAGACGTTGACAGGGCAAGGGAAAGGCTCCAGAAGCTCATGGACGACCTGAACTTCCAGGTGCCCCTCGAAATTCCCGTCGAGGACCTCCCCGTTGGTGTTCAGCAGAGGATAGAGATCCTCAAGATGCTCTACCGCGACGTCGATGTCCTCATCCTCGATGAGCCCACTGCGGTTCTCACGCCCATAGAGGTCGAGGAGCTCTTCCGCGTCCTGAGGCAGCTCAAGGCGGAGGGCAAGACCATCATCTTCATCAGCCACAAGCTCAACGAGGTCATGGACCTCACCGACCGCGTCACAGTCATCAGGAAGGGAGAGGTCATCGGAACGGTCAACACGAGCGAGGCAACGCCCCAGCTCCTTGCCAAGATGATGGTTGGCAGGGACGTTGTCCTGAAGATAGAGAAGCCGCCAAAGGAGCCCGGCGAGCCGATTCTCCGCGTTGAGAACCTCAAGGTTATGGGCGACCGTGGCGAGGTTGCCGTCAACGGCCTCTCGTTCGATGTCCGCGCCGGTGAGATATTTGGAATAGCGGGCGTCGAGGGCAACGGCCAGACTGAGCTGATTGAGGCAATTTCCGGTCTCCGGAAAGTGGAGAGCGGCAGGATATATCTTCAGGGCAAGGACATCACGGGCAAGGGGCCGAGGGAGCTCTACGACCTCGGAATGGCCCACGTGCCGGAGGACAGAACCCACATGGGGCTCATCCTGGACATGACTGTGACCGAAAACTCCGTCCTAGGCCTCCACTGGCATCCCAAGTTCCAGCGCTTCAAGGGCGTTATAAACTGGAGCAAGGCCAGAGAACACGCCAGGTCGCTCATAGAGCAGTTTGACATCTCCGCCCCGGGCACTGAGGCACCGGTTAAGTCCCTCAGCGGCGGAAACCAGCAGAAGCTCATCGTTGCAAGGGAGGTCAGCAAGGAGCCCATATTCATCATCGCGGCCCAGCCGACGCGCGGTGTCGATGTCGCCTCGACGGAGTACATTAGGAACTACCTCGTCAAGCTCAGAAACGAGGGGAAGGCCGTCCTTCTGGTCTCGGCCGATCTGGACGAGGTTCTTCAGCTCAGCGACAGGATGGGAATCATCTACGAGGGCGAGTTCATGGGCGTTGTGAAGCCCGAGGAAGTGAACACGGAAGAGATAGGAATGATGATGGGAGGTATCCGCTATGAAGAAATCAGGAAGTGAGTCCCTGAAGTCAATAAACCTCCGCCCCTTCGTTGAGAGCCTCATAGCCATACTCGTGGGTTTCATCATCGGTGCGATAGTCCTCCTGGCCTTCGGCTACAACCCGTGGTCCGCGTACTACTGGCTCTTCCAGGGCGCCCTTGGATCCACGTACGGAATAGCGTCCACGCTCAAGTACGCGACACCAATAATGCTCACGGCGCTCACGTTCGCAATCGGCACGAGGACCGGAATCTTCAACATCGGTGCCGAAAGCTCCTTCTACTTCGGCGCCATAGCCGCGGTGATATTCACCAACATCTGGGACAACATGTGGTTCGGCCTCGCCATGGGCATGCTCTTCGGCGCCCTCTGGGCCCTCCCAGCGGCGGTGCTCAAGGTCTACCGCGGCGTCCACGAGGTCATCTCGACAATCATGCTCAACTGGATTGGCTGGTTCTTCGTTCTCTGGCTCATAGTCGGCCCCTACGCCAACCCCAACGACCCCAACAAGACCATCAGGATACCCGTTGATGCGAGGCTTCCCATCATCGGCTACGGACTTTCGATAGCGATAATCATCGCGGTCATTGCCGCGCTGCTGACGTACTTCCTGCTCTGGCACACCACGATGGGATTCGGCATGCGCGCCAGCGGAATAAACCAGAAAGCCGCACGCTACGCCGGAATGAATCCAAAGATGGCGGTCATGTGGTCTTTCCTCATCGGTGGTCTCCTCAGCGGCCTCGGCGGTGCCATGAAGATCATGGGAGAGGGACCGGGCTACGCCATCAGCCAGGGCGGTGCGAACATCTACGGCTTCGGTTTCGACGGAATAGGCGTTGCCCTCGTCGGAAGGAACCACCCGCTGGGCATAATCCTGTCGGCAATATTCTTCGGAATGCTCCGCGCTGGAACCGCCCTGATGCAGGCTCAGGCCCACGTCCCGCTGGAGATCATCAAGGTCATCCAGGGAATCATCGTCATAACCGTCGCCATCCCGAGCCTGTACGACCTGGTTAAGAAAGCAATCCACAGGGGGGCTGCCTGATGGACGTTGGATCCGTGCTCTCCATCCTGATAACCTCCCTAATGGCCATGGTGCCCATAGTGCTCACGAGCGTTGGTGCCGCGTGGAGCGAGCGCGCCGGTGTGGTCAGCATCGGCTACGAGGGTGTCCTCCTGATGAGCGCCTTCTTCGGTGCGATATTCGCCGAACTGACCAGCAACGCGGTTGTGGGACTGCTTGGTGGCGTTTTCATTGGAATACTCCTGGGCATGCTGCACGGTGCCCTCACCGTCTACCTCAAGGGAGACCACGTTATCCCCGGTATAGGCATCAACCTGCTCGCCATGGGTGTCGTTCCCTTCGGCATCCTCGCCTACTGGGGAACCGCCGGCCAGCACCAGCTCCCGCACGATGCCCAGATGTGGCACTGGAGGACGCCCTACGGCGAGCTCAGCCCAATGGTTCCGGTGACCATCCTCATCGCGCTGGTCACCTGGTGGGTGCTCTTCAAGACCCCGCTCGGCCTCCGCGTGCGCTCCGTCGGTGAGAACCCTGAGGCGGCCGATGCATTGGGCATAAACGTCGAGAAGTACAGGTTCTGGTCAGCGGTTTACGGGCACGCCCTGGCCGGCCTCGGCGGCGCCTTCATGAGCGTTGACTGGCTCGGCCTCGTGCACAAGACCATGTCAGGAGGCAGGGGTTTCATAGCCCTCGCCAACATGGTCTTCAGCGGCTGGAACCCGCTCGTCTCCCTCATCGGCGGCTGGCTCTTCGGATTCTTTGACGCCCTCGCCGCCTGGCTCGCCCCGAAGCACATAATCCCCGGGCAGTTCATCCTGATGCTGCCCTACATAATGACCCTCATCATCGTGGCGGGCATCATAGGCAAGGCAAGGCCGCCGAAGTGGGACGGAAGGCCATACAAGAGGGAGTGACCATTTCTTTTCTCTGCTTTTTATCCACTCAGATGGCAAAATAGGTCTAATGGAAAAAGAAGAGCGAATCATTTCTTGAGTATGACCCCGAGGGCGACGCCAAGGACGATGCCGACAACCAGAGAGATTGCCACGTACCTCCCCACGTCGTCCCTCTGAACCGGTTCGGTTTTGGGCTTTTCTCCGCCCAGCGCCTTGAGAATGGCCGCGCTGTTCTCGATTAGAACCTCTGTGTAAGGCCTGTCGCTCCAGAAGACCGTTATCTCGGCGAGCGGCTTCCCGCTCTTGGCGGCGAGCTCCTTCGCCGCGTCCTTCATCTGGTCGGGGCTGTCGAGGGCGTAGACCACGAGGTCGGTTCCTTCGGCGGTTCCGAGGAGCTCGTCGATGCCTATGGCGGGAACTTCCTCCTCGGGCTTTATGGCGGCGATTGCCTTTATTCCAAGCCACTCGATGGCGTACTCGTCGGGCGGCATCTGGATGACGGCGGTTTTGTTGCCCTCAACCAGCGCCCTGTATGCCTCCACTATCGCCCCAACCCTGCTCTCGAAGTCCCTGTACCTCGCTCTGTAAAGCCCGGCCTCCGCGGGGTTGGTCCTCTCGAGCGCCTTCTCGGTAGCCCTCGCTATGGCCAGGGCGTTGGTCGGGTCCAGCCAGACGCCGTGGGGGTTGTCCTTGTCGTTGTACCAGTATTCGGGGAGATAGCGGAAGCCCTCGCGCTTGTAGTCGTCGAGGAAAAGTGCCTCCCCCGTTATCGTCCCCTCCTCCTTCAGCTCGGCTATCTTCTTCTCCACGGGCAGGTGGCCGCCGGTGGTTACTATCACGTCGGCTTTCCTCAGGAGTTCGATCTGGCTCGCGGTCAGCTGGTACTCGTGGGGATCCGCGCCGGGGGGAATTATGTAAACCACATCCACGGAGTCCCCGAAGGCGTCCTGAACTATTGAGGCAATCGGGGCTATGGTGGCCACTACCAGGAGTTTCTCTGGGGAGGCTCCGGCGAAGGGGATGAGCCCTGCGGCCGCAGTTAGTAAGATGAGTGTGATAATCAATCCTCTCGCCCTCATTTTCGGTCACCCGAACTCTTTTTCTGAAATCGATTTAAAAAGCCCTCGGAAGCTTTAAATATCCCCCGCCGAAATACCACCGGGTGTCGTGATGAGGCGACTGTGGGTTTTAATAATCCTTACGCTCTTCATCGGAGCGGCCGCGCCGCAGGCGACCGGCTACGATGTGACCGAACGGGTGAGCGTCGAGATAAGCCCCAACTCCGAGCTGCTGAGCGTCGTTTACTACCTCGCCTTTGGACGGGGCGACCCCTTCGTCATAGACCGCGGCGGCTACCTCGATGAGGTTGATTCGTACTTCGTCCCCTACAGGAACCACCGCGCGGTTCAGATGCTGCGGGAGCACCTTGAAAAGGCCGCTTCCATCTCGGAGAGGGATATGAGGCTGTTCTACATCGAGTACTACCTCCTCCTCTGCACGGAACCCCCAGAACTACAGCCCTGGGGGAACATCGACGACCCCTGGACCCTCGAATTCGTCGAGGCCCTCAGGGACTTCGCGAGGGAGAGCGACTTCACGACCTTTTACAGAACCCACCGGGATTACTACCTGGAGGATCTCGGGATATACGAGAACGCCCTCTCGCTCCTCCCGCCGGACGGGTTCATGGGGCGCTACACTGACGTTTCCAGCGTCCGCTTCGAGTTCCAGCACCCGTTCCTGGTGGCAATACACGGCCACAGCTTCAACCCCGTCAGGGACGGCGTCCAGGTGTACGGTGCCGGTGGAATGGTGCCGCTCGTGAGGCGCGACCCCCAGAGGACGGTCTGGAGCTACAGGACGGCGAGGGACACTATGTTCGGCCTGCCCCTCAACGGGGACTACGTGAACAACACCGGCCTCGACGAGCTTGTCTACCTGGGCTTCGTCTACCACGAGCTGGGCCACGACATCACCCTGCCGGGCCTCTACGCCAACTACGGCGACACCTATTCGCTGGCCTACCTGGAGGACACCATAGAGGAGGACATGCCCTACCTCGCCCGCTACGACATTCACTTCTGGGACAGGACGGGAATGATATACGAGGGCTTCGCCGACGGCTGGCTGGACTTCGCGCTCTCCAGCGTGGACCCCGACTACGCGGCCCTGGCGGTGTGGCTCCAGAGGGCCTGGGGCGAGTTCTGGATAGACGAGGTGCTCCAGCTCTACGGCAAGTACACCGCAATGAGCGTCCAGAACTCCGTTCCCCTTGACGACTACGTGGACGAGATGCTCGTTGACCTGAGGGAGATGGTTCCGCAGGAGGAGGCCAGGAAGCTCTACAGCGAGCGCGTGCCCGTAACCCCGCTGAGGGCCTTCGACAGGGGTGCGGTGGAAGGTAGGGTGGTGGTAGTTTACGGAACCCAGAACCCCGACCCCGCGGGTGTCGAGAGGGACAGGGAGACGGCCGAGGCCATAGCAGAGAATCTCAGGGTCTTTTACTCCCAGTGGAACGGGACGGTGGAGGTTTCGATCAAGGCGGACGTGAACGTCACCGACGGGGACATGGAATCGAACCTGGTGCTGGTCGGAGGACCCTACTCAAACTCGCTCGTCGATGAGCTGGACGATAACTTTCCGCTCCGCTTCGTGCCCGTGGGAGACGGCCACTGGGTCCTCGAGAAGAACCCTGACCGAGAGGTTTACTCCTACGTTCTAACGGAGAACGATGAAGACCCCGTTATCACGGGGGAGCTTGGGAACATCACAGGAACTGCCGTAATAATGGCCGTGAGGAACCCATACAACCCGGGGAACTACATCGTCTGGGTGGCGGGGGAGAACAGGAACCTGACGGCCCTCTTCCAGAACCCGACCTACTACCTGAGCAGCTACGAAATATGGAGTGAAAAGGGAATAGAGATGGGCTTCTACGTTCAGCCGCTGGCGTCTTCCTGAGGGGATTTCTCCCCTTCCTTTCCGTTTCCGTTGCTCTTGATGTGGGGTTTGCCGATGGCTATGGTGAAGCCCTTGAAGCTGTCGTCCTTCCTGTTGAACTCAATCGCCAGCGGAAGACCGTTGTCCTCGTTGAAGACGATCCTCACGATTCTCGCCCTGGAGTGGTCGTTGAGGTAGTCCTCCTTGAGACCGTCGTAGTTCTCGAGCACCTCGTCTATGCTCTCGCTGTGCATTTCATAGATTTCCCTGGCGTAAACACTGTGGTTTCTGATTTCCTGAACCCTCTTTTCCCGGTCCAAGCTATCACACCCTCAGGCTTTGCGCCAGGCTCCCTCGCGGAACTTAAAAACCTTCCTGCGCTCCGCCATTCTGAGGGCTTCCTCAAGCTTGCCCTTCGGGACTTCCATCCCGTGGAGCTCCCTGAACAGGTCGATGATTTCGTCGGTGGTTAGGGCTTCCTTCTCCTCAAAGAGGTTGCCAACGAGGTTTATCATGTCCTCAACGAAGTTCCACGGGAAGACTATCCACGCCCAATCGATCTCCTCGCCGTAGTAGTCGGGCTTAAAGCGCGAACCCCTGATGGTGAGGAGCGTGGCGACCCTTATCTCTGCCGGCCCCTTGCCCTCGATGTAGTTCTTGGCGAGCGTCAGGCTCTCACCGGTGTCGCTGATGTCGTCGACGATGAGAACCTTCTTGCCGCTCAGGTCGTAGCTGGTGCCGTACTTGAGCTTTGCCTTCCCGTCCGGAGTTGCTGTGACGCCCCAGTGTTCGACTTTGAGGCTGACCAGGTCCTTGATGCCGAGGTAGTCGCAGTAGAGCCTCGCTGCAACCCAGCCTCCTCTGGCGAGCCCGACCACGACATCGGGCTTCCAGCCGTCTTCGAGAATCTTCCAGGCACCTTCCTTTGCCCATCTTTCTATGTCGTCCCAAGAAGCGAGATAAGCTGGAAACTTCTTCATTGGATTTCCCTTAATTGAGCGGAGGGAAGGGTGTATTTAAGTGTTTTGCTCCCTGGCCTTGATTGGGAGATGATAAAAAAGGTCGAAATCAGACCTTAACTCTCTTCCAAACCGTTCCCTGCGGGGTGTCCTCGAGCTGAATACCCATCTCCCTGAGCTCGGCCCTTATCTTGTCCGCCAGGGCGAAGTTCTTCTCCTTCCTGAGCTGGGCGCGGACGTCAATGAGGAGCTGAATAAGGGCCTCCTCCTCGCCGGCCCTCTGCTCCCTGAAGTAGTCCTCGAAGATGCCGAAGACCTCGCTGACCATCCTGAAGAACTCCAGCGCCTTGCGGAGGATGCTCTCCTTCGGCTTCTCAACCACGGTGAGGTACCTGTTGACCGCGTTGCTCGCCTCGAACACGGCCTTTAACGCTTCGGCGGTGTTGAAGTCGTCGTCCATCGCCTCGTGGAACTTCTCCCTTGCGTTTCTTATCGCCTCGTAGGCCTCGAACTCTTCCGGACCCCATTTGAATGCTATATCGGCCCTCTCCATGGCCACACGGATGTTCTCGAGGGTGTTGTAGAGCCTCTCGAGGTTGTTCTTGGCGTGCTCCATACCTTCCTCAGTGTAGTCAAGCGGCGAGCGGTAGTGCCTCTGGAGGATGAAGAGCCTTATAACCTCTGGGTTGTAGCGCTCCAGCATTTCTCTGATAGTCACGAAGTTGCCGAGGCTCTTGCTCATCTTTTCCCCGTTCACCATCAGGAAGCCGGTGTGGAGCCAGTAGTGAACCCATTCGTGTCCTGTGCAGGCTTCGGTCTGGGCTATCTCGTTCTCGTGGTGAGGGAATATCAGGTCGTTGCCACCGCCGTGGATGTCGAAGCTCTCGCCGAGGTACTTGGTGCTCATCGTGGAGCACTCTATGTGCCAGCCCGGTCTTCCCTCGCCCCAGGGGCTTTCCCATTTGGGCTCCCCCGGCTTGGCCTTCTTCCAGAGGGCGAAGTCTTCCGGGTTCTTCTTGCCCTCACCGGGCTCAACGCGAGCGCCCTTCCTGAGCTCCTCGAGCTTTATTCCGCTGAGCTTTCCGTAGTCCTTAAACCTCTGAACCTCAAAGTAAACGCCGTCGCTTCCCTCGTAGGCGTAGCCCTTCTCCTGGAGCTTCCTCACGAACTCTATAATGTCGTCCATGTGCTCGGTGACGCGCGGATAGACATCTGCGGGCTTGACCTTCAGGGCCTCCATGTCCTCAAGGAAGAGGCGGAGGAACCTCTCGGCGAGCTCCTTGGGGTCTTCACCGGTTTCATTCGCCCTGCGGATGATTTTATCGTCGATGTCGGTGAAGTTCATAACCATGAGAACGCTGTAGCCGCGGTGCTCAAGGTATCTCCGGATAACGTCGAAGGCCACGTAGGTTCTGGCGTGGCCGAGGTGAGTATAATCGTAAACCGTTGGCCCACAGACGTACATCCTGACCTCCCCGTCTCTCAAAGGCCTGAACTCTTCCTTCTGCTTCGTCAGGGTGTTGTACACTCTTATGGCCATCTTCTCACCACCGGGGGAACTTTGTAAAGCCCTTTTATTAGGTTATCGCCTTCATTATGGCCAGATTTGTGTACGCGGCCCGCTCTTTTTTGAAAGTCTGGGAGTGTGTGTGCAGGGCCGCCGGCAAAAGCTTAAAAAGCAACCCTCTCAATCCGGGGTAGAGCAGGAGAAAGGAGGTTACGATGATGAAGGTTCAGAAGGGAGACGTCATAAGGCTTCACTACACCGGAAAGGTCAAGGAGACCGGCGAGGTCTTTGACACCACCTACGAGGAGGTTGCCAAGGAAGCCGGAATCTACAACGAGAACGGTATCTACGGCCCGGTTCCGATAGCCGTCGGCGCCGGTCACGTCCTCGGCGGCCTCGACGAGCAGCTCGAGGGCCTCGAGGTCGGGAAGAAGTACGAGATAATCGTCCCGCCCGAGAAGGGCTTTGGAAAGCGCGACCCCAAGCTCATAAAGACCTTCACCCTCGGCCAGTTCAGGAGGCAGGGCATCTACCCGTTCCCGGGAATGCCCATTGAGATCGAGACCGAGGGCGGCAGGAAGCTCAAGGGCCGCGTCCTCACCGTCAGCGGCGGCCGTGTCAGGGTTGATTTCAACCACCCCTACGCAGGCAAGCACCTCATCTACGAGGTCGAGGTCGTCGAGAAGATAGATGATCCGATAGAGAAGGTCAAAGCCCTGATGGAGCTCCGCATGCCGAGAGTGGATACCGAGAAGGTCATCATCGAGGTCGGCGAGAAGGACGTTACCGTGGACTTCAGCAACGCCGGACTTGACAAGAACACCCTTGTCCTCGGAGAGATACTCCTCGAGAGCGACCTCAAGTTCATCGGCTACGAGGAGGTCAACTTCAAGCCTGGTGTTGACGAGCTCCTCAAGCCGCCAGAGGAGACCTCAGAGGAGGAAACTGAGGTCGTAGAGCTCGAGGAAGAGGTCAGCGAGCCCCTCGTTGAGAAGACCGAGGAGAGCGAGACCAAGGTCGAGGAAAAGGAGAAGGAAGAGGTAAAGGAAGCCGAGGAGCCCGCCAGTGAAAAGGCCGAAGAGGCTCCTGCTGAGGAAGCCGAGACGGCCGAGAAGAAGGAAGAGACCGAGAAGAAGACCAGAAAGAAGACCACCAGGAAGAGCACCTCCAGAAAGAGCACCAAGGGCAGGAAGACCAGGAGAACGACGACCAAGAAGACCACCAGCAAGAAGAAGACTAAGGCGGCCGAGGAGAAGAAGGGCGAGTCCAAGGAGGAGTGAAAAGCTTTTATTCTCCTCCCCCAACTTTTCTCCATGAAATTCAGACGCAACCCGTACGTTCTCTATGCACTCTCCCTACCATTTATCATCGCGGTCCGCTACAGCGGCGGCGGGCTCTTCCTCTGGGCGGGCTACAACGTCCTGTTTTACTTTGTCCTTCCCCTGGTCCTAGCGTATGCCCTCGGTTTCGAGCGGAGGGAGCTGGGGGTTCAGGCGGGCAGGCTTTCCGAGTATCGGTGGGCCCTCTTCCTTTTCATTGCCACCATTCCGCTGAGCCTCTACGGCACGACGATTCCATCGATGAAGGAGTACTATCCGATATTCGAATACTCGGGACCGCTTGATTTCATCGTCAAGGAGCTGGCCGTTGGGGCCATAATGTTCGCCCACGAGGCGTTTTACAGGGGAATAATACTCTTCCCCCTCGCAAAGAGGAACGAGTGGCTCGGGATTCTGGCGCAGGACGTTCCCTACGCCCTCGTCCACATTGGAAAGCCTGGCATAGAGGTTCCCTATTCGTTCGTGGCGGGGATAGTCTTCGCCAAGCTCGACCTTCGGGCCGGGAGCTTCCTTCCCAGCTTTCTCCTCCACTGGCTCGGTTCGGTGCTCTTCGACGTCCTGTGTGTCCTCCTGTAGGCCGGAGGGCGAAACTGCTATTAGGGATGGACCCCAAGAGACCTTATGCTCGGCGCCGAAGTGTACCTGAAGGGCCGGTACTGGGAGGTTGACCTCCTGCGCGGTATCGGAATAACGATGATGGTGGTCTCAAACTTCGTCACGGACCTCTGGCTCTTCCTGGGCTATGCCGAACACCGTACATTCTGGTTCTCCTTCGCGGTTGCCACCGCCTCGATATTCGTCTTCACATCGGGGCTCTCATTCTGGATAAGCTATTCCCGAACGGTAAAGAGAAACCCCCGACCGTACAGGAAGTATTTCCGGCGCTTTCTCAAGCTCTTCGGCCTCGGTATGCTCATAACCCTCGTCACCTTCCTTCTCCCGGGCGAAATGACGATTCACTTTGGAATCCTCCACTTCCTCGGCGTGGCCACCTTGCTGGCGGTTCCTTTCTATCGCTTTGGTAGGAAGAACGTCTTTTGGGTCTTCTTTTTCCTCTTTGGCCATCTCCTGGTGAACGGCCTCCACGACGGCCTCTGGCTCCTTCCCCTGGGCATCACGCCCGAGAACTACTTCGCCCCTGATTACTTCCCGATTTTTCCATGGTTTGGAGTGTACCTCATGGGAATGGTCGCGGGGAGCGTTTTCTATCCCGGAGGAACAAGAAAAATGCATCTTTCCCTGCCGCAGAGCCCCGTGGTCCACTTTATAACCTTCGCGGGCAGGCACACGCTGGTTATTTCCCCCCTCCCCCAGCCGGTGCTCGTGGGGCTACTGAGGCTCGTCCACGGCCCACTGCCAGGGATTCCCCTGTAACCGCAATCTTTAAAAAGTTCATTCCAACCCCAAATCGTATGGATGTGGAAATTAGAGCGTCTCTAATCGATGACAATCTTGAAGAGTGCATAAAGAAGGCCGCACTGGAGGCCCTCGTGGACGAGGCGACGAGGGACGAGAGCGACTTCGTGGGAAAGCTCTTCTCACCGGGATTGAATTATAGGCTCAGGGAATGTGCCAGGCCGAAGGCGGAGGTCGAGTTCTCCCTCGGTAGGTGGGTCGTGGTGAAGGGCCGGGCCGATTACCTCGGCTTCGTTGAGGGCCTGCTCTGCCTCCTCGCGTGGATTGACGGGAGGTTCAGAGACGCGCAGGAGATAGCCAACATCACAGGTGTAAAGCTCTCCGGCAGAGTCAGAGGAGGAAGGCTCGTTCACGAGTTCGGTACTGGAGACGGGACGGCCTTTGAGGTCAAGGACGGTGTTCTCGTTGCGGTTGGGGACGGCGACAGAAGGGAGATCCCGGCCAGCGAGGTACGGGGGGAAATAGAGGACTTCCTCCTCGGACCGTTCCCGTGGAATATGCGGGAGCTGTGGGAGAGATACTCCCCACCAGGACTGGAGCGGGGGTTCCTGCGCAATACAGCCCCGGTCAGGCTTCTCCTCAAGGTGGTCGGCTATGAAAGTAAACTGGAAGTTTGGGATTGACAGGGGGACACTCCTTTATAATCTTAAGGAACTCCTGGAGAGTGGAGACATTGAATATTACCGCTCATCGATTTTGCAGGATAGGGATTACCTCCTGATTAGCAGAGAAGTCCCACTCTTCTCGGCAGACTGCGGTATTCTCAGGGCCATTGAGGAGCTGGCGGCGTTTAATTTCTCCATACTTGGAATCAGGGGACCCGTCAAGCCGGTCGAACTCCGGACGGGGCGCGTTGATGATTCACCCTACCTCCGCGCCCTCACAGGAGGAAACCTCGAGCCGTTTTTCGACGAGCATCCCGTGCTTGGCCTTGGATCTTACGACCCCTTCATAGACCTCCACCTCGTCCCAGACGGCGAGAGAATCCACGTCCTCTCGCTGGAATGGTACGGCCCGCACCAGTGGGTGTACGATGAGGTTCCGGTTGATGAGTGGCTCGACGGCACGGTTAGATTCATCGCGATGTCAGTCAGGGACATGGAGGCGATGATGGAAACCCTCCTCCGCTTCGGCTACTCAAACTACCCCCGAACCCTCGGCAGGGCCAAAGCTCTACTGCGCCTCCTGCTCGACGCTTATCCCCTCGACGTCGACGCCTTACCTCCCGCTTACGCCCCGTGGGAGGTGGAAGAAATCTCCCGGCTCACCTCCATGCTTCTGACCAGGGACAACGTTGATGGCGCGCTGGAGGTAATCTCGACCCTCAGGAATCCAAACCACTTCCTCACGGCGGTCCTTGAGATAGGCTCCGAAGTGCCATTCAATGTGGTGGAGGAATTTTACCGCCGTCTTCCAGACGAATACCGGGAGAAGGCAATGGCCCATCTGGTTTACAGGATTACCTGGGGAGGACTCTACGACAGCGGACTGGAACTGGCCAGGGAGCTAGGGAGCTATGAAGCGTATCACTCCGCCGCCGTGGCACTCATCAACTCGGGACTGCACGAGGCCGCGCTAAAGATGGCCGAGAATATCGAAAACCGGTGGCGCAGGGGTGAGGTTCTCCTCAAAATCTATTTCGAGCGGCCGGAGCTGGCCGAGGAAATAAAGGAGAAGGCGCCGGAGCACGTGAGGGTCTTCATCGAGGAGAGGGGGAAAGAATAGCCTTAACCCTCTCCACCACCTCCCGCGCATCCCTTCCAAAGATTAGGGTCATCGGCTCCTTGCCCCAGTCGCCGAGGTGGTAGATCAAATCGGGCCTTCTTCCCGCCCTCTTCACGGCGGTCTCGATACCCCATTCCATAGTTCCCCTCTCGGCTCTCTTTACATCCTCCGGCTCCTCCCGTCTGTCGTAGAACGAAACGACGAGGCCGAGTTCCTCCGCCTTCTCTATCAGCTCCTCCGAGTAGCGGAGGTTCAGAACCGCCTTAAGCTCTGGATAGAAGTCGCGCATCTTGAGGAGGGCTCTCTTCAGGTGGTCGCTGGCGTTGAGCTCAACGGGGCCGACGGGCTTTACGGTCTTCCCGTAGCGGACGATTCTGCCCTTGACGGCAAAGACTTCTCCAAAGGGCGTCGCGAGGGCGAAGTTCGTTCCCACCTCGGGAACGTGCGGGTTGAGCCTCTCTCCAAAGGCCACCAGCTCTTTAACCGCTTTTTCAAGCTCTCCCCTGGCCCTCCAGCGATAAGAGTTTCTCTCCAGCACCCAGAGGGGGTTTACGGCCCTGGATTCCGCCTTCGAAAACCTGATGGAGTTTTCAACGAAGCGCTTCGCCATCTCGACGGCTTTCGGAAGCTCAAACCCCTTGGCCAAAAACGTTGCCAGGGCGGAGGAGAAGGCACAACCGGTTCCGTGGGTGAAGCCCTCGGCCTTTTCTCCCGGAAACTCGTAGAGCTTCCCTCTCCAGTAGAGGACGTCGGTAAAGTTTAGGTGTCCCCCCGTTACGACCGCGCCCTCGGCGCCAAGGTTCTCCACGAGAACCTTTGCGGCTTTTCCCATATCTTCAGCCGAGCGGATTTCGATGCCGGTCAGCGCTTCGGCCTCGTGGACGTTTGGCGTGACTATCGAGCCGGGAATGAGAGCTTTGAGCACTTTGACGTCGTCAATGAGCTTTCTTCCGGTGCTTGAGGCAATCACGGGGTCGAAAACCCGGGTTAGGCCTTCAGTCTCTTCCCTCACGACCCGGGCAACCTCACCGCTCCCGAGCATCCCGATTTTGACCGCTTTAACCTCAAAGCCGTCCTTAACGGCCCGTATCCCCTCCCTCACGACTTCGGGCGGAAGGGTGTGGTAGCCCCCCACCTCCGAGGGGTTCTGGTAGGTCACCGCCGTCAGAACCGGGAGCGGATGCTCGCCCAGAGCGGAGACCGTCTCGATGTCGGCCTTTAAACCGGCCCCGCCACCCGTGTCGAGGCCCGCTACAATCAGGACGGCCATTCCATCACCCCAGCTTCTCAAGGATTTCGAGGGCCGCTTTCCTCCCGCTCAGGAACATTCCGCCGAATATCGGCCCCATCCTCGGCGCTCCTGCCAGCGCGTTTGCCGCCATGCCGGTGACGTAGAGTCCAGGAAAGACCTCCCTCGTGTGCTTCACCGTCAGCTCCTCACCCTTCTCCGCCCACATCGGACCCTCGCCCGGAACCTGGAGGAGGCCGCGCCTCACAAGGTGTTGGCTCACCTGCGCCCCGTGGCCGGTCGAGTCAACCACGAACCTGGCCTCAACTGTGAGCGGGTCAACGTGAAGGCCCGTCATCATGACCGGCGTCCAGTTAATAACGATCCCAGCGACGCGGTTGTCCTTGAGAACCAAATCCTCCACCTCAATCATGTTGAAGAACCTCACGCCGGCATTTACGGCTCTGCTCGCTATCGTCGTTGCCGTCTCGATTGCGTCAGCGACGTAGAGGCCGTTTTTAAAGGGCCTGTAATCTATCCCGAACTCGTCGAGGATTTCTCTCGCCTCCTCCTGAACGACGACTTTATTGAACCCCATCGCACCGCCCCAGATTCCGCCCCCGATTGAGAGCTTCTTCTCGAAGATTGCCACTTTCGCACCGTTCTTGACCAAGTAGTAGCCGGCAACCATTCCGGAGGGGCCGGCACCTACTATGGCGACATCGAGGCTCAGGCTTTCGAGAAGCTCGGCAGTGTAAGCCTCTATTATCGCCCTGCTTATCTCAATCTCCCTTAGCATCTCCACCACCCAAAACCTTTTAAGTCCCGCTCAAAACTAAGTTTTGGAATTTAAAAACTTTGTTATAAACGGGTTTTAAAACCGGGTGATGGGAATGACCCAGCTTGAGGAGGCCAAACGCGGGATAATCACGGAGGAGATGAAGTTCATCGCCGAGGGGGAGGGAATAGAGCCTGAAAAGCTCAGGAGAAGCGTGGCCAAGGGCCACACCGTCATCTTCCGCAACGTCCGCCACGACTGGGTTAAGCCCGTCGCGGTCGGCGACGTCGTCCGTGTTAAGGTCAACGCCAACATTGGAACATCCCGCGACATCGTTGACGTCAAAGCGGAGATAGAGAAGGCGAAGGTTGCCGTCAAATACGGTGCCGACACGATAATGGACCTCTCAACTGGTGGCGACCTCGATTCGATAAGGAAGGCCATCATGCACGCCGTTGACGTGCCCATCGGAACCGTTCCAATATACCAGGCTGCAGAGGAGATGCTGGCTAAGGGAAAGGCCATCATCGAGATGGGCGAGGACGACATGTGGAAAGCCGTCGAGAAGCACTTCAGGGACGGCGTTGACTATACTACCATTCACGTTGGAGTGACCAAGGAAGTCGTCGAGAAAATGAAGCGCGTTAAGCGCGTCGTCGGCATGGTCTCGCGCGGAGGAACCTTCCTCGCGGCGTGGATACTCCACTGGGGCGAGGAGAACCCGTTCTACAGAGACTACGACTACCTCCTTGAGCTCGCCGGGGAGTATGACGTCGTCCTAAGCCTCGGCGACGGGCTGAGGCCCGGCGGACTGCCCGATGCCGGCGACGAACTGCAGATAGCCGAGCTTTACACCCTCGGAAGGCTCGTTAGGAGAGCCAGAGAGGCAGGGGGTCAGACCATGGGCGAAGGGCCCGGCCACGTTCCGATAGATCAGATAGCAGCCCAGGTGAAGCTGGCCAAGATCGCCACGGATAACGCTCCTTTCTATGTGTTGGGTCCGATAGTTACCGACGTCTTCCCAGGCTACGACCACATCACGGCGGCCATAGGCGGAGCAATAGCCGCTCTAAACGGGGCTGACTTCCTCTGCTACGTCACCCCAGCGGAGCACCTCGGCCTCCCAACCCCCGAGCACGTGAGGGAGGGGGTTATAGCTGCCAGGATAGCCGCTCACGCAGTCAATCTAACGCGCTTCGAGGCCGATTTTAAGAAGGATTACCTCATGAGCCTGGCAAGGGGAAGACTGAATTGGGCGAAGCAGTTCGAACTGAGCCAGGACAAGGACAGGTTCATCGAGATAAGGAAAGAAAGGCCGACTAAAACAGAGGCCTGCTCCATGTGCGGTGACCTCTGCGCGATAAAGCTCATCAACGACATGCTGAGGAAGGGGTGAGAGCTTGAGGCTCATCTATTCCGGCAAGACGAAGGACGTCTACGAGGACGGCCCGTATCTGGTCTTTTACTTCAAGGACTCCCTGCTGGGCGAAGACGGCAGAGAGGACACGGGTGGCAACGAGGTGATAGGCGAGAGACCTGGCAAGGGGAGTGCAGTTCTCAAGCAGACGGAGTTCTTCTTCCGCCTCCTTGAGAGAAACGGCGTAAAGACCCACTTCGTCGAGCGGATTGACGAGAGGAGGGCGCGCTTTCTGAAGGCAGAGAGGATTCCGCTGGAGACTATATACCGCCTCAAGGCTTACGGAAGCTTCCTCAGGAGATACAGCGGATGGGTGGAGTCCCTCCAAGAGCTGGGAATAGTTGAGTTCACCCTCAAGGACGACTCGCTCGGCGACCCTCTCATAACCGAAGAAGCAATATTACGGCTCGGTATAGCGAGCGAAGGCGAGCTGGAGGAGATGAAGGAGGTAACAAAACGGGTCGCCGAAATCCTGGCGGGGTTCTTCTCCGCAAAGGGGCTTGAGCTGATAGACTTCAAGCTGGAGTTTGGCAGGCTGAATGGGGAGCTCCTGGTGATAGACGAGCTCAGCGGCGACACGATGCGCGTTATGAAAGGTGGAAGGCTTTTGAGCCAGGAAGAGCTCCTGGAGGTGGTAGAATGATAATCTCCACCATAGCTTCCCATTCCTCCCTTCAGATACTCCTGGGGGCAAAGAAAGAGGGCTTCAGAACGAGGCTCTACGTCAAACCGAATAGAAAGGCCTTCTACTCCTCCATCCCGCTCGTCGATGAAATCGTCGTAACGGAAAACATGAGGGAAGTACTCGGTGATGACGGCATCGTCGTACCCCACGGCTCTTTCGTGGCATACCTCGGCATAGAGGCCATCGAGAAAGCAGAGACTAAGTTCTTCGGCAACAGGCGTTTCCTCAAGTGGGAAACCAGCTTTGAGCTCCAGGATAGGGCCCTTGAAAAGGCCGGCATTCCGGCGGTTGAAGTCATCGAGCCCGAAGAGGCCAAGCCAGACGAGCTTTACTTTGTCCGCCTTGAGGGACCGAGGGGCGGAAGTGGGCACTTCTTGGCTTACGGTTATGAACTGGAGGAGAAGATCAAAGGCCTGGGCGAACCCTACAGGATTGAACGCTTCACAGACGGCGTTTACCTCTACGTCCACTTCTTCTATTCGCCGATTTTAAACCGTCTGGAGCTCTTTGGCGTTGATGAGCGCCTGGTCATCGCGGACGCAAACAAGAGGCGGCCCTTCAGGACCCTTCCCTACACCATAGCGGGAAACAAGGCCGTAGCGCTGAGGGAGTCGCTCCTGCCCGAGCTGTACAGCTACGGCTTGGCATTCGTCGAGGCCATGGAGGAGCTTGAACCTCCCGGCATCATAGGTCCCTTCGCCCTCCACTTCGCCTACGATGGTGAATTCCGCTGCATAGGCTTCGCCTCGCGCATAGACGGCGGTAGCAATGCCGGACACTGGTACCCGGCCCTCTACTGGGAGAGGCCGATGTTTATGGGCGAGAGGATAGCGCGCGAGATTAAGCTCGCCCTCGATGAAGACCGGCTTGAGGAGGTGGTAACATGACCTACACGGGCAGAACCCTCGGGGTCGGACTGATGAACGGCAGGCCCTTCGCCTTCTACCTCCTCTGCTCCCGCTCCTTCCCAAGGAGGAGGGCAATCGTGAGGGAAAACGCCGTCTACATCGAGAACCTCACGGAGACCGACAACCCCTACGTCAGCTACCCGGTCATGAGGCTCCTCAGCGAATACGCCGTCGTCACGAACGGCCTCCAGACGGACTTCATTGCCCAGGCCCTCGAATGGGAAAGCCCGAAAAAGGCCCTAATCCACGTTCTTGATGCCCTCGACTACGAGAGAGACTCCTACAGCACGCCGAGGATAGCGGGCATCGTGGGGAGAAACGGCAGAGGGTGGCTCGGCTTCGCTGGAAGGGACGAGTTCTGGGTAAAAGAACTAACTCTGAGGGAAGGGAAGGCCTTCGTCACAGCGACGTACAATCTTGGCTTCGCGGAGATAGAGTTCCCACAGTTCACTACCGCCCAGGAGCTTGCGTACAAAGTTATGGAGCTCCCATTTGGAAACAAGGTGCTCGCAATAGGAATACTGAGAAAAGAAAACGGTTGGGGACTGGCCGTCAGCCCCTGACCGAAAAGACTTTTTCTAACTCTTCTTCAAGCGGCTCTGCCCTGGTGGCGAGGCTCACGAGCACCATAACCACGGCAGACACCAGCGCCCCGCTGACGTAGATGTACTCCCAGTACTGGAAGGACACGACACCGGTTATTCCGAGCACCGCGGTCAGGGAACCTGCTGCCATACCCGCCAAAGCGCCCTCCTTCGTGGCCCGTCTCCAGTAAATGCCGAGCACGAGGGGTATGAAGACGCCCGAGGTGTACACATCGTAAGAGTATATCAGCAGCTCCACGATTCCCTGGATGGTGAGCGCCGCCGCCAGGGACAGCAGGCCGATGGCGACGGTGGTTATCACCGAAAGGTTCAGCAGCTTCTTTTCATCGGCGTTGGGATTGATGAAGCTGGCGTAGAGGTCCCTCACCACGTGGGATGTTGCCGCGGATAGGAGGGAATCGGCGGTGCTCATCACCGCGGCCAGAACGGCCGCCACGAATATTGCTCCCACACCACTCCCGAAGACCGTGATGACCAGCGCGGGCACGGCGGTCTTCGGTGAGTTTATTATTGACTCCGGGTTGCCTGAGATGGCTATGGCGAGCATTCCCGCAAGCGCCGGCAGGAACGAGAGTGCCATGAGCAGAGCGCCGGCGTATATCGCGCCTCTCCTTGCCGTCTTCTCGTCCTTCGCTGCGAACAGCCTCTGATAAAAGTCCTGGCCAATGAGGGTGTACATCACCGTGGCCAGGAGCGTCAGGGCCAGGAGAGATGCTCCCAGCGAGGTGAGGCTGAAGTAGCTTGAGGCCGGCTGGGGAAGGCCCTGGATGCCCTCCAGTGCACCCCTCAGACCGTTTATTCCCCCCACCTTTATGAGGCCGAGAACCACGGCCACGAAGATTCCAACGCTTCCAATGATTACCTGAACGAAATCCGTAAGCGCCACCGCCCACAGTCCTGAAAAGGCAGTGTAGACTATGAAGACCAGCGTCGCAAGCACCGCCCCAGCCGTGCTGGGCAGTCCAATCGCCTCGAAGATCGCAGAGGCTGCCCAGACCTGCGCTCCCAGTATTCCGACGAGCGCCAGGAGCGACAGCAGGGCGGCGAGTAAACGGATGGTCTTGCTCCTATAGCGCATCTCCAGAACGTCCGGCACGGTGTAAAGTGCCAGCGCGCGCATGGGCCTCGCAAGGGTCAGACCGAGAACCAGAAGCCCCAGGCCGCAGGCGAAGCCGTACCAAATTCCACCTAACCCATACGTTGCTCCCCAGCTAGCTCCGCCCAGGATGAAAGCCACCACCATAGTGAGTGGCTGCAAGGGTTCCTACGCTGAGTCCCAGTCCCAGCCTCCTTCCGGCAAGCAGGAAGTCGGCCGAGGTTTTGATATACTTCCGCGCGTACGCTGATATCGCTAGCATCGCTCCCATGTAGATCGCTATTGTCGTCCATATCGCGTCCATTTTTGACACCTCAATGCGACAGTCAAGAAAGACCGCGGCTCAATATAACTTTTTTCCATGAAATCCTGTAACAACGGCAAAATGGACAACTTACCCCCGCCCATTTCTGTCGTTCTGACACACCGCTTTTCGGGCTTCACCGATATCCTTATTAGCGCTAAGGCCACCATCTTAATGGTGATTCTCATGGGAGACCCGTACATCTGGATGGAAAACCTCGAAGATGAGCGCGTTTTAAAGGTGGTCGATGAGGAGAACAAGCGCTTTAGGGAGTTCATTGGAGAGCTGAGCGACGAACTGTTTCCGGAGGTCTGGGAGTACTACTCGATGCCGACGCTCTACGGTGCGAAGCTCACCGAGAAGGGCATCATAGCACTGTACAAGGAGAGGGAGAGACAGCTCATCAGATGGCTCGATGGGGAGGCCATAGTTGATTCAAAGAGGCTTGAGGAGGAGCTCAACGACGAGGTTCTGCTACAGGGCTTCACAGCCGACGGAAAGGGAAGGTTCCTAGCCTACAGCTTCTCCATCGGAGGCGCCGACGAGGGGATAACGAGAATCATAGACCTTGAAACCGGAGAACTCATCGATGAGATGAAGCCTTCTGTCTGGAACGTTACATTCCTTGAGGACGGATACTACTTCTCCCGCTTCTACCGGCACGGTGAAACACCCGACGGCGTTAAGGCTCCGGCGGTGAGGCTCTTCCGGAAGGATGCGAACGGGGAAAGGATGGTCTTCGGCGAGGGCCTCGGCTCCGGCTACTTCATCGGGCTGAGGAAGAACACCGACGGGAAGTGGGCGATGGTTACGGTGACCTTCGGCTGGAACAGGGCGGATATCTACATCGGCCCCATTGAAGAGCCAGAAAGATGGCAGAAAGTCTACTCCGCCGAAGTGCCGGTCGAGCCCATAGACATCATCAACGGCAGGCTCTACGTTCTCACCAGGGAAGGAACCGGCCGTGGAAAGGTGATTGCAGTAGAGGGCGAGAACGTCACTGAGGTCATTCCAGAGGATGAGTTCCCCCTTGAATGGGCAGTTATCGCTGACGGCAAAATCCTCGCCGGCAGGCTCGTCCACGCGAGCTACCGCCTTGAGGTCTACTCCCTGGACGGTGAAAAGCTTGAGGAGATAACCTTTGACCGTCTGGGAAGCGCCTACCCGACGGACGCCGATGGAAAGAAAGTGCTCATAAGGTACGAGAGCTTCACGGTTCCGTACAGGCTCTACGAGTTCGACGGCGGGCTTAACCTCCTCGACGGAAATGAAGTCGGGGGTGAGTTCACGATAAGTGAAGACTTCGCCGCCTCAAAGGACGGCACGAAGGTTCATTACTTCATGGTCAAAGGCGAGAGGGACGAAAAGAAGGCCTGGGTCTTCGGCTACGGTGGCTTCAACATTTCACTGACGCCCCGCTTCTTCCCGCAGGTGATTCCGTTCATAAAGCGCGGCGGGACCTTCGTGATGGCCAATCTGCGCGGGGGTTCTGAGTACGGCGAGGAGTGGCATCGCGCCGGAATGAGGGAGAACAAGGGGAACGTCTTCGACGACTTCATAGCCGTTCTCGGCAAGCTCAAGGCCGAGGGCTACAGGGTTGCCGCCTGGGGCAGGAGCAACGGCGGGCTTTTGGTTTCTGCCACACTCACCCAGCGGCCGGACGTTATGGACGCGGCGCTGATAGGCTATCCTGTCATAGACATGATGCGCTTCCACAAGCTCTACATCGGCAGCGTTTGGATCCCTGAGTACGGAAACCCCGACGACCCGAAGGACAGGGAGTTTCTGCTGAAGTACAGCCCTTACCACAACGTTGACCCCGAGAAGAGCTATCCCCCGACGCTCATCTACACGGGCCTCCACGACGACCGCGTGCATCCCGCACACGCCCTCAAGTTCTTCATGAAGCTGAGGGAGATAGGTGCGCCCGTTTACCTCCGCGTCGAGACGAAGAGCGGCCACATGGGTGCATCACCCGAAACGAGGGCGAGGGAGCTGACGGATCTGGCGGCTTTTGTGATTAAGACCCTGGGTCTCTAACATCTTTTTTATTTTCCACTAAAAAATGTCCGCTGAACTTCGTTCTTCATGGGACCATGCCTCGAAAAGTTCTTATATCTGGGGAGGATAACAACGTTTGGGGTAAACCATGGACATATCAAAAATCTCAACGGGAATCCCTGGACTGGACTCCATGCTTCAGGGGGGCTTATACCCGGCAGGGTCTATCTTGTCAAAGGGGCCCCCGGAACCGGTAAAACCACCCTAGCCATGCACTTTGCAATGGCGGGCGTTGCCAATGGTGAAAACGTCCTCTACGTTACCCTGGAGGAGCCCGCCGAGAACCTGAAGGTGGATATGACCCGTATGGGCTTCAACCTCCGCGATCCGCGGTTTACCCTCATCGATGCAACTCCCACGGCAGAGCGCTACGTGCTGATAAGCGACTTCTTTGAGGAGTTCGCGGCGAACATCGAGAAAATGGCGGACGCCATCAAACGCCAGTTCCAGGAGAGACGTTATACCAGAATAGTCATAGACCCCATCACAATGCTCAAGATGACCGCAACGAAAGAGGTGGACTACCGCAAGGCGTTCCTGAGCTTCGTTAAAAGCATGATACGGTTAAAAACCACAGTTCTGCTCACTTCCGAACTGGAAAGGACGGATATAGAGGAGTACCTTGTGAACGGGGTTATCGAGCTTAAAGTGTTTGAAGTGGGCGGCAGGCTCTCGAGGGGAATACGGATAACCAAGCTCAGAGGTAGTGGTTTCGACGACGCAATCCGGCAGTACGAGATAACCGACCACGGTATGGTCGTGTATCACGACCGTATGGTATCCCTGCCGTGAGCATTAAAAGCCACGTCCCCGATTAAAACATCCGCTGTAATCATTCCGAAAGCCCTTTCTGGTGATAAGCGTGCGGGATTATATTGGGGCGCTGGAGAGAGCCATAGATGAGTTCAACAAACTCCACGGAAGCGAGGCCACGGCTAGGGTGCTGGAGGTTCGGGGGGACGAGATCAGCATCGAGTTCTCCGGCTCCTTCTGCGCCACGTGCGGGCTCTACGACTACTTCGACGACATCAAATGGGAGGCCATGGACTTCGGCCTGGAAATTGAGCCCGTGGAGGTTTTGGAGGCCGAGGAAGACGAGTTCGAGCACGGCAGATATGTGGTGAGGTACAGGATCGGGAAATCCAAGCTGCGTGGGATAAAACTCTCCGAATAGGGGAATGGTTAGAACGATAAAAGACTGCAGGGCTTCTGTTTAATTCCCTTCCCTTAGTTCCCCCTTCATCCTCAGGTAATCCTTCCTGCTCAGCGGAAAGTCTCTTGCCGAGGCGAGGAATGAGTTCACGAGCTTTACCTGTTGCCTAAAGACCTCGTCCGGGTTCTCCTTCAGCCTTTTGACGTAGAGCTTGATGAAGGCGAGCCTCTCTTCCATGTCACGATTAGAACGGAACCTCAACGCCGAGCCTTTTCGCGTAGTCATTTAGTGCCCTCCCATCTATCCTTTCCTTGAAAAGCTCATAGAGGAAAAACGCATCTTCCACATCCTTGTCTGTTCCAAGATAGAGCTTGTAGGCTATCTGGAGTTCTATCGGCGATATATAAATCAGGCGATCGTTAAACCGGACGGGGATACTGTTTTCAAGTGCCTCTCTGTGGAAATCATCCTTGGGGAACTTTATCTCAGCGTTCGGGATTATCTCGCCTTTTCTGACCATCCTTATCCCGAGCCTCTCGGCCAGCATTTCGTAGAGTCCTCCACAGTCCTCTGGATTCAGAAACTCAAAGCCTGCTTTCTGGGCTTCTCCACACATACGCAGGAATCTCTCCTTGGGGATGCACTCAATAACGAAGTCCACATCTTCGGTACCTCGGGAACGGCCGAAAAGGATCGTAACGTATCCGCTGACTATGACGTAACGGGCATGCTTCTCAACTACATCTATAACGTCGAGCACAAACCTGTCAAGCTCACTGAGCTCGCGGTTGATTACTATTTCGTCTCCTTTAATCTCGATGCCCATGGTTCTCCCATTGGACTTTGGGAAACATCCTATTTAGTCCTTTTGGCAGATGGATTGAAGCCGACATGATTAAAAAGTTCCATCTCAGATTTACCCCCATGAACCCGCTCCTCCTCGGTCTCGTCGTCATCTTCCTCTGGGATGGCTACTTTTTCTTTAATTACATAATTAGCCTTTTCAGGAATTACAGAATTCGGGAATGGAAGCCCAGGGTCTCCATAATAATCCCCGCATACAACGAGGGGAGGAGGGTTCTTAACGCCATAGAATCCGCCCTTGCCCAGGATTACCCTGACTTCGAGGTCATAGTTGTCGACGACGGGAGCGAGGATGAGACCTTTGGGGCCGCTTCATCCCTCAAAAACGCCAGGTTGAAGGTTTACAGGGTGGAGCACGGTGGAAAGGCGAGGGCTTTGAACTTCGGCCTCTCAAAGGCTTCCGGCGAGGTTGTAGTGACGACCGACGCAGACAGCCGTCTCGAACCCGATGCGGTTAAGGAGCTCGTGAGGCGCTTCTACTCGGATGAAGTCCTCGGCGTTGGCGGCCAGGTTCGCGTCTCCGGAGGCTCTTTCCTTGAGATGGCGCAGGACGCGGAGCATCTTCGGATAGCCATGTTCCGCAGGGCGAAGGAGCTGGACGACCTGAGCCTCGCCCCGGGCCCGATAGCGGCCTTCCGCAGGGAGGCCCTTGAGAGGATCGGCGGCTTCGTCGAGGATATCGTCGAGGACTACGCAACCACAAAGGCCGTTAAGGAGTTTGGAAAAGTTGTCTACGCCCCCCGCGCGAGGGTATGGACGAAGATGCCCAAGAGCCTTGCCGTCCTCTGGCGCCAGAGGAAGCGCTGGTTTTTGGGAGATTTGAAAAACCTCGGGGGAGGCTTCACGAAGGATTTGACCTTTCTGCTCCTCTCCGACGTTGTGGCGCTTTTAGATGTGATTGTTCCCCCGCTTCTCCTGCTCACAGGCCAGTTCGAGCTCTTTGCCCTCTGGTGGTTCTTCGAGACCTTCACGATGCTTTTGCCGACCCTCTTCGAGGGCGGAAGGCTGATAAACGCCCTCCTGTTCCCGGTTATAGTCTGGTTCTGGGCGGCCTTTTACCTCACTCTCCACGTCTACGGCTATCTCTCGGTGCTCCTCGGGAAGGTATGAGGGATACCGGGCGAAACCCTTTTAAGTGCTCACTTCCGTACTACATAGACTATATAGATTATGGTGCAACAAATAGACTATAGTGATGACGATGATAACGGCGCTCTTCATGGCGTGGGCGATAGGTGCAAACGACAGCGCAAAGGCCGTTGGAACGGCCGTTGGTTCAGGCGTACTGGGCTTCAAGAGGGCGGTGCTGCTCATAGGGATATTCACCACTCTGGGCGTTCTTCTTGGAGGTTCTGGCGTTTCCGGAACGGTCTCCGGGCTAGCCAAGGGCATGTCCGCGGACGAGGTCGGGCTCGTCCTCTTCAGCGCCGCCTCTGCCGTAACCGTAGCGAGCCTCTGGGGAAGGCCAATCTCAACGACCCAGTCAATAATAGGCGGTCTCGTCGGGGCTTCCCTCGCACTCGGACTGCCGGTTGACTGGGGAACGGTCGGCAGAATAGCATCGGCGTGGGTTCTCTCACCGATCGTCGCCGCTCTCTTCGCGGTGGCTGTCTACAGGCTCTATAAGCCCCTGCTGAGAAGGATAAAGTGTCTGCGGAACCTCGAGCTGACCCAAAAGTGGCTCGTCTTCACCGCGGCGGCATTTTCGGCCTTCAACCTCGGCGCCAACGAGCTCTCCAACGTCGCCGGGCTGATGGAAGGCCTCGGAATAGACGGTCCGTTTAAGCTCCTCCTGGCGCTCACCCTAACCCTGGGAGCGCTGACCTTCAGTTACGACGTGATGATGACGGTCGGGAGGGACATCTCGCCTCTCGGGCCAACCTCGGCCTTTTCGAGCCAGTTCGGGGCATCTCTGGCCGTCAGCTCGGCCAACCTGATAGGTCTGCCCGTCAGCTCGGGTCAGGCCATAGTTGGGGCCATAAGCGGCCTGGGCCTTTACAAGGGCGAGCACGTGAACCTCAAACTCCTCGTGGGAATCGTGAAGGGCTGGGTAATAGCGCCGGTTTTCGCGGGTGCGATATCCTACGTTCTCATAACGTTTCTGGCTTAGGCTTTTAAACCCCCCACCGAAGGGCTTAGCGGTGTTGAGAGATGGTCGAGTTTAAGTTCGAGGTCAAGGCGAGAGACGCCGCTGGAAGGATAGGAAAGCTGACCGTTAACGGAAAAACGATAGAGACACCGGCGATAATGCCGGTCATCAACCCGAAGCAGCTGATAGTGACGCCGAGGGAACTCAAGGAGATGGGCTTTGGAATGGTGATCACCAACTCGTACATCATCTACAAGACGCCCGAGCTCAGGGAGAAGGCCCTCGATGTGGGCATCCACAGGCTCCTCGACTACGACGGCATTATCGAGGTTGACTCCGGCTCCTTCCAGCTCATGCGCTACGGCGGCGTGGACGTTACGAACAGGGAGATAATCGAGTTCCAGGAGAGGATAGGTGTTGACATCGGCACCTTCCTCGACATTCCGACACCGCCCGATGCTCCGAGGGAAAAAGCAGAGGAAGACCTCAGGATAACTCTCGAAAGGGCGAAGGAAGCCGAAGAGGTCAAGAACATCGCGATGAACGCCGCCGTTCAGGGTTCAACGTACCCGGACCTGAGAACTCACGCCGCGAGGGAGCTTAGCAAGATGAACTTCGAGATTCACCCGGTAGGGGCGGTCGTCCCCCTGATGGAGAGCTACCGCTACAAGGACCTTGTTGATGTGGTAATAGCCTCAAAGCTCGGTTTAAGGCCCGACAGACCGGTTCACCTCTTCGGCGCAGGTCACCCGATGATTTTTGCTTTAGCGGTCGCGATGGGAATCGACCTCTTCGATTCGGCAAGCTATGCTCTCTACGCGAAGGACGACCGCTACCTGACGCCCGAGGGCACCAAGAGGCTTGAAGAGCTGGAATACTTCCCCTGCTCCTGCCCGGTGTGCTCCCGCTACACTCCGCAGGAGCTCCGCGAGATGCCTAAGGAAGAGAGGACGAGGCTCCTGGCTCTTCACAACCTCTGGGTAATCCGCGAGGAGCTCAACCGGGTCAAGCAGGCGATAAAGGAGGGAACCCTCTGGGAGCTCGTCGATGAGCGTGCCCGCTCCCACCCCAAGATGTTCGCCGCCTACAAGAGACTGCTGGAGTACAGGGACTACCTTGAGAGGAACGAGCCGGTGACCAAGGCGAGTGCCTTCTTCAAGGTGAGCGAGGAAGCGATGAGCTGGCCGATCGTCCAGCGCGCGAAGGAGAGGGCTGAAAGGGTCGCCAAGAAGTTCCCGGAGAGAGTAAACCACCCAATCTTCGGAGAGATTCCAAAGTACCTCAGCCTCAGCTATCCCTTCGCCCAGAGCGAGGGAGAGGAGGACTTCACCATAACCAAGCCCGCCAAGGGAGAGGCGAGGAGCTACATCATGGCCATAGCGGAGTACCAGTTCGGTGAAGGTGCCGGGGAAGCGTTCAGGGATGCCTTCGTCGAACTTTCAAGAAAGACCGGCATGCCGAGGCAGATAAAGGCCAAAGGTAAACACCTCGCGACCTTCAGGGCCGAGGACGGCCTTCTGACTCTCGGCATTGAAGGTGCAAAGAGGCTCCACGAGGTTCTGCCGTTCCCAAGGATGCGCGTTGTGGTCAATGAGGACGCGGAGCCCTTCGCGAGGAAGGGCAAGAACGTCTTCGCCAAGTTCGTGGTCGATGCCGACCCGGCTATACGGCCTTACGACGAGGTTCTGATCGTGAACGAGAGGGACGAGCTTTTGGCCACCGGACAGACGCTCCTGAGCGGTGAGGAACTGAAGGTCTTCCAGAGCGGACTGGCTGTGAAGGTTCGCAGGGGCGTCGAGAAGTAGAAAATTTTATAACCCTCCCTCCTTCTCCTATTTCGGGCGGGCCCGTGGTCTAGATGGTTATGACGCCACCCTTACAAGGTGGAGGTCCGGGGTTCGAATCCCCGCGGGCCCACCACAACAGCCGAAACCACTCAAAACGGTCCCCTTTTTTCAGAATAGCCTCCAACGACATTATCCTATCCTCAAGCTCTCGTATCCTCCTTTCAATATCATTCGAGTCATTATTGAGTTGTACAACCTGTTGTACAACTTGGGTATTGTCATCCACATAAAGCACAAGTGCTTTTCGACCATCGACAACTCTAAATTCAATTTCGACTTCCATTCCAACTAGCCACTCATATTCTCTGGGCAGTCTCAAAACAGGGTACTTAACTCCATTTTTGCTTTTGCTACTACTCATCTTTCGTTTTACTCCCAGCTGACTCATTATTTCCCCTCCAATAGCTTTTCGAAGTCAATTTTAGGCGAGAACTTTTGGATAGCCTCAAATTCCCCAAGAAGTCCATATGTGCCTACTATTTCATTACTTTCTTCCAAATCTTCTCTAAATATGCACACAGTGTTCTCATCAAGTCTCTTATTTGTTGTATCTATTGCTAAGTTAACTACAATAGGCAAATCCTGCCACTCCCACTTCTTAGGGTTTAATGGATTTATGGAAACCCAGCATCTATCTAAGAAGTCTAAATATACCCCCTCAAATTTCACCAGGAGATGAACCTTCTTTGCACCATATGGAGATATCTCAATGGGAAATATTTCTGAATAATTCTCAGGGCGAGAACTCATCACAGGCCTTTTTATTGTCCCTAGATCCACGGGTACAACTTAAATGCCTGCGTAGAGTACCTTATCATCGCAATCAAGTCAGTAACAGATCCACGTGCATTCCCCATATTCCTGAATAGAACGTCCATTTCAACGGAGATATTGTATTTTCCATGTTCAGTCTTTTCTTCTACCTTGAATGAACCTCTGACTACATGAACCTCAATGTTTGGTTCTTCTTTTTTCAGTTTTTTCCAATGCAATCCTAAAGAGACGACACCTGCTATTGCTCCAATACTCTGAAAAATGCTCACTGGGTCAACCATAATAACCACCTGCCCTTTTGCCAATATAACTTTCTCGAAAACCTTCATTTATCATTTTTTGCTGGTATATACTTCAAATCCATTAATCATTTAAGTTTCCTATATTCACCTCATCATCAGGTATATAACGCACTTCCTCCCAATAGATCTCTTTTTGTTCTACAATTTTTTTAACCTGTTTTTCTGTTTGTGATAACTTGCTATATCTTCCTGTTTTCACCTCAATAAAGACGATTTTCCTGAGATTTCCCTCACTCATACCATCGAATACAATAAAATCTATAGGTTTTCCAAGAAACTTGGCGTCTTTGGGATTATATCGGAAACCTGGAAGGTACGGAATAAAGTGTTCGGCAACTTGCCCCATTATCACAGCCCTACTCTTACTTACGGCATCTTGCCTGATTTTCTTTTCCTCTTCTTGTCTCCATCTTTGGAACTCTGCCTCATATTTTTCCTAATTGCCTCTTCCAGAACCCGTTTTTGAGTTTCCAATTCTTCACTCCTTCACTTTTCAAAAAGTTCTTGTGCTCTACTCTCCATCTGGGCCTTCAATTCATAGTACTGTCTTGATATTTTTCCTAGCCTGAGCCACAATATAAATAATAAGACAACCAAAAATCCTACTATTGCCCATGCCATTTCCGGCATTATAATCCCCCACTTGGCGTTAAATATTGAAAGAGAACGAAATCAAAATATCACCCTATTCTGTGCATCTTGTCCAAAACTCTCTTACCAAAGTCCAAGGTACTGGACTCATCAGATCCAAGGCCTGCTCCAAATATACCCACAATTACGTTGTTTTCTTGTATCCATATCCATCCACCAGACATTAGCGTATAACTAAAGCAATTATCACCTAGTGAGCAGGTATCTATTGAACCCTCTTTGAGATACATCTGTTTCAGGTTATTAAACTCCATTTGTGCTTGTTCTTCGTTGTTAAATACATAAATACCATAGTTGTATGTGGCTGGTGCAAAACTAATACTCAAATCAAAGACCCTTCCTGTAGCCCTACACTCATAGTTGTTCAGTTCTCCATACTTGGAAAGATACACGTCTACGTCACTTTCACTTACATCCCTGACCTTCCAGCCACTTTCATCGAAGTCCTCGTTGGCAAGCAGGTACTTATCTGCAGGGCATGTGTAGTGGTACTTAGCACCAGAATTACTATTCGCACCGCTACCAACTAATAGCATTAATATTATCAACACCCCAACAGCGCCGGCTATATACTTGAGATACTTGGACTTCCTTTTGCCCTCTGTTCCAGTTTCGGAACTCCCAGGTTCTGATCCTTCAGATTTTCCGGCAATCCACCGAATCAGCATTGCTGTAATCACTATTGGTCCAAAAATGGCCAGAACAACATGTGCCATGCCCAAAAACAAACCACCAACAATACTCAGTAGGAAGCCCACGAGACCCCTACCAAGTTGCTTCTTTGCTGCACCATATACCAACACGACAATTCCAAAAAGAAAACCTAATCCAACTCCGATAAAAGAACCCACAACTGCCTCTGCAAGGGACATTCTTCCACCCCCTATCCAGTGGGATCGGTACTCCTCATTTGTATTCTTCCGAGCATATATAAGTATTGCGTTTCTATAACATTATGATGTTTCTAGACACATTTTCATAATAACACATTCCAAAGTATAGTCTAGTATCCATTCCCAAACAAATTTCATAACTCTATACCATTAGCCCGTACTAATCTTCCCAAAAGAACATTAATGGTTGTGTCTTCTCAAACACTAATGTTGACAGAATTTTGTCCTCCGAATCTCCGTATTACATGCCCCTCTGTCCTACACTAAGCCCCAGAATCCATGGTGGGTAAATCCGCTCTTCATTTTACACGCTTTGATACCCCAAGTGTCCTCATACAACGCATGAGAACGGCGGCAAGCCTTCATGCGGTACCCCCTTATGTTTTTTCGGCGAACTTTCAAAAAGCTTTTTTCTTAACTTTTTTCTTGATGGTGACTTTGTAACTTCTGCTCTGTCTTGATTTGGCAATTTTTCAATGTAGATGCCTAGAAACCTTTCATTCTGAGTAACTATCATAAGAATTTTGATAATGTATAATCCCCTAAAATCATAACGGTTGACACTATTTCAGTAACTTACAATAACAATGCAACAGCCAAATTTAATCCGTCTAACAATGCCCAATGCCAAGTCCAATATGACTGAGATTCCAAAACGTTCCTTACGTCGCCCTCTTCTCCCCCTCCGGGAACTTCCAGTTTTTGGTTATCTTCGTCACGTTCCTCACGAGGGCTTTCTCCTCTGGATGCCTTGAGACGAGCTCCTCGAGGAAGGAGATGAGTTCATCGTAGGCGGGCTTGTCTATCGGGAAGGGAACGCGGTCCTTGCCTCCGACGGCGTATGTGAACTTGAAGGGGTCGGGCGGGTGAGTTACTGGATCCTTCCAGCTCGGGTGGACGTCGTAGACGAGCTCCAGAACGAGCGACAGGGCCCTAAGCGTGCTCGGCCCGAGGCCCTTCAGAAGGAGGAACTCCTCGTAGTTATTCACGCTCAGCTCCCGGGCAAACTCCAGAGCCCTCTTGTTCAGCTCAAACCTTCCGAGGCTCTCGTAGCGCCTCAGGATGGAAACCTCATCGAGGTCGCGGGGCTTGTAGTAAACGAGCGGACGGTAGCCCTTGGCTATAGCTTTCAGGCTCTCCAGCTCGCGCTCTATCTTAACCGGGTTCTCTTGAACCACATCGAGGAGCGTCTTCTGATACTCCCTCGACTCCTTCGAGACAGTGTTGAGGGCGAACTCCCTCCTGAGCCCGGAGATGGCCTTGTGGGGGTCGAGGGTGAAGGTCTCGGCGTCGAACCAGTGGAAGCGCCTCGCCATCCTCTCCCTCTCGTTCATACCCTGCTGTATCACCGCCCAGTGGCCCTCCTCATCGAGGAAGAAGACGTGGTGGTAGAGCTGGTAGCCGGTCTGGAGCGCAACCGTGTCAACCTTGGCGACCAGCCGTGAAGTTCTTACGTAGGGCTCGGGGTCGAGTTCGTAGAGTTCTGCTATGGTTTTCAGCTCCTCCGGTGTTGCCCGGCTCTTCTTTCCCTTGCCCCCGGCAGCTTTAACCCCCAGCTCCTCCCTCCAGAGGGCGTCCTTTATCATGCCAGCCGTCACGGTGGTTGAGCCCGAGGAGTCCCAGTCCATCCCGATGACGTTGTTGAAGGCCTGAAACCAGACCGGGTCGGAGAGCCTCTCGAGGAGACCCTTCGTTCCGTACTCCTCGACCGCCAGAATTAACACTAACCGGGTGAGCTTCCTCATTCTCCGGGCCAGCCACGCCGGAACGTGGCCGCCGTGGAGGGGCAAATCCGCTATGTTTCTCATCTGAGTTGTTTAGGTCTTTTGGTGTTTTAATCGTTGTCCCTCAAAATCCTCACTTTTTGGTTCAACCTGCCGGAGGATAACCGGAAGTCCATATTCATATGAAAGGGAAGCCTTTTTATTCCCTGCCTCCGATTTTAGGCCGCGGATTCAATCTCACGGAGGTTGTGAAAATGGGAGTTGAAAAGGTTCCGAAGTACGACATCCCGACCGTTAAGGTTGACTACGTTTTTATCGAGCTCGACAAGATGAAGCCCCACGAGCAGCTCGTCCAGAAGGAGCTCGAGGCCTTCATCGAGAGCGTCACCGGTTCCGGCCTCTTCTGGAAGCCCATGCTCCTCGCCAAGGTTCCCGGTGAAGACATGTACCTCATCGTCGACGGTCACCACCGCTGGGCCGGCCTCCAGAAGCTCGGCGCCAAGAAGGCTCCGTCAGTCATCCTCGACTACTTCAGCGACGACGTCAAGGTCTACACCTGGTACCCGGCCTTCAAGGGGAACCTTGAGGAAGTTCTCGAGAGGCTCAAGGCCGAGGGGCTCGAGGTCATAGAAGATCCAGAGGCCGAGGAGAAGGCCGAGAGAGGCGAGATTGCCTTCGCCATCGTTGGTGAGAAGGTCTTCGCCGTTCCGGGCGGGCTTGATGAGCAGAAGAAGGTCAGCAAGGTCCTCGACGAGATGAGCGTCGAGGGTAAAATCGAGCTCATCTACTACGGCCTCAAGGAGGACGCGAGGGAGGACATGGGCAAGGGCGAGATCGACTACGTCTTCATCAGGAAGGCCCCGAGCAAAGAAGAGGTCATGGAGCTCGTCAAGCGCGGTGAGGTCTACTCTCCGAAGACCACCAGGCACGTCCTACCCTTCAACCCGGACAAGATCGACGTCAAGCTTGAGGAGCTGTTCTGAAGGTTTTTAACTCCCTTTTCCTACTTTCTACGCCGATGACGAAGGATCAACCGGCTGAAGGATGATGACCAGTCCAGGAGGCCGAGGCATGCTCAAAGGATTGATATTCGACGTTGATGAAACCCTGGTTTACTACGAGGGCTACGACCACAGGGAATGGTACGAGAAGTGGGTTATGCCCGCCCTTCGAGAGCGAGGCATCGAGCTGGATTACGAGACATACAGAAAGACCGTAACCGGCGAGCTTCCGAGGAGTTACATTGAGAGCTTTGGCATAGACCACGTGGAGTTCTGGAGAATCGTCGACAGTGTGAACCTCCAGTACCGCCGGTGGATGGCCGAGCGGGGAAAGATACGGCCCTTCTCAGACGTTGATGCTCTTGGAGAGCTGAAGGCGATGGGCCTGAAGCTCGCCGCAGTGAGCAACGCCTCCCAGGAGTGCACGGAGTTCGTTTTGAACCTCTTCGATTTGAGGAGATACTTCGAGGTTGTTTACGGAAAGGACTATTCAAACCTGGACGGTGTCAAGCCAAGCCCATACCTCGTTGAAAAAGCCCTTGACACCCTGGGTCTGGAGCCGGAGGAAGCGCTGATGGTTGGCGACAGCCGTCACGATGTGCTCGCAGGAAAGCGCGCCGGCATGAAGGTGGTTAACGTAACTCGCTTCGGGAAAATCGAGGGTGCCGACTACTACGTGGAAAGCCTCTGGGAGCTAGTGGAACTGGTAAGAGAAATGCTGTAGGCCCTCCAATATTACCACGGTTCATAAAAATCTCCGGCACTCTTAAATACTCCAAGGTAGTTATGTGCACTGTGGTGATTCATGGAGGCCGTTGGATTTAAATGTGAGAGGTGCGGTGCGCCCCTCGAAGTATCCCCGGAAACCATAGTCGCAATCTGTCCATACTGCGGTTTTCCTAACCACGTAAGCGGAAACCTGAAGACGGAGAACATCTACATCGTCCCGACCATTGATAAAAACGCCATAGCCAAGGCCTTCTGGGACCGCGTCAGCAGGGACTTCGACCTCAAGCGCATGAAGGAGCAGATTGAGATAGTTGACATCGAAGGTCACTACGCCCCGTACTGGGTGGGCAACGTTCACGTTGAGGGTGACGTCGAGTACATGGTGCGCGAGGAGGAGTGCCACACGGACTCGGAGGGCGAAACCCACTGCCACACCGTCGAGAGACACTACCACGACTACGTTGACGAGGTTTTGAGCCTCATCGGCTCAGCAAGGAGGCAGGTCAAGAGCTTCGGCGTTGATGACATTATCGTCCACTACTCGAGGGCAAAGCCCGAGGGGAAAAAGCTCCTTGAGCTGGACGAGGATCAGTGGGGAAAGATAAAGCTGGAGATACTCAATACTGAAATAGACGAGACTCAAGCGAAGATGATAATGCGCGAGGATGCGATAGACGTCATAAGGGACCGCTACTCCGCCAAGGCAGACAGAATAGAGCGCTTTGATATAACCGCCGATGAGCCTCAGAACGTTTCTCTGATTCTCCTGCCGATGTGGACCGTCTATTACAAGCATGAGAACTCGATATTCCATGCCGTCTTCGCCGGCTGGGACGGAAGGGACGTTGCCGCCACAGAGCCCATGCCCATCTGGAGGCGCGCCCAGTACATGGCCGGCGTCGTCCTCGGAGTCATCATAGGCGCTGCTGGAGCCGCCTACGGCGGTGCAAACGGCTCAGCTCTGGTTTCGGTGCTCTCTCTGATACTTGGAGCTGGCACCAGCGGCTACTTCGGGTCGCTGGTTCTGGAGGGACAGAGAACCGAGAGGAGCACCGGCATCATGGGGCACTTCACGGGGGCGTTTAAGAGGTGATCGCCATGGAGGTTCAATGTCCAACCTGCTCGGCCAAGTTTAAGGTTCCAGACACCGTGAGCGTGGCAACGTGCCCCTACTGCGGAACGACCTTCAAGCTCGAAACGAGGGAGGAAGTAGGCGAACACTTCTTCTTCCCGCCGATGAGGAAGGACGCCGGGGGGGTTCTGCTCAAGTTTCTCTCCAGGCAGTATGGCGCTCCGGCGGACATAACCGGGGCGAAGATAGCGAAAAAGGAGCTCTACTGGGTGCCGGTTTACTTCTTCTATCTCCACGGTAGGAGCACACGCTGGTCAACGATAGAGGAGGTTCGCTTCGTCGGAATCCCTGCAGGCTCACCCTTCCAGGGGATGCTCAAGGATTACCCGTTCCCGATAAGGGGCAAGCGCTTCTTCGATGAGGCAGTTGTCGGAAAGGGCAAATACTACGAGCCCAAAATGTCCAAGGAGGAAGCCGAAGCAATGGCAAGGAGCATCATGGAGAGCGCCCTCAGAAGCGAGGCGAGCCAGGAGGACAAGTCCCTCGGCGGCGTTGAGATAGAGGTGAAGTACCAGGGGCTGGTGCACTACCCCCTCTGGGAGGTTCACTACGAATACGGGGGGCAGAGCTTCGCGGGATACGTTGATGGAACCGATGGAAGGGTTGTCCAGGCGGAGTACCCGCTCATGAGCGGTGCCAGAAAGAAGGCCACCTTCCTGGGTGTCGGTGTTCTGGCGGCCGGCTTGATAATCGGAATAGCCGCGGCAGGTGCATACGGAAGCGCCTGGGGGCTCATAGGCGGGCTCATCCCCGGAGGTGCCGGGGCCTTCGGCATATTCCGGAAAGGCGCCGTTAAGAAGAGAAAGGTCAGCGAGGTTATGAGGCTCAACAAGGGCAACCTGTATTTCAAGCCTATGTGAGGTGTTGCTTATGGGGAAGGAAACTTCGATAGTTGAGAAGCTTGAGCTTGTGATACCCGGCTTCCACGGCTACAAGAAGAAGGAGATGATTAGGGAGGACGACAGGCTCGTCCGCGGAAAGGTTGCCGACATACTCGCCCAGGCCAGGCGCGAGATGGAGAGGGCAATCCAGAGGTGCGCCATGGTGAACTGCGCTCAGCTGATGGCGCTGGACACGATGAGGAAGAAGCTCATGGCCCTTGAGAGCAGGGTAAGGCACGCGGAAGCCGGTTACCGCGGCTACTTCGACAGGGTGAAGTTCAAGGAGGAGGAGCTAAACAGGCTCCTAGAGTACGACGCCAGGATGATAGAGCTGGCGGAGGAGATACTCAACGAGGTCAAGGCCCTGAACGGCCAGATAGCGGACCCACAGGCCCTCGGCATGGCGGTTCTGAACCTTGATGACAAGCTGATAAACTTTGAGGAAGTCCTCGGCAAGAGGATGAGCTTTGCGGCGGGTGAGTGAGATGGTTCAGGTAATCGAGTGGGTTAACCCCGGAGAAGACGAAATAATCTGGCGCTACCCCAACGAGGTCATAAAGTGGGGTGCCCAGCTGATAGTCCACGAGTACGAAGTCGCTGTGTTTATGCGCGACGGCAAAATCTACGACGTTCTCGGGCCCGGACGGCACACGCTGACTACGCAGAACTTACCGCTCCTCTACAAGCTCGTTGGCGGTTCAAACAGTCCATTTAAAGCCACCGTAATCTTCGTCAGCATGAAGCAGTTCCAGGGACGCTACGGTGGGGAGACGCAGACGAGGGAGCTGGCACCGGTCAAGTACTACGGGGTTTACTGGTTCAAGGTCGCGGACCCGGTTCTCTTCATCACCGAGGTTGTCGGCGGCCAGAGCCTCTACGACACGAGCGACGTCACCAAGTTCATCAGGGCATACTTCAACGAGGGCATGATGAAACACCTCAGCGCTTACTCGATAGTCGACCTCTTCCAGAACCTCGACATGGTCAGCACGCAGGTCAAGGTCAAGCTCATCGAGGATTTCCGCAGGCTCGGTCTCGAGCTGGTCGATGTCAAGATTGAGGGCGTCAACACCACCGACGAGTGGCGCCAGAGGCTCTTCTGGATAATGCAGACCGGCAACGCTCAGGCCGTCATGCAGATGGACACGGCGAAGCAGGTTGCAGCCGAGCTTGGAAAGAGCGAGGGGGCTGCGATGGGCACAGGTATGGTTATAATGCCCCAGCTCCTCCAGCAGCCCGCCCAACCAGCTCAGCCGGCTCAGCCCTACGCCGGTGGGGGCGTTCCCCCGGCGGGCTACCAGCAACCGGCCCAGCCAGCTGCTCCTGCGGCGCAGCAACAGGAGATATGTCCTTATTGCGGTAAGCCCATCCCTCCGGGGGCGAGGTTCTGCCCCTACTGCGGCCATGAGATAAAGCGCTGTCCCAACGGACACATAGTTCCGGAAGGGGCGAAGTTCTGCCCCGTCTGCGGTGCTAAGGTTGAGTGAGTTCCCTTTTTCTTTTTTCCTTGAAGTGGTAAGATTTATATAGTTCCAGAGGATACATTGTTCTGTCGGCTTTACATCACATGGTAACGTTGCGGTGGTAGATTATGCGGTCAACAATCGTCCTTTCCCTGCTCGTCCTCGTTCTTCTGGCACCGTTAGCGGAGGCCGGGGAGTGGGTCCCCGTGGAGGTAATCGAATTCCAGGGGATTCAGACCCGCGAGACTGCCCTTCAACAGGTGGCCAGCGGTGAATACGACGTCGGACTCTTCTCCCTTCCGGCCGGGGATTACCTCGGTCTGAGTAAGGACCTCCTCGAAAACCTCGAGCTTTACAAGACCGTCGTCTCGTACGTGGACCTGACCTTCAACACCTATCACGACCCCGACAAGGAGGCCCCAATCGTCACCCGGGGGGACGAGACCTACCTTAATCCCTTCGCCATCCGGGAAGTCAGGTTTGCGATGAACTACCTCGTGAGCAGGGAGCACGTCGCCGGGGAGATTTACGGAGGCAATGCTGCACCGATGTTCGGCTGTGTGAGGCCCAGCCACCCGGCCAGCGGGTACATCGAGCCCGTCTACGCCGCCATGAACTTCACGGCCGGGGGGAACGAGGAACTCGCCCTCCAGGTGATTGAGACTGCGATGAAGGAAGCCGCGGGGGAGATCGCCAGGTACGGCCACAGGCTGGAAAAGGTAAACGGCACCTGGCACTTCGATGGCCGGCCGGTAACCGTCAAGCTCGCCGTCCGCACCGAGGACGAGAGGGCAAAACTGGGCGTATACATCGCCGAACAGCTCAGAAAAGCCGGCTTCGCCGTGGAGATGGTTTACCTCGACAGGCAAAAGGCCAGCAAGGTCATATTCAACGAGCCTCCGAGCGACTACGAGTGGAACGTTTACACCGGCCGCTGGTTCGCCGATAAAAGCTCCGGCCTCTGGATGGACGACTACGCCGCCTGGTTCTACTCGGCATGGTACAGTTACCTTCCCGGAAGAGTTGGGCCGGAGCACAGGAACACCGTCACGGTCCTGGATTTCCTCAGGGAAGTCGGCAACGGCAACCCTGACAGGGGGCTGGAGGCAATCGGTGCCGAGTACTACGGCAGGGCCTCGGAGCTAGGGGAGATGCTCAACTGGACGGAGGAGGAGCTGACAAGGCTTCTCTATAACCTCAGCGCCGAGGTGAACGGCGAGAGCTACGCGATAACCAGCGCCGGCCAGTACTGGGACCTGCAGAAGCTGGCGGTTGGCATCGGAATAATGGAAAGCGCCAGGGTTTTCCTCGTCGAGGAGTGGGAACTCTCGCCCGTGAACAGGGAGCGGGTTAGGGGCGTAGCCCCCGATTCGACCACCGGAATCCTCAACCGCTGGAGCCTGCTGGGGGCGAGTACCCCGGACGGAGTGCTCAGGGTGGCGTACTTCGTCCCCACCTGCGGACTCTGCGGCGCCTTCAATCCCGTCGATGGTTTTGACAGCCCCATCGTCCCGGTCAGCCTCTGGGGCTTCGTCCATGCCCCCGGCGGCCGTGTTGGAAGTGGCGGACTCTATGAACCCTACGGGTGCAACTGGACGGTCGAGAGGGGCAACTTCACGGTTCCGGAAGATGCCGTCGTCTACAACCAGACCCTGGGCTGGGTGAGTCCCCACGCCGGGGAGACGGCCGTCGTCAGGGTGACCTTTACCTGCCGCCCGGTGATGTGGCACGACGGTGTGGAGCTTAGAGGTGCGGATTTCAAGTACTACCTGGCGTTCCTCTACACCTGGGCCTACAGGGACGGTCCGGACGACCCCTACTACGACGAGAACCTGGAAGACACGGCCGAATCGCTCTCAGATGTCCTGAGCTTCGAGTTCACCGGCAACGGTTACGTGGTCTACGGTACCTACGCCCACCCCTTTGCCGATGACGTAACGGCCAGGCACTACCTCCACTACCCCACGTTCCCCTGGGAACTGTACCACGCCATGGGAGAGCTTGTTGCCAGGCCGGGCGAGTACGGGATAGTCAGGGATTACTCGTTCAGCAGAGGGCCCCTGTGCCTCAACCTCCTGGAGAGGGAGCACGCGATGGATCTGAAGAGGGTACTCGAGCTTCTGGAGGGGAGGAAAGAAGTTCCTAGTGCAATAGCAGGGGACGTGGACGACCCGACGGAGGGCTACGAGCGGGCGGTGGCGTGGATTGGGGAAAGGGGCCACGCCTTCATAAGCAACGGGCCGTTTTACATCGAGAAGTGCGAGCCGAGGAACCTGTACCTGGAGCTGAGGGCATTTGGAGGAGTATCTTCGATTCCCTCCCCGGCATCGGTTCCAACGCCATCTACCCAGGAACCAACCGGCGGGCCGGAAGGACACCAAACGGCCACCAACACCTCGCTCATACATGCAATTGGCCTGGCGGGCCTTTTGATACTGGTACTGATGATCCTGATGAGATGGAAAAGATGAAGCCGTTGGCTTTCCCATTTCCCTGAGTTTAAAAATATGGGGAAAGCATCAGACCCTCCACTTCTCCTCAATGTAGACCCTGATGAGGTCCTTCGTCGCGAGCATGCCCTTGACGTGCGTTCTCTCCATGCCGTGGCTCGCGTGCACTCCCTGGCCGATGAGGGCGACCTTAACGTCCCAGCCGGCTCTGAGGGCGGCGGAACCGTCAGAGCCGTAGTAGGGGAATACGTCAACGACGTGGGGAATCTCATGCTTCTCGGCCAGCTCGATGAGTTTCGTCGTCATCTCGTAGTCGTACGGACCGCTCGAGTCCTTGGCCGCTATCGATACCGCGGTTTCCTTCCCCGCGACGCCCTCTCCAACGACGCCCATGTCAACGACGAGGAGCTCCTTTATGCTCCCTGGATAGCCTGCCGAACCGCCGTGCCCGACCTCCTCGTAGGGCGAGAAGAAGAACGCCACAGGGAGCTTTTCGAGGGTCTTGGCACCTAAATCAAGCATCAGGTCGATCATCACTGCGACGCTCGCCTTGTCGTCGAGGAAGTGAGCTTTAACGAAGCCGTTGACGTACTCGAACTTCGGATCGAAGGCTATGAAGTCGCCGGGCCTTATGCCGAGCTTCTCTGTATCTTCCTTCTTCTCGACGAGCTCGTCCAGGCGGATGTACATGTTCTCCTCCTTGCGCTCCTTCTTTCCGGCCTCCTTGTTGACGTGGACGCTGGGGTTCTTGAGGAGAAGCGTTCCACGGTACTTCTTCCCCGAGCGGGTGATTATCGTGCAGTACTCGCCCTCGAAGGCCGGAAGGTGGAGGCCGCCTACCCTCGTGAAGCTCAGGTGCCCGTTCGGCAGGATTCCCGTAACCATCGCGCCGAGGGTGTCAACGTGGGCCGCTATGACGAGCTCCGGCTCCGGATGGTTGTAGGCTAAAAGAGCTCCCTTATTGGTGTAGCGGGTCTTTATCCCTGCCTCGTTCAGTTTCTTCTCGATGTGTGCGAGAACTTCCTTAGTGTAGCCCGTCGGGGACGGTATCTCTAAAATTTCCCTGAGAATCTCAATCATCCTTTCCATCGTGACCACCGTTAAAAGAAAGGTCGAAGGGTTAAAAAGGGCATCGGTCTCAGCCCGTCAGCGCGCTGAGAACCATGAAGAGCCCTATGACGAGCAGGGTCAGCACGAAGGTGACGCTTATCGCTTCCTCGGCCTTCAGGCGGTACTGGGCCAGAATCGCGTTGGCCGCTATCGCCGGCGGCATCGAGGCCTCGACGAGGATCGAGTAGAAGACCTCGGGTCTCGCCCACCGGAGGGTGAGGAAAACAAAGGTGAATGGAATCGCTATCCTGAAGGCCCCAACTTCAGCGAGCTTGCGCCAGTCGAAACTCCTCAGCGTTATCCGGGAGCCGAAGTAGATGATGAGCAGGGGTATGCTGAGCCAGCCGACGGTTTTTACCGGCTCAAGGATTTGGGCAGGAAGATGAACGCCGCCTATGACGAGTGCAAGGGCGAAGAGGTTCGCCACCGTCGGCGGGAACTTGAGGGCCTTGATGAAGCTGTCCTTAACGCTCGCGCCGCCGCTGGAGTAGTGGGCCGCTATGAAGGTGACGATTGGGATGACTATCATCGAGTTGGTCGTGGAGTATAGTATCGCGGGTGTTATATCGTCGAGGAAGAGGCTCGCTATGGGAAAACCAAGCGCTGCCGTGTTGGGGTAGACCGAGAGAACCATCAGCGCGCCGGCCCAGGGGTCGTTTTTGAGCTTAAAGCGCCCGTAAAGGTAGGAGGTCGAGAGACTTAGTCCCACGATGATAAAAACGTAGAGAAAGACTGTTTTGATGCCCAGCAGATAGTTCAAATCCTTACTCGCAACGTTCCCAAAGATGAAAAGCGCAAGGAGAAAGTCGTTCACAATAATTCGGAGGTAGTCAAAGGGCCTCTCCGATTTAACCAGCCTCTTGAGGACGTAGCCGACCGCTATGAGGGCGAGCATCTCGGCGATGTTCATGATAAAAGCTCTGGCTTAGCGTTTAAAAGTCTGCCGAATGGAAAGAAAAAAGAAGGGGGTTGGGGCTTCACTTCCTCTCGTCCTTCTTTCCGCCCTTGTGCAGTGGCCACCAGGCCTTCTCGCCGAAGAGGGCCATCGTGGCCGGACCTATCAGATAGACCGCCGCCGTGGCAGTCAGCAACACTCCGACTGCCAGTGCAAAGCCTATCTCCCTTATTCCCCACGTTGCACCCGTCATCAGCGAGCCGTATGTGGCGGCGAGCACCGCTGCAAGCCCGACGACCAGCGTGTCCATCGTTCCCGCGGCGACCACCAGTGCATCCTTCGCGCTCCTGCGCTCGAACTCGTCCCTGGCCTTGACGAGGTAGAAGCTGTTGTAGTCAATGCCGACTCCCAGGAGCACTATGAAGACGAGCATCGGCAGGAACCACATGACCTGCTGGCCAAAGACCCGCTCAAAGAGCCAGCTGGAGACGGTTATGCTGAGGAGCACGCCGGTGCCTATGGTACCTATGGTGGTTATTACCGCGGGCAGTCCCTTGAGCGTCGGTATCAGTGAGAGGAACATGAGCAGGAGCGCCACCGGGAAGAGTCTGTGCCAGAAGACGTCGTTGATGAGGTCGCTGAGGTCGAGCGCCAGTGCGGTGCTTCCGCCGACCATTCCCGACTTTATCGCTCCCGACTCCTCCTCGTCCTTCACTACCTCCCTTATCGTCCTCACCATGTCCTTGGAGCGGTCGTCGGTGGCCCCGTACTCTCCGGTGACCTGGATAAGCACTTTGGTACCGTCTTCAGAGATGTAGCGGTTTCCGCCAAGGCTCTTCAGTTCGTCCACACTCGCGTTCACGGGCTTTCCGTAGGGCCGGGTAAGGGTGTAAACGTACTTCGCACCCGAGACCTTCGAAATCCTGTCCGCGAGGTCGTTGATGGTCCTGAGGTCGCCGTCGCCGACCGGGTGCCCGAGGTCGATTACGATGTAGGTCGGGGATGTAACTCCGGCACCGACCGTGTTCTCGCTGAGCTGGAGGAAGTTGTAGGTCTCGCTGTCCTTGGGGATGAAGAGCTTTATGTCATGGGTTCCGTTGAAGTTGACGAAGTTGTAGGCCGCGGGAACCGCCACGAGGAGCGCTATGAGGACAACTACCTTGGCGTGCCTGACGGCCCACTCCGCGATTCTGCTCCTCTCGTGGAGGTCCACACTCTCGATGTGGTGCTTTATGTGCCTCGGCCACCAGAATATCGGCTTGTCGCCTATGAGGACGGTTATCGCCGGAATGAACGTCAGGCTGGCGAGGAGGACCACGATGACCGCCAGGGGTGCTATCATGCCAATGGTCTTGAATATCGGGAACTCCCAGGCCAGGATGAAGCTCGCGAAGGCTATGATGTCGGTTGATGCACTCGCTAAAACCGCGTCCTTTGCCCTCTTCAGCGCCTCACTCGCCGCCCTGTTGTGGTCGTAGCCCTCCGCCAGGTACTCCTTGAAGCGGTGGAGGTAGTAGGTCGAGTAGTCTATACCGAGACCAAGTGCCGTCGTGACGGTCAGCATCTGGGCCCAGCTCCCGACGTCGAGGTAGTCGCCCTTCGCGAGCAGGTAGAGGATTCCCAGCGCGGTGAGCGTTGCCGTCGCGACACCGGTGAAGGGCAGGAGCGTTGCGAGTAAAGCCGCGCCCATTAGGATAAGGAGCACGAGAAGCGCCCCGGCTATGCTGAACTTCGTGGTCTTGTCGTTGTCTTCTTTGCCGTATTTAATGGCCTCGTATGTCTGAATGGGCGTTCCCGTTACGTACACCTCAACTTTCGGCGAGACCGCTCCGAACTCCTTCAGGGCGACCTCTTTGGCCTTCAGCGAGTTCTCGTACTGAACCCTGCTCTGCTTTTCAATGTCGCTGACGCCCTCAATTCCCTTGGGGGTAAACAGGATGAGCATCGTCCTGTTGTCCGGGCTCTTGAGCATGCCGATGTAGTCCTTGGCGAGGCTGTAGATGGACGGGTAAATCTCCCCCTCTATCTGCTTGACGTCTTCCCTGGTTATCCTGCTCGGGTCGTCCCTGAACTGGAAGGCTATATCAACGAGCTGGGTGGCGTTGATGTGGAGCTCGACTCCGAGGTTTATCTCCTTCACGAACTTCTCGACGAGCTTTGCGGTCTTCTCCTTGACGAGGACCTCAATCTGGGACTCGCTCATCGGGTAGTTCTTCGCGACTGCGAGCATAATCTCTTTCAGCGTCCCCTTGACGTCCTCCGGCGCGCTGACGTTGGCGAGCTTCTCATCGACGCCCTGCTTGAACAGACTGTAGGCTATCTCCTCCGGATTCTTGCCGGCGTAAACATCGTCCACAGCCCTGCCGAGGTCTATCGGGACGTCTCCGGCCAGGCTCGTGATTATCTCCTTGACGGTCTCTTTAACGCCAGCTCCACCGGCCAGTTCCTCGGGGTTCTTAAGAGCCGCATCGACGATAATTCTGGCGGTTTTCTCGTCTCCGACCTCCTCGGAGGTCTTTTGAATCAGAATCTCCCTTGCAATTGGAAAGACGTTTCCGTTTGAGTCGTAGACCTCGCTTATTATGTTCTCGGGGAGCTCAACGCCTCTCTCCTTCATGAGCTCTGCGAGCAGTGAAACGGTTGCCTTCTTCAAGGTCTCGGGGTTCTTCGCCAGAACGCCTGTTGCTTTGGCGTCGAAGGCAACGACGGTCTTCGCTATCGGCTTGGCCAGGGACTTCTGCTCGGCTGGGAGCTTCTCGACCAGCGCCCCGGTGAGGAGGTTAATTTCGAGCTCCCTGGTCGGGCCGTAGACGAGGAGCGTTCTCAGTACCTCGTTGGCGTTTGGCATCTCGAGGAGCGGACTGCCAGTCATGAGTGCCTTCGCGACCTCGATTGTGGCGTTCTCAACGGCGGGAGCACTTGGGTTCTCTCCGAGGCTTATGGAGACGTTGACGGTGTATGCGAGTGTCTTCGCGGGAACCTCGCCGAAGCCGGGAACTTCAAAGGTCCCTTCAGCCTTCTCAATAATGAGCGGGAGGTTCTTCAGGGCGTTGCCCGCTATCTCCTCGACGGGTTTAACCGCGTTCTCGCCGAGCTGAATGAGGGCGTAGTCACTGCCAGCCTGTTCGTCGAACGCTACGACGCCCTGATAGAAAGCTACGGAGTACGCCTCCGTGAGGTTCTTCTGCATCGGGTCATCTATCTGACTTAGAACCATCGCTCTCGTGACGTTGGCGAGGAGCGCGTCGGTTATGGCTGTTGATCCATAGGCGGAGTAGGCAGGGTAGGTGGCGTTGTAGACGGCGTAGACAAACTCAACGGGAACGCCTAGCTGGGTGGCTATGGCTTGAGCCGTCATTTCGTTGAGTCCGCTCTGGTAAGCCCCTGCCTGAACGAGGGCTCCGTAGGTTCCGAGAACTCCGAGGTAGGTTCTGGCGTAACCGTCGCTCAGGTTGTAGAGGCCGACGTTGAGGGCCGCTATCGTTGAGTTCAGCGTTCCCAACTGCTCGCTTGCGCTGGTGAGGTTTCCGTGGAGTTCAACGTAGGCCAAATCCGTCTGGTTGAGTGCTCCCCTGAGGGCTAGACTCTGGTTGTAGAGGACGCTCAGGTTGGCATCGAGCGCGAGGTATGCCCCTGCAAGCTGGGGGACGGTCCCGTTGAGGGTCTCGACCTGGTCGCTGAGGTTCTCAATCTGAATGAGAAGGGTTCCGTAAGTGCTGCTGGCGTTGAGGGCCGAGCCGTAGAAGATTCCGGTCAGGTTGGCGGTCGTTTTTGTGAGGTTGAGAGCTATCTCGTAGGATTTGTTGTGGAGCATATCAACGGCATCGTAGTAGGAGGTGAAATTCGAACCGTAGGGCCCTGCCTCAGCCTTAAAGCGCTCATAGGCATCCCGCGTCGCGGGGTCGTTCACGTCCACCCCGTTCACTATCATGTACGTCTGGTTGTCGCTGGTCGCGAACTCCGGGAACTCTTCCGTGAGTGTTTCCTGCACCTTGACGGATTCCACGTCCTTGGGCAGGAACTGGTCCGTGCTGTAGTTGGTGAGGTCGTTCAGCTCTGCTGCAAGGGGCATCGCGGCTATGACCACGATAATCCAGAGGGCCACAATGGCCTTTGCGTGCTTCACTATCCATTCATTCCAAGCCATCTTCACCACCATTGTCGCTTATCAACATGATGAATTCAAACATGTCAAAGTTTGGCATGTCGTTGAGAGAAGCGTTTATAAGGATTACGGTTCAACCTTTGACTATAGGTGGTGACAATGGGAAGAGACATAGAGAGGAGGATAATCAAGGGGCTCTTCACGGTCCCGCTGAAGGACATAATACTCGTCATAGTTGGCCTGAAGGGAGAGGCACATGGCTACGAGATACTGAAAGAGCTTGAGAAACTGGCCATCGGTCTCTGGAAGCCCAGCCACAGCAACCTCTACACACTCCTCAACAAGATGGTCGAGGAAGGCCTCCTGGAGCCCCGCGAGGAGTACCGGGGCAGGGTGAGGCGTGTGAAATACCGCCTGACTGAAAAGGGTCTCGATTATTTAAAAACTTCCAACGAACTGGCCCTTCGGGTTCTGTACACCTCCATCAACTATCACGAAGCCCTGAATAGAAAACTTGAGGAGATGGGGGAGAAAAAGGCCATGGACAGGGAGACCGTGATTGAGTATCTGGAACTCCTTAAGAAGATACGCGACATCCTGGACGAGGAAATAAATACCATAGAGGCCGAACTTTCGGCAGAGAATTGATTTCCTTGCTTTTCTCTTCCCCACTCTTCCGGATATTTAGGACGGCACTTATCTCGTGGGGCCACCAACCGATAAACTTTTATATACCTAGCGCACTAGTTGAGTACAGAAAATTGTACTACAAAAATCTGTACCTGGTGGTACCATGGAGAACGACCTGAAGGTTCAGCTCGAAGAGCTGAAGAAGAGGCTGGAGGTGCTGGAGGAAAGCATTGACCCCGTTGATGAGGTCATGCTCTCGATAAAGGCCCGCCTCAGGAGAAAGCTCGAAGGCGGAAGCCTGCCCGAGATAGACGAGGAGAGAGCTGCGAAAACCCTCAAGGCCCTCGCCAACCCGGACAGGATAAGGATCCTGAAGATGCTTTCCGAGGGGCCGATGGGCTTCAAGGAGATAAAGGATGCCCTTGGGGTGGAAAGCCCCACCGTTTCCCACCACCTGAAGCTCCTGGTGAAAACCCGGATGGTGAGAAAGGGAGAAAGGTACGAAATATCGCCCGACGGACGTCTCTTTTTGCGCTTGCTTGAGATAATAACTGCCCTTGAGGAGGTGGAAGAATGAGTTTTGGTTGGAAGTATCGGGCCGTTCCTCATGAAGGCCCAAGGTTCAGGATAGCGGAGTACATCAAAGCCCTCACAGCGATACTGCTCATCGCATGGCTGTTCAAGGGGCCGCTGAGGCTTGAGGCCTACAACGACCAGCTGGTCTACGCCATCGTGGCGCTCCTGTTCGCCTTCGAGCTGCTCTCGGTTGGCAAGTGGTTCGGGGTGACGATAAGCGGAATAGTCTTCGCTCTAGCCAAGGGCTTCTTCTGGACGAGCGTCTTCCTGTTTTTCGGAGGGTGGCTGGGAATGTCCGAGGCGCTCCACGACTACGCGGGAACGGCCTTCGCTTACGCTGTCGTCCTCGTCATAGCGGGAATTCTGCTGGCGAAGTTCGATGAGAGGAGGCTCGACATCAAAGTTGAAGGCAAGGCATACGAGTTCGAAGGCGCCGATTTCGGCGGGGTGAGGCTCAAGGGAACCGGCAAGGCCTATCCCGTGAAGTTCGGAAGGAAGAAGGTCGGCTGGGTCGTGGACGGGGAGGTCACGGTCGAGGCCGATACACCTCTCGGTAGGGTGACGAAGAGGCTCCTCAGCCCGGTCATCGTGTGGACCGAGGAGAAGATAGCCGGGCGGAAAACTTCCGCGGATCCAGGCTTCGTCTCAAGGGTGAACGACCTCGTGAACCCCGACAGGCTCTATCGGAAGGGCAAGAAGGACAGCGTGATTGATCTGGGATTCATCAAGGTCTACGAGGGCGAGGGCTTCGAGTACGTGAAGCTGCCCTTCATTGAGGTCATAGAGACGCCCAGCGGTGAAGAGGTCAAGATAGGCCCGATGAGGTTCCGCGAGGGCAACCCTGAGATGCCCCCTGAGGACATGCTAACCATCAAGGAGCTCCGCAACGGCTTCCAGCTCACCAAGGTCGGCGAGAGGCTGAAGGTCCAGACCGACGAGTACTCCATCGAGGTCGACGGTGAGAGGGTCGTATACAGGAGCGGAAGCGAGAGCCTCAGCCTTGGTGAGACGGTATCCCTGCGCTCGGGTGACGTCTCGGTCAGCGTCGGCAGGGGACGGGCCAAGATACGCATCGAGGACGTCGTAATCTCCGCCAGAGACGGCACGGTGCGCATAAGGACGGGGGGCAAAGCGTACACCATAGAGAACGGCGACGCCTACAGGCTGGTGGTCAGGAAGGCGAAGGAGATAGTGGAGGAGCAGAGCGCCGAGCTGATAGAGGGACTTGGCATAGACAGAACCCTGCTCAACAGGCGCGTGAAGGAGCTCCTCGACGAGCTGACCGCCTACCTGGGGTGAGCGGGATGGAGACCGCGGCAATCTCAACGGCTCCCGATACCATCACAATCGCCGATGGGCGGGAGGAATGTTGCGAAAAGAAGACGGGGCACGAGAGGCCCCTTTTCGATTTTGAATTTCATCCGCTGGAGGGTTTGATATGATATTTGAAAACGTCCGGGAAGTTGATATAAAGGCCACCAACGGCCAGATCGAGATCGAGGGATGGGAAAACGACTACGTTGAGGTGAACTACACCGTACACGGCGAGGTAAACGTTGAAGTCGAGCAAAAGGGAAGCAGGCTCGTCATCAAGGAGGAGCCGAAGAAAAAGTTCCTGAACCTGCTCAGGGAGAACGGTTGGGCTGAGATAGAGGTGAAGGTTCCCCGGAGCGTCCCGGTGAGCGCGAAGAACGTGAACGGCGAGCTTAAGGCCAGGGGCGTGCGCTTTGAGGAAGTCACGACGGTTAACGGCGAGATAGGCCTGAAGGACTGCGAGGCCGAAAAGCTCAGCACGGTGAACGGCGAGATAAGGGCTCACCTAACGGTTGCTGGCCCCCTGAAGGCCTCCACCGTGAACGGTGAAATCGAACTTACCATCGAGGAGCTCGAGGGGGACGTTGAGGTAAGCTGCGTCAACGGTGACATCGTGCTTCGCCTGACCGAGTTCTGCGATGCCAGGATAGTCAGCAAAAGGGTCAATGGAGACGTCAAACTGGTCGGCATAGACCCGGACGACCCCGTTATAGGGACGGGTGAGTTCGAGGTCCGGGCCAGCACTGTGAACGGCGACGTGAGGGTCGAGCTTATTTGATTCTTTAATTCTTCAATTACTTAATTCGACAATTAAGTGAGAGATGCATGGGGGTTAGCGGGGATGTTCGAGGACTTCCGGAGGATGGGCCGGAACTTCTGGCTCTACACCGTGGGCAGGTGGATATCACAGGCCGGATGGGTCGTGCAGGACGTTGCCGTTCCGCTCTATGTGCTCGACCAGACCGGCAGCGGGGCGATGATGAGCCTCTTCATAATGGCCGAGCTAATTCCGAGGTTGCTCGTGAACCCGATAGCCGGGGTTATCGGTGACCGCTACGACAGGAAGAAGCTCATGTACGGCCTCGACATAGCGAGGGGAGTCCTCCTCTTCGCGGTCATAGGGTTCAACCTGCTGGGAATATACCAGCTCCTGGCCGTTCAGATGGCGATGAGCGTTATGGGGGCGTTCTTCTCGGCCGGCATAGTCGGGATGTTTCCCGACCTGGTGGAGAGGGAGCAGCTTGCGAGGGCGAACTCGATACTGCAGAGCGGTGGCCAGATACTAAGGATACTCGGCCCCATCCTCGGCGGGCTAATCTACGCCCTCGGCGGAATCAAACTGGCCCTCCTGGTGAACGCTGTGAGCTTCTTTGGCTCGGGACTGTTTGAAATCCTGATCGAGTACCGCAGGGAAACGCGGGAGCTCTCAAGCCTCCACGAGGTCTGGGACGACATGCTCGAAGGCTTCCGCTTCATGAAGAGCTCAAAGAACCTCATGGTGCTAGTGAGCTTCGGGATACTGCTCAACACCCTCCTCAACCCGGTGTTCACGGTGGTCCTTCCCTATCTCGCCAGGATTGAACTGGGCCTCTCCGCCGTCAAGTTCGGCAGCGTCGAGACGGCGGCGACCCTAGGGGCGCTGGCCGGAAACATGCTCATTGCATTGAAGCTCGGCGAGAAATCCGAGGACTTCCTCTTTGGAGCGCTGTTTGCCCAGCTCCTCTGCCTGACGGGCCTTGCCTTCGTGACGCGCTCCATCCTTGGAGAGCTGGCCTATCCGTCCCTGCTGGGGATAATCGGCCTGATAGGGCTCTTCAACACCCTGGTCAACATCCCGCTCTTCACGAAGCTCCAGAAGGCAGTCCCAGATGAGGTCCGCTCCAGATTTTTCACGGCTTTTGAGACGGTGATGATGGCAACGACCCCGCTGGGCATGGCCCTCGTTGGACCCCTCATCGACGTCGCGGGAACAACGGTGATAATCCTCGCCCTCACCGTCCCGAGCGTGCTGATAACCCTGTATTATTACCTCCGCTTCAGGGAAACCGTTATAAACATCGGCTCAGAAAACGCGGAGGTGGTGCCGTGAGCCTCAACAGGAACTTCTGGCTCTTCGCAGTGGGGAGGTTCGTTTCCCAGCTCGGCTGGGCGGTGCAGGACGTTGCACTGCCCCTCTACGTCCTTGACCAGACCCACAGCGGCTCGATGATGACTGCCTTCATCCTCGCCGAGATGATACCCGTTCTCATAATCATGCCCTTCGCCGGTGTGGTGGGCGACCGCTACAACCGAAAGCACCTGATGGTCGGCTTTGATCTTGCGAGGGGAGTCCTTCTCTTCGGCGTCATCGCTTTCGACCTCCTGGGCATCTACCAGCTTCTGGTCGTCCAGGTGATAATGGCCGTCATGGGAGCGTTCTTCTCGGCCGGGACCGGGGCGATGTTCCCTGACCTCGTGGAACCCGATGAGCTCGAGAAGGCCAATTCCACGGTCTCGTCATTCACCATACTCGCCCGTCTCGTCGGTCCTGCCCTCGGAGGGTTCATCTACGCCGTCGGAGGTATCAAGCTGGCCATCCTCATAAATGCGGTCAGCTTCTTCGGCTCTGGCCTGTTTGAGATGCTGATAAAGTACGAGTGGCGTACGAAGGAATTGGAGAGCTTTTCCCAGGTTATCGAGGACCTTAAAGAGGGCATCGGATTTCTCCGCTCCAACAGATACCTCTCGACCCTCATGTTCTTCGCCCTCTTTATGATAGCCCTCGGCCAGCCCTTTGGGGCAGTTATTATGCCGTACTCCTACAGGGAGGTGCTGAAGTTCTCGAGCTACCAGTTCGGTCTTCTGGAGAGTGCCTTCATGGGAGGGGCGCTCATCGGAAACGGCCTGATAGCGATTAAATTCGGGAAGAGAGCCGGGAGGTACCTTTTCCACACCCTCCTCCTGGACGGGGTGATGATACTCGCCTTTACGTGGGCGATAAGCCCCTTCTCCGGCCTGGGGAGAAACGGGGCGTTCTTTTTCCTCGCGGGGATAAACATCCTGTGGGGCAGCATAGAGGCCTTCATAGACGTGCCCCTCAATTCGAAAATACAGCGCGCGATACCGAGCGAGCTCAGGGGCAGGGTTATGTCTGCCATGGCCGTGCTGATGCACCTCTCAAGCCCGCTCGGCCTGATCGCCGTCGGACCGCTCCTCGACAGATTCCCCGCCTGGGAGGTCACCGTGGTCATATGGGCAGGCATGGCTGCCGTCGTCGCATATTTCTGGGCCAGACATCGGGAGGTTCTTCTCAAGGAGCAGAAATACGGGGAGAGTGAAGGGGTTACTTGACCTCCTTCAGCTTCCCCTCCCTCTTCTCTATCGTCCTCGCCATTATGAAGAGCAGATCGCTGAGCCTGTTTAGGTAGACGAGAGCGTTCTGGCCAAAGCCGTAGTCAAGAACGAGCCTCGCAACGCTCCTCTCGGTTCTCCTGGTCACCGCCCGGCAGACGTCGAGTTTGGCACTCGCAATGGTTGAACCTGGAAGAACGAAGGCCCGGAGCTGGACTTCCTCTTCATATTTATGAATAAGTCCCTCAAGCCATTCAACCTCCTCATTGCCAACCTTCGCGTACTTCCCCTTGCTCGCTATCTCCGCCATCAGGTCGTAAAGATGAACCTGTATCCTCTCGAGAATCTCGGCCATCTCCGTGGGCACATAATGCTTGGCCTCCCCCAGGAAGCTGTCGAGCTCGTCTATGTTTCCATTTGCCTCCATTATCGGCGAGCACTTCGCCACGCGGTCGCCGGTGAAGAGACCGGTTAGACCCTTATCCCCCGTTTTTGTAGTGATGGACATTTTGACCACCTTTTTAATTGGCAGCCTTTCAGTTTTTAGCTTTTATGGGCGCTGGTGAATACCTTAGGTGATAATTGACACAAGGAACTGGTGGAAAAACTTATTTATACATTGATACCGTTTTTTCTCAGGTGATTCCTATGAAGCGGTGGAGCATCGTTTTAATGGCCCTATTGGTGTTAAGCATTGTGCCGAATGTCGCGTTCCACGCGGTTTCAGCAGCAACGACGACGGTTCAAATAAACCCCACGGATGATGCATACGTTAAAGACAGCGCTCCTGACTCAAACTATGGCTCCTACGGCAGTCTTTACGTCGGAACCTACTACAGGGACCACGCGAACGAGAGGGCATACCTCAAGTTCGATCTCTCCAGCATCCCCGACAATGCGGTGATAGTCAGCGCAGTGCTGCGCGCTTATACCTACAGCGGGGCTTACTCAACCCCTGTTAACATAAGCGCCTATGCCGTTTCCGATGATTCCTGGACCGAGGACTCGATAACCTGGAACATCAAGCCCTCCGCAGGGGAGCTTCTCGATAAGGACCTCGTTGATACAGATGGGCGCCACTGGTCCACCTGGAACGTGACGGACTTCGTTAAGGGCGAATTCTCCGGAGACAAGGTCGTCAGCTTCGTCCTCATATCCGACGTTGAGGATAAGGTCACGGAGAGCATAAGCTACAACTCCAAGGAGAGCAGCCACGGGAAATATCCCTACCTTGAGGTGGTCTATTACGTCCCGGAGGGCCCGAAGTATCAGCCCATCAGGGAGATAAGGGAGAACTGGGAGAGCGGCAAGCAGGTCGTCACCAGCGGAATAGTCATAGGCACCCGCAGCACCGGCTTCTTCATCCAGAACGGCACCGAGCCGAACAGCGGAATTTACATATACGTGGGTAAGTCATTCACGAAAGACGTTAAGCCCGGAGATATCGTTCAGGTTAACGGGACGACCGCCGCATACAACGGACTCTACGAGATAAAGAACCCCACCTACAAGGTGGTTGGGACCTCCGAGCTCCCGGAGCCAGTTGTGATTAATGTGGCCAACATGAGCGACGCATACCAGAGCATGCGCGTCAGGCTGGAGTGGGTCAGGATTACCGAGGTTGATGGGAGCAGCATCACCGTCGCTGACGACACCGGAACGCTGGTTCTCTACGACTACTATGAAATAATGGACGTCACCCAGGGTAAAATTCTGAAATACGTTGAGGGAATCGGCTACAAATACAAGATTATCGAGGTTTATCCAACGGACTACGAACTCTACATCCCGTCCGTTGGCATCTCGCACGTGGCCAGGCCGGACTACGCCATCAAGGGCGTCCCGATGAGGTTCAAGATCACGGTCGTCAACAACGGGGAAGTGGCGGACAACGTAACTGTGGTTCTCTACGCCAACGGGGCCAAGGTGGGGAATGCCACACACGAGATAGAGACCGGCGGAAGCGCAACCTACGAACTTTCATACCTTCCGGTGGAGCTGGGAGGGCTTTCAATTGACATACAGGTCTTTGCGGAGGACTGGGGCCTGGTTGATGAAAGGGTTTACGACTACAAGGTCGTTCCGAACCCCAACGTCGTTGCATACGGCCTCACCCCGTACTACGAGAGGCTCTACACCAAGGAGATGGCAAACGTAACCCCCCTGTACGAAAACTTCACCAGGGTCGTTGAAGAGCTCACTTCCTGCGGTGTGGACCTCGGCGATCTCGCCCCTAAGGTTCAGTGGATAGAGGACAGCATGGAGGAGATACAGAGGCAGTACCAGCTCTACGATGCTCTCAAGGGCCTCCTCGTCCAGCAGAACCCGTACAGGAACTCGTACTACTACCCTGTGATGGTCCACATAAGGAAGGCCGCGATGCTCGGCAGGGACGTGACCGAGGAGATCAACGATGTCCTTCCAAAGCTCCAGGCGGTGCTGGCCCAGGTCGAGCCCATCTGCCACCCGCCGGCCCCCTCAAACGAAACCGAAACGGCTCCGGGCAACGAGACTGGAACCATCCCTGAAACCAACACCACCCCCACAACCAACGTCACCATCCACGTGACCCGCGTTCTCATCGACGCCGCCCACGGACAGTACTACATCAACAAGGTCGGCGTCAGCTACCTCGTGGACAAGATAGAGAACGAGCTCGGCTGGGAAGTGGAGATAAACCAGCTCCCGCTCACATACGACCTCCTCAAGGAGTACGACGTTGTGATACTCACCGACCCGAAGGATGACTTCACCCCCGCCGAGATTGAGAGCATCAAAGAGTACATCGAGAACGGCGGAGGTCTGTTAATAACTGGCGAATGGTACAAGTACGCCAACGTCGAGAACTTCAACGAGATAGTCGGTGACTACGGGATAACATTCAACCCGGACGAGCTCATGGACGACGACCAGAACGGCGGCAGGCCCTACTACCCGTTCGTCGGGATATACAACAAGGCACACCCAGTCATGAAGTTCGTGCCCGACGACTGGACGATGTACTACAACGGCGACACCCTCACAATAGGCGGCACCGCGGTGTGGCTCATCAAAGGCTACGACACCAGCTACTCAGTCGATGCCGATGGAAACGTCGTCAGGATACCTGGCACCAACCCAGTTATAGCGGCTGCCGTTGATCTCGGCACCGGCAGAATAGTCGCCTACGGCTCAAGCAAGGCCCTCAGCGACGACTACTACCAGAAATACATCAAGAGCAGCTGGCCCTTCATCAAAGGTGCCCTCCTCTGGCTGGCTCACCAGGAGTGAGCCCCTTTTCTCTCATTTCTGTTTTCTGTGTTGACTTTTTAGATTTCCTTCGGGGGAACCAGAACCCCAAACTCCGTTATGATGCCCCTGACGTACCGCCAGGGGGTAACGTCGAAGAGCATGTTCCTGACCCGGTAACCCTGCCTCACGTAGGGCCTCTCGACGATTTCAACCTCACCCGAGCTCAGCTCTGGATGAAGCTTGAAGCTCTCGGCGGCGACATAGAAGGGAACGCCGTTGTCGTGGCAGGCGAGGGCGAGGAGGTATGTTCCGGCCTTGTTCACCGCGGCCCCGTCGCGGGTAACGTTGTCGGCACCGACCAGGGCAAGGGTGGCCTTCCTCGCGAAAAGGCCGAGCTGGGCGTCCGTTATCACCTCGAATGGAACCCCGATGGAATCAAGCTCCCTCGCGAGGGCTATTCCCTCGTAGTCAGGCGCGCTCTCGGTTAGGATGACCCTGAAGTGCTTTTCCTTCCTCCACGCGGCCCTGAATATCTCAAGAACTGCCGAGGAGAATGAGTGCGTGATTACAACCTCGTTTTCGTCTATCAGCTCGCTCCCGATATTGCCTATCTCGCGCTTCGCCTCCTCCCCGAGCCTGATGAACTCCTCGGCCTTCGTTCTCACCACGTCGGGGTCTCCGGTTATCGGAATGAACCTCGCGAGGTTGTAGAGCGAGGCCATCGTGCCGTTGACGGCCGGGATTTCCCTCTTCATCTCCCTCAGGGCGCTCTCAAGCTCTTCTCCCTCAATGAGTTCTGAAAGGACGAGGTATGCCTCAGCGCCCCTTCTGGCCAGCCAGCTGGCGCCCCTGATCCTCTCGGCCCTCATCTCCTCAATGATTGAACGAACCTCTGGGGGAAGCATGGGCATCACTCCACTAAAATCACCTTGACACCCACGTCTTTTGAAATCTCAGCCATTTTCCTGTCTACGGTTACAAGGACCGCGCCTTTCATCTTCGCTAGGGAAATGTAGTAGATATCCGCGGCCCTTGAACCTGTCTCTCTTGCGATTTCCAGTATGAATTCCTCCAAGTCTTTTTCAGAGACCACGAAGAAGTATTCATCCAAAAACTCTAAGGCAGTATCAATGTTGGCTCTTTTTCCGAGTTTCCTGACAAGAAGAGAAGAAACCTCCACAAGGCCAAGAAAGGGTATGTAAAGCTGGAAGCCCTCTTCCAAAAAGAACGACAGCAACTCTTTAGAGCGCCGGTGGCGTTTCAACTGCCTCAGATACGTCTCATCTTTTTTCTTCCTTCGAGGGACGACAAGGGCATCAACTACAAAAGACGCATCTGTCACTATCATCTTTCCCTCAGCTCCTCAAGCAGTTCAAGGGTATCAGGAATTTCCTCGGGAGTATTTTGATTAACGGCCTGAATAACGTTTTCAAGGTCTTTTAGAGCCTTCTCTCTCCTGCCCTTCCGAACGGCTTTGAGTATCTCCCTCACGAGGGGTTCTATGTCCTTGGGAACATCTATCACTACCGGCATCTTTCCACCATGTTCATTTTGTCTCTCGAACCCTTATCAGCGTTTCGCTACCAGCCCTCCTCGAAGCGAACCCCCAGCTCCTCCATGAAGGCCTTGGCCCTCTCTATCTCATCCTCGCTCTCGCCGAAGATTATGATGCCGATGTACCTGCCGAAACCCTTCGGCGATGAGTGTATTCTCACGCGGAACCTTTTGAGTGCCTCGATTAGAATCGGCGCCAGCTTGCTCTCGTCGGTTATCTCAGCCAGCAGCTTCCTCTGGATGAACTTCCTCTCGCCGAGCCTCGGCAGAACTTCCCGCTCAAGCATTGCCTTCATCTCACGCGGCATTCCGGGAAGGACGAATATCTTTACCCCTTCGTGCTCGATGTACGCTCCTGGGGCGGCCCCTTCGGTGTTCTCAAGGGGCTCCGCGCCCTCCGGCAGGTAGGCCATCTTCTTCCTCCCCTCGTTGAGCTCGGGGTCGTCTATCAGACCCTTTTCGTAGAGCTCGCGGTAGAACTCCCTGATCCTCTCAAGGCACGGCTCGCAGAGGACGAACTTTTTGCCCAGGGCCTCGGCAACGGCCAGCATTGTAACGTCGTCGTGAGTAGGCCCGAGGCCGCCGGAGATGACCAGAACCTCAGGCTTTCTCGCGAGGATTTCCCGAATGGCGGTCTTGATTTCCTCAATGTCGTCGCCAACGGTCGTCTTTCTCCTCACCCAGTACCCCCTCTCGGTGAGCTTCTGGGCAATAAATGCGGAGTTGCTGTCCACGGTGTTTCCCGTGAGCAGTTCGTCGCCTATCGTGAGTATCTCGGCGAACATCTCAACCACCGGTAGACTATCCGGCAGACTGGCTTATAACCCCAGCGGGAGCCCTTTGCACGAAGATGTAAAAATCCGGTGACTTGAAGGGCAGTTTTCACCACGAGTGAAAACAACGTTTAAGTATTTTATCGCGGTAAAATTCTCCGGTGGTAGCATGAAGGTGAAGGTTGGAGTCAATGGATACGGAACAATTGGAAAGCGCGTCGCCTACGCGGTCACGAAGCAGGACGATATGAAGCTCATAGGCGTCACCAAGACGAAGCCGGACTTTGAAGCGTATCGCGCGAAGGAGCTCGGAATCCCTGTCTACGCCGCCAGCGAGGAGTTCCTGCAGAGGTTCGAGAAGGCCGGCTTTGAGGTCGCCGGAACTCTCAGTGACCTTCTCAATGAGGTTGACGTCATCGTCGACGCCACCCCGGGAGGGATGGGAGCTAAAAACAAGGCCCTCTACGAGAAGGCCGGCGTTAAGGCGATTTTCCAGGGCGGTGAGAAGGCCACCACCGCGGATGTTTCCTTCGTGGCCCAGGCCAACTACGAGAAGGCCCTCGGAAAGGACTACGTCCGCGTCGTCTCCTGCAACACCACAGGCCTTACCAGAACCCTCTCGGCGATTGGGGAGTACATCGACTACGTCTACGCGGTCATGATTCGCCGCGCGGCTGACCCGAACGACGCCAAGCGCGGCCCGGTCAACGCCATAACCCCGAGCGTTACCGTCCCGTCCCACCACGGCCCGGACGTCCAGACTGTTATCCCAATTAACATCGAGACCTCAGCCTTCGTCGTTCCGACCACGCTCATGCACGTTCACAGCATCATGGTCGAGCTGAAGAAGCCGGTCGAGGCCAAGGACGTTGTGGACATCTTCGAGAACACCACGCGCGTTCTCCTCTTCGAGAAGGGGAAGGGCTTCGACAGCACGGCCCAGCTCATAGAGTTCGCCCGCGACCTGCACCGCGAGTGGAACAACCTCTACGAGATAGCCGTCTGGAAAGAGAGCATCAGCGTCCGCGGAAACAGGTTGTTCTACATTCAGGCCGTTCATCAGGAGAGCGACGTGGTTCCGGAGAACATCGACGCGATAAGGGCGATGTTCGAGATGGCGGAGAAGTGGGAGAGCATAAGGAAGACGAACGAGAGCCTGGGGATTTTGAAGTAAGAGGCCTTTATGTTTTCCACATTACTTTTTAGCATAATTAAGTTAATGTGGACATCCCAACGGAAAAAGTTTTAAGCCTTTTTCTATTACATTTATGTCGGTGAACGACATGGAGATAACAGGTTTGTATTTTAAAGTGGAGCCAATTAGAGAGGCCATTAGACGTTTTGAGGAAAACAGAGAAGTTGCAATTGACAAGCATATAATATGCTCTACTGTAAAGGAAGCGTTATATGAGCCCCTTAAGAAAGAGGATAGGCTCAAAGAACTTATAATAGACACCCAGAGCAAATATCAAAAAGAACTACAGGATTTTGCAAGGTTCTATGTGAAATTCGTTAATGAGTTACCAAGAAATGAAACGATTGGGCAATCTAACCGGGAAGACTTTCTAAACACTATTGATAGTTATTCTGTGGAGTTTGAGAACAAGTTCAAATCATTAATGAACGTGTTCAGAGAATTTAGAGGGTTATTAGAAACGGAAATCACATCCGCTTTAAGAGATTTAGAAGTCAAGATTGCCCAGTCTGTAGATTCAGAGGATGTCTCTCCCATATTGTTACTACGGATAAACAGGGGAACATTGCCTAATCCGGTCCCACGCGAATCCCAAGAAGAAGGTAATAGCCCGTTGTACATATGCAGTGGACCATTTACGGAGTCCGATGGTATAGCGGGAGTATTCACTCAGCGTGAAATTAGAGTGTGGGTAACTAGTATGTCTAATTTTGTGTTGTGGACTATTCTTTCAGAGTTTATTAGAAACAATCCTCGCTGGAAGATATATCTGACTACTAGTAGGCTATCCACAGTCTTGAACGAAGTAAACCGTCTTACAGTATCAACAAAGAAATCGCTTAGCTCGTATAACCACTATCTCCGGGTTAACATATTTGCTAGAGAGTATGAAAGGTGTCTAGATAGACTACAGCTGATAAATTCTAGCGATAAGCTAAGGAGATTACTGGAAAATCTAAACGATTACGACCCAATTCTTTTAGTAGGGACCTCATTTACAATATGTAAAGTTAGAGCAGAGAAGGGGTTTAACTTTGTTATAGTATTTCCAAGCCCTAACTCACGTTCTGAGTAGGGTCCCTTCTAGTTTTTCTTTCACTTCTTCTACCCTCAATCCCCTAACAAGCAAATCCTTCTCCCTGCTCGTCTCCCCTCTGACGAGCTCAACCTCCGCACCGAGGAGCTTCGAGAGGAACTTCACCAGCTCTTTGTTTGCCTTCCCCTCAACCGGCGGGGCCTTTATCTTGACCTTCAGCCTTCCGCGCCACTCGTCTATCCCCTCAATCTCGTTCTTCTTCGCCTTCGGCTGGACATATACCAGGAGAAGCGTTCCATCCTTGGTCTCCTTCAGGAACTTCGCGCTCATTCTTAATCCCTCCAGTCGTACTCCCACACGATATCGGGCGGGAACTCTCCGCGTTTAAGCTTTTCGAGGATTTCCCTCGCAACGCGGTAGGCCAAATCAGAGGTTTTCCTGTCAATCAGCCCGTAGTTGAGGGCCATCTCAAGCTCGTCCTCGTCGATGAGGAAAGCTTCCCCGTCCGGGAAGACGAAGATGTCGAGGAAGAGGTCGAGCATCTCAAGGGTGTTTCCTTCGCGCCTCGTGTAGGCGAGAACGTCGATGTAAAGCCCCTTGAACTTGCCGTTTTCGTCGTAGACCTTCAGGATGTCGTAGTTCTCTCCAACGAAGGCGAAATAGAGCATGCGGTAGCCGTTTTTGATGACCTCAACGCCGTTCACCCTGAGGGGGGCGAGCATGCCCTCGAACTTAGCTTTGGCAACCACTACCTCACCTAAATCGGCTATAACCTCGTCGTCCCGCTCGAGAACCCGGTTCGGAATCCTCCGGTAGATGAGGTGGATTTTCATGGGAAACACCAGCAAAAAGAGTAGTTGAAAAAGCGGGGACAGCACTTCACTCCCCGAAAATCAGCTCCCTGAGCTTTGACGGCAGCTCCTCGATGCTAATCCTCACCTGCTCCTTCGTGTCGCGGTCGCGGATCGTAACGGTGCTGTCCTCGGGCGTCTGGTTGTCGATGGTCACGCAGTAGGGCGTTCCTATCTCGTCGTAGCGGAGGTATCTCCTCCCAACGGTGTCCTTCTCGTCGTAGACCGCTATGAAGCCTGCCTTCTGGAGCGTCCTGAAGACGTCGTAGGCTATGCTCTTCAGCGGCTCTTTGGCGACGAGAGGCAGGACTGCGACCTCAATCGGGGCCATGTCCTTCTTCAGTTTGAGGTAGGTTCTGTCCTCCTCGATGACGAGGCTGTTCTCAAGGAGCAGGTAGAACGGCCTGTCTATTCCAAAGCTCGGCTCAAGGACGTGGGGCACTATCTTCTCGCCGGTGACCTTCTCCTCGACCTCCTTGATTATGAAGTCGTCCTTCTCCAGCTCGTAGCCCTCGATGGTGATTTTGCCGTCCCTCTCCAGGACTTCAACCAGGCTCCTCAGCTTCTCCTCGTCCCAGCCCTGGATGAGCTCGTTTATCCTCTTGGCGTCCTTCTTCAGCTTCGGTCCGACGCGCTTCATGTTGAGGCTCACTTTGAGGCGCCTGACTATCCTGGGCTCATCGTAGTGGATGAGGACGGTCATGTCCGCGCCGCTCATCTTCAGATGCTTGCTCAGGTCGTAGTCGCCGCGGTTGGCTATTCCAACGCACTCCACCCAGCCGAAGCGCTCGCTGTGAATCTCGGCATCCCAGGTGTCGCGCGAGTAGTGGGCGCGCTCCTCGGGCAGCTGCTGGCGGAAGCGTATCTTGTCCTCGGGGATGCCGATGTCGAGGAGGACGCGCTTGACCATGACCATGTAGTAGGCGAAGAAGGTGTTCATGATGTAGCCCTTCTCCACGGCCTCCTCGGCGGTTATCTCAATCGTGCCGAGGTTCTTGAGCTGGTGCTCTATTGGATAGAGGCGGAGAACCTCGTCCTTAACCTCATCGAAGTGAGGATGCTCCGTTTCCTTCGGGTTGAAGAATATCTCCGCCTCCGCCTGGGTGAACTCCCTCAGACGGAGCATGCCCTGCCTCGGTGAAATCTCGTTGCGGTAGGCTTTGCCTATCTGGAAAACGCCGAAGGGGAGCTTGTTCCTGGCGAAAGCGTTCAGCCTTTTGAAGTTCACGAAGATGCCCTGGGCGGTCTCGGGCCTCAGGTAGCCCTTCTGGTCGCCGTAGGGGCCGATCTTGGTTTCGAACATGAGGTTGAAGTACCAGACCTCGCCGAGCTCACCGCCGCACTCGGGGCACTTTATCCCGTGCTCGCGGATGAGTTCAGTTAGGTGCTCGGCGCTCATACCCTCGGTGTCTATTCCAAGGGCCTCCTCCACTATGTGGTCGGCCCTAAACCTTGCGCCGCACTTCTTACACTCGACCAGCGGGTCAACGAACTTTTCAACGTGACCGCTCGCGATAAAGACCCTCTCGGGGGTTATATCCGGTGTTTCCAGCTCGAAGAAGCCCTCCCTCTGGAAGGCCTCGCGTATCTTCCGCTCGATTTTCCTCTTTATCGTCGCACCGAGCGGACCGTAGTCGTAGAATCCGCGTGAGCCGCCGTAGATTTCAAAGCTGCCCCATGCAAAGCCCCTTCTCCTCATCAAATCCTGAAGAATCTCGTATCTGTCGGGCTTCTCTCCCATTACTCACCACCTGAAAACCGAGTCGGGGACTTTCATAAAAACCTTTTGGGAGTGTCGTTGTCTAATCGCCAACGCCCCGCCAGCGGACGGAAAGAGTTATAAACCGTTTCCCTCGTTATCGTTACGAGCTTTGATTATTTGGAGGTGCGTGAAAATGGCGGAAAGACCACTCGACGTTATCCACAAGTCCCTCGACAAGGATGTCCTCGTGCTCCTCAAGAGGGGTTCGGAGTTCAGGGGCAGGCTCATCGGTTACGACATCCACCTGAACGTCGTCCTTGCGGACGCCGCCCTCATCCAGGAGGGTGAGGAAGTTAAGAGGTACGGTAAAATCGTCATCAGGGGAGACAACGTTCTCGCCATCTCCCCGGTTGAGCTTGAGTGAAGTCGTGGCTTAGCGAGGTGATACCATGGGAGCGGGAACCGAACCAAAGGGCAGGAGGAACCACACTCCAACTCACATCAGATGCAGGCGCTGCGGAAGGCGCGCCTTCAACGTCCAGAAGGGCTACTGCGCCGCTTGCGGCTTCGGCAGGAGCAGGCGCATGAGGAAGTACAGCTGGTCCCACAAGTGGAAGAAGAAGAGGAACCTCGCCTACTGAACCTCCTTTTATTTTCTCCACTTTAGCAGTCACATGGTTTTTTGCGACATGTGTTCCGGGCAGGTCACCGCAATCCTTATTAACTTCAACGTTAGCTTTACCGTTTAGAGGGACGTCTTAATGTTGCGCTTCAACGAGAACCAGCGCCGTCTCTGGAAGCTGGCGTGGCCGGCGATAATGGGCAACATCTCCCAGACGCTTCTCAACCTAGTGGACATGATGATGGTCGGTCAGCTGGGTGCTTTAGCTCTGGCCGCCGTCGGCCTCGGTGGTCAGGTGAGCTGGTTCATGATGCCCATCATGGCGGCGGTCGCAACTGGAACCCTCGCGCTGGTGGCGAGGTTCGTTGGGGCGAAGGACGAGGAGAGCGCCGTTCTTGCACTGGAGCAGAGCCTCTATCTGGCGTTTCTCCTGGGAATCCCCGTCATGCTCTTCGGGTGGGTCTTCGGCGACGATATCCTGAGGATAATGGGGGCAAAACCCGACGTCGTTGCCCTGGGCTACAGGTACATTAAGGTGCTCTTCGCTTTCTATCCGATTCGATTCGCAGGCTTTACAGCCTTCTCGGCCCTCAGAGGCGCCGGGGACACGAAGACACCCATGAAGCTCGGCATCCTTATGAACGTGGTAAACGCGGTTCTCGATTACCTCCTCATATTCGGAAAGCTAGGTTTTCCCGAGCTTGGTCCCGTGGGTGCCGCATGGGCGTCGGGCATAGGAATCACCACCTCGTTCCTCATCGGACTCTATCTCCTCTGGAGCGGGAGGCTCGTGCTGAGGTTCCGGCCGAGCTGGAGCTTCCACCCGGACATGGCGGGAAGGATACTCCGTATAGGAATCCCCACCATGGTCGAGCGCGGGATATTCAGCTTTTACAACTTCATATACATGAGCATAGTCACGCGCTTTGGGACCGTGGCCCTTGCCTCCCATCAGGTTGGCCTCCGCGTGGAGAGCATAGCCTACATGCCTGCCTTCGGCTTTAACGTCGCCACATCCGCCCTCGTGGGCCAGAGCCTCGGTGAGGGAAAACCCGAGAAGGCCGAGAGGACCGTCTACGAGGCCCTCAAGATGGTCGGCGCGTTTATGGCGGTGATGGCATTCATCCTTATCGTCTTCCCGCGCTACCTCGTCATGCCCTTCATAAGCCCGAGCGACCCGAACTACGGTGAGGTCATGAGGCTGGCGAGCATATACCTCATAATAGTCGGAATAAGCGAGATCCCCCTCGGCTGGCTCTTCGTTCTCGGCGGTGCACTTAGGGGGGCGGGAGACACCAAGACGCCGATGTACATCACCGCCGTCAGCAAGCTCCTCTTCCGCATAGTGCCCGCGTACATCCTTGGATTCGGCTTTACAATCGGTCCAATACACTTTGAGGGACTGGGCGTCATAGCCGCGTGGATAGCGATGAGCCTCGAAACGTTCACAACCGCGGCCCTCTTCTGGTGGGCGTTCAAGAGGGGGAAGTGGAAATACGTGAAGGTGTAAAAACGGATCAAAGCGCCGAGACGTTGAAGAGAACCTCCATGAGCCGGCCGAAGAGATAGCTCAGGAATGCCGCACCCAGGCCGGTCGCCACCATCTCGGCGACCTTCTTTCTGATCGAGATTCCGGAGAGGAGCGATATCATGGTCGCCACTATCGCCAGGGCAGAGCCAGCCAGCAGTATCGAGAAGGGAAGGGCCGTCAGCGAGCTGGACGCGAGGAAGTACGGCGTGACAGGGAAGGCAACACCCAGGAGGTAAGCGAAACCCGTGTAGAGAGCCGCCCTTATCTCGTTCTCCTCCGCCTCCGGAAGGAGGAGCTGCATTATCGCATCGCTGTTGTCGGCGAGCTCCCTTGCCACGTCCCTTGCGACCTCCTCGGGCATTCCTCCCTCGACGAACTTCTCCACGAGCTCTTCGGCCGCCCTTTCCGGCGAAACTCTGAAGAGGACCTCCATCCTGTCGCGGATGGATTCCTTAATCTGCCTCTGGGAGCGGACCGAGACGAAGGTGCCTATGGCCATCGAGAGCGCACCGGCTACGCCGACTATGAGGCCGCTTATTCCAACAAGCTGCGGGCTGCTCGGGTACACCGCGGAGAGACCCGTGACGGCACCGAGGATTTCAACCAGCCCGTCGTTCATGCCCAGAACGAGGTCGCGGGTGTTCTCGACGTGGAAGCGCTCCTTGCTCTCGTAGAAGAACTTCTCGTGCTCAAGCTCGTCCAGTATGACGTCCTTTATCTCCCCCAGCTCGTCCTCGCTGAACCTGTCCGCGTAGGTCGTGAGGTATTTGAAGTACTTTTGTATCGCACTGTTCTCGCCCATCTCAAGGAGTGAAGCGACCGAGCCCGGTCCAAGGAGTCTCCTGAGGAGCTTGACGCTGAATATCGTGAGCCTCCTAACCGAAGGCTTTGGAACCTCTCCCCCATGCCGCTTTATGAAGTCGTGCCAGAACTTGGCGTGTTTTGACTCTATATTCGAGAGCCGCAGAAATTCCTTCCTTATCTCCTCGTCTTTTTCAATCTTTGCGAGCTGGGCGTAGAGAACCGAGTCGGCGTACTCGTCCTTGTAGAAGCCCCTCGCCAGCTCCAGCATCTCGTCCATCCCCTCACCCCCTGGAAAGAACGGCGGCCGAGGTTAAATGGATGTCGGTCATCGGAGGCTCCTCAGCGCCTCCAGCACCTCCTCGAAGGGCGCGTCCGTCTTAATGGCCATTGGGGAGAAATGTGTTCTCGTTGCAGAGTAACCTTTCCCGTGGAGGGCCTCGATAATATCCGCGAGCTTCCCGACCTGGAGGTTGTTTCTTCTGGCCAGAGCGTGGGTGTCGTAGTGGAACGGGATGTCCAGCTCCCCGCTGAGGAGTTCTAAGAAGGGCAGCGTCTTCTTGTGGGCGAGGGGGTGCTCCCAGGCCAGCTTCAGCACCTCGTCAACGAACTCCTGGCTCTTCAGCGGACCTAGCCAGAGGGGGCCGTATGCGCCGGGTCTTTTGGGCAGGAAGGAGTTCTCGTACCCGAATCTGCCGTTTTCATCCTGCCACAGGTAGCCGAGCCGTTCAATGCTCCCGTCGGCCTTCCTCGCGCCGCTCTTGAGCCTCAGAAAGGCCCTAAAGTAGTGGTCGCGGTAGTACGCCAGGAGAACCTCGACGCCGAGGTCGTATTTGGCCGCGTACCTGACAACGGTTCCGATGAGAATCCTCAAACCCGCCTCGTGGCAGAGCTCGCCCCTTATCGGCTCCGCCAGGTATTTCCTGCGGCAGGCGTGCCGGTAGGCGCCGCATAGGACACCGGTGTCGGTGGCGGTGACCGCTAAAATTCCCTTTCTCCTGACGCTCCTCAGTGCCGTATCGAGGAACTCAACCGGCGAGCCGAAGGGGTCGAGGTCGAGGAAGTCAAAGTACCGGAACTTCTCGGCCATGAGTCTGTTGGCGTCGTCGAGGTTGGCTATAACCTTCTTCTCTCCCTCGAATGAGAACCTCTTCTCGCCTATCCTCTCCCCATTGACGCCGAGGTTCAGCCGGACGTTTTCCAGGATCAGGTTGAAGGCATCTTCGCTTATGTCGTTGAGCCAGACCTCCTCGACGGGGGTTTCGAGGGCGTAGCGGATGCCCCGGATTCCTGTTGCAGAGAGTGCATCGAGAACGGTCCTCGGTTTGAGCACTCCAACGGCCAGGACGCTTATATCCCGGTTTAATGCCATTACCGGGTTGTAGAAGACGGGGGCGTCGTATATTCTCTCCGCCTTCGGTACAAGGATTCTTGCAAGACCCTCGCGCACCTCAACGAACTCCATCCTCTCACCGGAGAAAGAAAAGGTTGGGAGGTTTAAAGGGTTGCGCTCAAAGGATTTCGACGTAGTCACCGACCGCCTGTCCCGGCAGGCCTGGCTTGAAGTAGGCCTTGACCTCGCCCCTGTTGCCGTGTGGTTTGAGAATCTTGCCAAACATCTTCCTGCCGGTCGGCGTCCTCCAGACGACCTTCCTGCCTATGAGCCTTGAAGCCGCGTTCCTGTCGTCGATGCCGAGGGGCTTCAGAATCATGTGGTGGTTGTCCTGGTGCTCCTTGGTCCCGGCGTAGGCAAGGACGAGAGCCTTTCCCCTGGCCATCGTCCCCACCTCCACCGGAGGGGGTTCGCCCGGCGGTATTTTTAAGTTTTATCCCCTCCGACGAAGGCTGAGAGCCCATTGTCTATCTCCAGGATTTCCCGGAGGGACTTGATCTTGAGGAAGTTCTGCCTCTCGAAGAGCAGTGCAACGTCGCTCTTGTATGGGGAAGCCTTCTGAACGAGAAGCGTGTTCTCATCCAGTATGTAAGTGAACCTGCTCGGGCTGTCGTCCACCCAGACGAAGGGCTCGTCAGGGTAAAGCTCCCTCAGGTTCTCGAACTTCTTCAGCATGTCCTTGGTGCCCCTGAAGGTTATTACCTCATCGAACTCGTCGTACCAGTTCGTCTTCTTCATGAAGATGACCTTTCCGCCGGGGTAGGTGTGCTCGCCGGAGAAGCTGATGACGTAGCGCCCGCGCTTTCTCAGCGTTCGGATGACGTTCCGGGAGTGGGGGAAGTCCTTGATGTATCTGGGCATGAGCTTGTAGTACTCGTGTATGGTCCCCTGTGCCACCAGCTCGTGTATAACACCGAGGTACTGGTAGGTCAGCTTCCCCTTGATGAAAAGGGCGAGGGCCTTGTAGTAGTCCTCGTACAGGTCGCTCTCAATGACCGCGGGGACTGTCTTTTCGATGGCTATGCGGAGGGCCTTCTCAACCGCGCCCGTGCTGTCCACGAGGGTCCCGTCGAAGTCAAATAGATAAACCGCCATACACCTAGTACTCCCTCAGGATTATAACTTTTTCTTGAAACGGGGAACTTCGATTTTCGCCGTTGGTCTGCCGAAAGGGTTTTATTGCACTGGCGATTACAAATGCCCGGTGATTAAAAGATGAGGATTGACAGGCTTAAGAAGTTCATATCCGAAAACGAGCTCGATGGGGTTCTGATTACCGCGAAAGAGAACCTCTTCTACTTCACCGGCAGCTCCCCGGTTCTCGGCGGCTACCTCGTCGTCACACCTGACGATGCCGTTTTCATTGTTCCCGAGCTCGAGTACGAGGAAGCTAAAGAAACCTCCAGAGTCCCCGTCGAGAAGTTCAAGACAGGAAAGGAGCTTTACGAGAGGCTTTCCTCCTTCAAGCTGAAGAAGCTCGGCATAGAGGGCAGAACGAGCTTCTCGACCATCCAGACGCTTAAGGAGAAGGTGGGCGCCGCGGATTTCGTCCCGGTCGATGACGTGGTGAAGGAGCTCCGCATAATCAAGACCCCCGAGGAGATTGAGGTCATAAAGGCCGCCTGCAGGATAGCGGACATGGCCATGATGGCGGCGCTTGAGGAGATAAGCGAGGGCAAGCGCGAGAGGGAGATAGCGGCGAAGATGGAGTACGTCATGAAGATGAACGGTGCCGAGAAGCCGGCCTTCGACACGATAATAGCCAGCGGCTGGCGCGCCGCCCTGCCGCACGGTCTGGCCAGCGACAAGAGGATAGAGAAGGGAGACCTGGTTGTCATTGACGAAGGAGCGCTTTACAGGCACTACCACTCGGACATGACGCGTACCATAGTCGTCGGTTCACCCAACGCGAAGCAGAAAGAGATATACGAAATCGTCCTCGAGGCCCAGAGGAAAGGCGTCGAGGCGGCCAGGCCAGGTATGACGGCCAAAGAGCTCGACACCCTCGTCAGGGACGTCATCAAAGAGTACGGCTACGGCGACCACTTCATACACTCAACCGGCCACGGCGTCGGCCTCGAGATACACGAGTGGCCTCGCGTGAGCCAGTTCGATGAGACGGAACTCAAACCGGGAATGGTCATAACCATCGAGCCCGGAATATACCTGCCCAAGTTCGGCGGCGTCCGCATCGAGGACACCATCCTCATCACGGAGAACGGCGCCGAGAGGCTCACCAAGACCGAGAGGGAGCTGATTTAGGCCCCTCCTAACAACTTTTTAAAGGCCATCGGCTAACTTTTCTCGGGGGTGAGAGAGTGCAGATAATCCACCAGGACGTCAAGGAGGGCAAGATAAAGGTCAAGGCAGAGACGCTCGACGACCTCTGGCACCTGTACCACATCATCGACCCGGGCGATGTTGTTTACGCCAAAACCCTCAGGAAGCAGAGCCAGCGCGCCGATTCCCTCAGGGCGGAGAAGGTTGAGGTGATTCCCGTCTTTCTCGGCGTTAAGGCGGAGAAGATAAACTTCCACAAGTTCGCCAACCAGGTCCGCGTTACCGGCCCGATCGTCTACGCCAGCAGGGACGACGTCCCCATCGGTAAGTACCATACGATAGCCATCGAAGAAGGAACCGTGGTGACCATTCAGAAGCCCCGCTGGAAGGAGCACCACATCGAGCGCCTCAAGGAGGCCGTCGAGGCTTCCAAGAGGGCAAGGGTCATGATAGTCGTCATAGACGACGGCGAGGCCGACATGGCGATAATCAGGGAGTACGGCGTTGAGATACTCAAGGGGATACGCTACAACCTCGGCGGGAAGAGGTACAACACCAACCGCGAGAGCGAGGAGAAGAAGTTCTTCCACGACGTGGCGAAGAGCATGGAGGAGATAATAAACCGCGAGGGCATAGAGAGGGCGATAGTTGCCGGCCCCGGCTTCGTCAAGGAGGACTTCTACAAGTTCCTGCGCGAGAACTACGGGGAGCTGGCAAAGAAGGTTGCCATAGAGGACACGAGCGTGACCGGAAGGACTGGCATCTACGAGGTCATCAAACGCGGAACGGTCGACAAGGTCTACCACGAGAACCGCGTTGCTAAAGAGGTTCAGCTCGTCGAGAAAGTGCTTGAGAACATCGCGAGGAACAACGGCCTGGCCGCTTACGGTCTTAAAGAGGTCGAGGAGGCCGTGAACTACGGGGCTGTCGAGACGCTCCTGGTTCTCGACGAGCTCCTGAAGGGGGAGCACAGGGAGAAGATAGAGGAGCTCATGGACGCGGTTCGCTACTCCCGCGGCGAGGTGGTCGTGGTAAGCTCGGAGCACGAGGGAGGCGACAAGCTGAAGGCCCTCGGAGGCCTGGCGGCGCTGCTGAGGTTCAGGGTGAAGTGAGTTTGGACTGCACAAATGCGAGGACGAGCTCGGCCAGTTTTATTGCGTTCTCTGCCTCCTCTTTATCCGGCTCATGGATGGTTGGATACCTCGCCTCCACGGCGTAGGCGGTTAGAAGATCCACATCGTCATCAAAGAGTTTTAAGAATTCGGAATCCACATCGGCACATAGGAGTATGAGTTCGCCAACGTCGTGGGTTCGTTTGATAGGTTTTCCCTTCGATACCAAAAACGCTTTTAAAGCCTTTTCGGCGCACTGCTGAGCGTGGAACGTCGCATAGTCATAGAAATCGAGAGAAAGGCTGTTTTTGGCCAGCACAAGGTCTTTTTCAGCCTTCTCGAGCCATTCCCTGTAGCTCAAATCTTCACACCCTCCCTGAGAGCGTAGTAGTAAACAAAACCCGTATCGTCCTTGACCTTTTCGAGCTCATCCTCGGAGATAAAGAGAATATCCACCTTGATTCCTTTTAACAGGAGCTCCCTGTGTATCTTCTTGTATGCCTCCAGCTCCACCTTCCTCTCTAATGGTCTGGACAGAATCACCAAAACGTCCCAATCACTGTCGGCCCTAAAATCGCCCCTTGCTCGGGAACCGAAGAGGATTATATCATCTACCCCAAGACCAAGCTCCCGCAATACCCTGAGAATCACATCCCGGATAATCTCTCGGCTCATGGTTGGTAATGCGCTCTCCTGGTATTTATCGTTTGTTGTACAGCTCCACGTAGGGGTCGCTCTTAAACGTTGGGAACTCCCTTTCTTCCCCGTTTTCGATTAGGATGCGCTTCTTATCGGCGGTGAACTCGCCGAGTTCAAATGCAATAATTCCATTTTTGTTTAATTCTGTAATCAAGGAACCGACGTTCCCTGGGGGAACTATCGCTATCACCGTGCCGGTGGACGAAACGCCCCACGGATCAAGGCCGTAGAAGTCGAGGACCTTCCCCACGAGGGGGTCTAGGTAGAGCTTCTCGGCGTGAATCGTGAAGCCGACCCCGGAGTTGTCGGCTATCTCGTGGAGGGCAGTTAAACCGCCCTCGGTGGCATCGTGCATGCCCCGAACAAAGGGTCTGGCCGCGAGGGCATCGGGAACAGCGGTTTCGAAGCGGTAGAGTCCCCTGAGGAGCTGAATTTCCCGGAAAGAGAGGAGCTTTCTGAGCTCGTCCTCCCGGAAGTACGCCGCGGAGACCGCGAACTCAAGACCGACCTTGCCGGTCACGACTATTCTGTCGCCGGGCTTTGCGAGTGGAAGCCTCAGCAGGTCTTTCTTCACAAGACCCATCGCGGTGGTCGTTGAGGTGGGCTCGGCTACGCTCGGATAAACGCCAGTGTGGCCCCCGATTATCGCGCTCCCGTACTTCCGGCACTCCGCGTTCAAGTCGCGCATCGTCTTTTCGAGAAAACCCTTCTCGCTTCCAGGGGGGAGGAGGATATCAACCACCAGCCACCTCGGCCTCGCCCCGAAAACCGCCACGTCGCTGGCCGCGAAGTGATACGAGAAGAATCCGAAGGTTTCCCCGGGAACGCCGAGGGTTGGGTCGGTGGCGACCACGAGGTAGTGGTCGCGGTCGTATTCGAGGACCGCAGAGTCAAAGCCCTCCCTGGGCCCGTATACCACCTTCATGTCCTCCACACCCAGGTTTGGGAATACAGCATCGTGCAGGACGTCGTTTCGTATCTTCCCCAGCGGAAGCCTCATTTTTCCTTCCCCCCAAACATCGAGGTAACCCTCTCCACCTCCCGGAGGGTCCCCTCGTCGCAGTCCCAGCACATTATCTCGAAGCTCGGCACCCGGACGCTCACGCGGACCTTCCTCGCCCGGGCGATTTTGCTCACCTCGTAGTTCACCCTGAAGGCCAGATCCATGAGCTCCTTAGTGACGACCTCCTCACGGTCGATGTACTGGAGCGGACAGCCCTCCCTCCACTGCCGCCGCCGCGCGTGCTCGTACATGCGGTAGGGTCTTATCCCTGCCTCGTCCGCGAGTGCCTCAACCTCCTCTGCGGTGTACTTTATGAGGGGCCTGAAAAAGGGCACTCCCACCTTCGGGAGCCCGCAGAGCCTTATGTCCCCCTCGCACTGGTCGAGCAGGGCGCCTATTATCTTGTCGTTGGCGTTGTCTCCCTTGGCAAGGACGTCAAAGCCGTTGTTGAGGGCGAACCATTTGGCGTTCCAGAGCATGACCTTCTTGCAGTTGATGCATATCGGCCCCTTTCTTCCTGCCGCCTCGCGGAGAAGGCCGTCGGTGATATCAACGATGTAGTGCTCAACTCCGAGTTTTTTGGTGAATCCCATCGCCCAGTTGAGCGTTTCCCTCCAGCTCCAGCGGTGGAAGAAGGTCAGCGCGGAGACCTCAAGACCCACCTCCTTGAGGATGTGAAGGGTCAGTGAACTGTCCTTTCCGCCAGAGAACATGACGAGTATGCGTTTTTCATACAGCCCGTGTTCCTCGGAGAATCTCGCCGTCTCCTCAACAACGCTCTCGATGTCTCTCATGGGGTGAGGTAAAAAAGGAGGCTTAAAAAGCTAAGCCTCAGACGTTGACCTTCCCCATCCACTCCTCGGCCAGGTTGCCGACGATGGGGAACTTGTAGCGTTCGCCCTGGTAGGCTTTCACCATGCCGAGAATCCAGAGGACGAAGCCTATAATTCCCAGAAGCCAGGCGAGGATGCCCCCAATGTATGGTATCACGCTGAAGATTATCTGGAGCACCCAGATGCCTATAAAGGTTATCGTCGACTGCATCGCGTGGAAACGGACGAAATCGCTCTCCTTCTCGAGTAGCAGGAAGATTATCCCTGTCAGGGCACCAAGAAGATAGGCAAGCAACCCCTCGATGTTCTCATCCATGCCAAGGGACGTCTTCTTGGGTTCTTCAGGCGGAGTCTCCTCCATGATAACACACCTCCGAAATTCAACTCCTTATATTCTCCTCAATCCCTTAAATACCTTTCCGAAGTTTTAAATTCAGTATCCTCCTGGAACACCTTTCCGGAGCGTCTCAGAACCCGTGGATTTCTGATTTCGAACTCTCTGATTTTGTTAGGCCCACCAAAGCTTTTTAAGGCCATCGAGGGATTTGAATATCGAATTAGGAAAGCCTAACGGTGATGCTCATGATTGTACCTTTAAACGCACTCAGACCCGGGGACAGGGGGATCGTGGTGAACATCCTCGGCGGCCCCACCGCAAGGCAGCGGCTTGTGGGCATGGGCCTCACCCCCGGAGCTACGGTTCAAATAATCGAGTCCCACCAGTACGGCCCGATAATCATCTCAGTCGGCGGCGTGCGCTTCGCCATCGGCAGGGGAATGGCAGCGAAGGTCATGATACGAAAACTGTGAGGTGGCCCTCATGATGAAGGTCATTGCACTGGCAGGAAACCCCAACGTCGGAAAAACGACCATATTCAACGCGCTGACCGGGCTGAGGCAGCACGTCGGCAACTGGCCCGGCGTCACGGTCGAGAAGAAGGAGGGAATCCTGGAGTACAAGGGGCAGAAGTTTCTCGTGGTTGACCTCCCGGGCACGTACTCCCTCACGGCTCACTCCGTCGACGAACTCGTCGCGAGGGACTTCCTCCTGAAGGGGAGCGCCGATGTGGTCGTGAACGTCATCGACGCAACTGCCCTCATGCGAAACCTCTTCCTCACCATGGAGATACTCGAGATGGGCCTCAACAACGTCATCATAGCCCTCAACAAGATAGACCTGGCCGAGAAGCACGGCATCGAGATAAACGTGAAGAGGATGGAGGAGGTTCTCGGCGTTCCGGTCGTGGCGATGAGCGCAAAGGATGGCGCCGGCATCGACGAGCTGAAGGATAAGATACACCAGATGGCCAACGGGATGCTGAAGGAGAGGCCAGTTATTCCCCAGTACGACCCGGAGGTCGAGAGGGAGATAGAGCACATAACCGCGGTTCTCGAGGGCACCGAGCTGGGGGAGGAGTACAACCTCCGCTGGCTCGCGATAAAGCTCCTTCAGCGCGACGATGGGGTCATAAAGCTCATCCTCCGGCACCTCGGGAGTGAGAAGCTCGACGAGATTATGGGCCACATAGCGGAGGTTGAAGAGCGCTACAAGCGCGCGATGGACCTTATAATCGCCAGCCAGAAGTACGAGTTCATCGACAGGCTCATGCACCGCTTTGTGAGGTACACGAAGGTGGAGGGCGAGAGCTTCAGCGACCAGCTCGACAGGTTCCTCACCCACCCCGTCTATGGCCTCCTCGTGCTCTTCGGCGTCTTCTACCTCATGTTCAAATTCGTGTTTGCCGTCGGGCTGCCCCTCCAGGGATACCTCGACGAGGCTTTCACGGCTTTCGGGGAATGGCTCGCGCCACATGTAGCAAACGAGGCTCTGAGAGGCCTCCTGGTCGATGGAATCATAGCGGGCGTTGGCTCTGTGCTCAGCTTCTTCCCGCTCGTCTTCCTGCTGTTCCTGGCACTCTCCGTCTTGGAGGACGTTGGATACATGGCCAGGGCGGCCGTGGTCATGGAGCGCATAATGCGGAAGTTCGGCCTGCCGGGCAAGAGCTTCATTCCGCTGGTGCTCGCCTTCGGATGCAACGTCCCCGCCGTGATGGCCACCAGAACGCTCGATGACGAGAGGGACAGACTGCTGACCATGCTCGTCAACCCGCTGATACCCTGTAGTGCCAGGCTGAGCGTCATAAGCTTCCTGGCGGGGGCTTTCTTCGCCGGCCACCAGGCGCTCGTCGCGGTGAGCATCTACGCCACGGCGGTGCTGCTTGCCCTCCTCGTGGCCTGGCTCCTGAGCAGGTTTGTTATCAGGGGCGAGGAGAGCCCGTTCATCATCGAGCTGCCGGAGTACCTCATCCCGTCGTGGAAGACGGTGACGCTCCACTCGTGGGAGAGGAGCAAGGAGTTCATAAAGAAGGCGGGAACCATAATCCTGCTCGGCTCGATGGCCATCTGGTACCTCAGCAGCTATCCAGTGCAGATGGGCACAGGGGGAAGCTACGCGGAGAGGCTTGGCATGTTTTTCGAGCCGTACATGCGTCTCATGGGCCTCGACTGGAAGGCGGCGGTTAGCCTGCTGTTCGGGATAATCGCCAAGGAGAACGTCATATCAACCTACGGAATAATCTACGGAAGCGAGGAGGCCATAGTGGGGGCAATGACGCCGCTCCAAGCCTACGTGCTCGGCATGGTCACCACCCTCTACGTCCCATGCATAGCCACGATAGGTGCAGTTAGGGCCGAGGGCAGCTGGAAATGGGCCGCCTTCACTGTGGTTTACATGATTGCCCTCGCGTCGCTCGTTGGAATCCTGATATGGAACGTGGGGACGGCGCTGGGCTACTGAGGTGTTGGAATGCTGGAGAGGATCCTGGAACTGCTGGAGGAAGGGAGAAGCATAGACGAGATAGCCCGGGAGCTGAACGTTCCGAGGGACGAGGTCGTCGGCGCCATGGAGGTGCTGGCCGACCTCGGCTACCTGGAGCGGGTGGAGGCGGGGGAGAGCGCCTGCGCCACCTGCCCCCTTAAGAGCGTCTGCCCCGGCGCCTGCTTCCGCTTCAAGGGGAGGGTGTATCAGCTCTCGGAGTTCAGGCTCGATGGAAAGAGCGGTGCATCGAAACCGTGATGGTCCCCTGCAGAACTTATCTTTTTTCCGCGGTTAAACCCCGATTTTTGGGGCAAAACACTCATGTGGGGGCCTAAACGCGGATTTTTCGAACTTTTCACCGCCAGTTAAATCTGCCACCGTCGGTTATATATTTTATGGCCGTAAAACATATAAAACCCTTTGTTGAAAGGGTAAACGGTGATACCATGAAGGCAGTTATTCTTGCTGGCGGTTTTGGAACGAGGTTAAGGCCGCTTTCATCGACCCGACCCAAGCCCATGGTTCCGGTTCTTGGCAAGCCGAACCTTCAGTACCTCCTCGAGAGCCTGGAGAAAATCCAGGAGATCGATGAGATAATCCTGTCCGTCCACTACATGAGGGGAGAGATAAGGGAGTTCATCGACGAAAGGATGGCCGACTACCCCAAAACGATACGGTTCGTTAATGACCCGATGCCGCTCGAGACCGGCGGAGCGCTCAAGAACGTGGAAGATTACGTGGACGACGACTTCCTTGTCATCTACGGTGACGTTTTCACGAACTTCGACTTTAAAGAGCTCATCAAGGCCCACAAAGAGAACGACGGCCTCATAACTGTCGCGGTTACCAAGGTCTATGACCCTGAGAAGTACGGAGTCGTCGAGCTGGACGACGGAAACCGGGTCACCCACTTCGAGGAGAAGCCCCACAGGCCCCACACCAACCTCGTCGATGCGGGCATATACATGGTGAACAAGAAGGTTCTGGAGGAGATTCCGAAGAACAAGGAAGTCTACTTCGAGCGCGAGGTTCTTCCGAAGTACGTGACCAGGGGACTTGTTTACGCCCACAAGATACCGCGTGAGTACTACTGGATCGACCTCGGAACCCCTGACGACCTCTTCTACGCCCACCAGGTCGCGATGGATGAGATAGCCAAGGAGAACGGCTACTTCGTCATCAAAGAGGGCGCCGAAGTCCCGGAGGACGTTGAGATACAGGGACCGGTTTACATCGACGAGGGTGTCAAGATAGGCCACGGCGTCAAGATAAAGGCCTACACGTACATAGGTCCGAACACCGTTGTCGAGGACAGGGCCTACTTCAAGCGCGCCATACTCATAGGCAACGACATCGTCAAGGAGCGCTCCGAGATAAAGGACAGCATCCTCGGAGAGGGCGTCGTCGTTGGAAAGAACGTTATACTCAAGGAGACCGCGGTCGTCGGCGACTACGCCAAGATTTACGACAACCTGGTCATCTACGGCGCCAAGGTGCTGCCGTGGAAGAAGGTCGAGGAGTACGAGGCGTACATCAAGATAAAGCTCGACCCGACCAAGGTGAGGCCCGGCGTCACCCCGGACCGCTGCCCGCTCGGCCTGCCGGAGTGTATCTACAAGAAGTTCAAGGCCATAGCGGGAGAAAAGCCGCCCTGCGACGAGTGCATAGAGAACCAGTGGCTCTTCTGAGTTCTTTTTCCACACTTTCCTTCTCTACATTCGGCCATTAACTTTTTTATCTCCGAACCCGCTACTTAATCAAAGGTGAAAGCCCATGTCGGAATTCTACAAGGAGAGGAAGCTGAGCTGCCGGGAAGACGTTGTACTGGCGCTGGCAATATTCGTGGTTTTTCTGGACTTTGTCAATGCCATCGTGCACAACAGCGACACCCAGCTCAGAACCTCGATATTCGCCCTGATCGTCATGCTGTTCGCCCTCTCCGTCAGGAAGTTCTACCCAACCCGAGCAGGAAGATATGGCCCTGGATAAGCCCGATATATGACAACGGCGTCATGATAATCGTCGCGGTGTTCTTCCTCTTCCACGTGACGCTCCTCAACGTCCCGATACTCAACGTTGACCTCTACAACGTCTACGAGAACGGCGACATCATAGGCACTCCCTCGGCGGCCTGATGATGTGGACGATATTCGCCAAGATGGCCCTGGAATACTCCAAGATCAACAACAAGGGCTGGAGCGCGAAGACAATCGTCAAATACTCGATGGCGGCGCTCCTCGTAATCGGCGTCCTGTGGGAGTTTATAGAGCTCGTAGCCTCGCTCACCATACTGCCCCACGTGGACGACCGATAAACAACAAGATTCGGGACATCATAATGGAGTACATAGGCGCGGGTCTGATGACGATAGTGGTGCTGAAAACCAAGTATCCCTTCGATATGGGGGAGTGGGAGTGAGCTCCCTTTGATTTTGTTTCTGGGTTCATGGGGGTCTTATTGCAACCATACTGTTTGGAATGATTGTGGCTTACATGGTTGCCAAGTTTCAATTCTCCTAGAGTCTTATTGCAACTTTTGACCACGCGCGTATAAACCCGCCAACCCAGCCGACTTTCAATTCTCCTAGAGTCTTATTGCAACGATTGAACTGAACGATCTTGCAGAGTACGAGCTCACCTTTCAATTCTCCTAGAGTCTTATTGCAACCACTTTAAGACGCCACCGCACAGGGACGACGAATACGCTTTCAATTCTCCTAGAGTCTTATTGCAACTTCGAGGGTGATAACCCTCTCCCTCTTCGTGATGACTTTCAATTCTCCTAGAGTCTTATTGCAACAATTAAAGCAGAATCCTCCAGTAGCCCGTATCGGGCCTTTCAATTCTCCTAGAGTCTTATTGCAACAAGCATGAGCATGGAAAGGAAAGTATAGAGGAGCATACTTTCAATTCTCCTAGAGTCTTATTGCAACGCATAATAGAACCTGGCCCTCACCAGCCTGCCCGACCCTTTCAATTCTCCTAGAGTCTTATTGCAACAGGGGAGAACCCGCAAAGAGGCCCACCCCCCGGCGGACTTTCAATTCTCCTAGAGTCTTATTGCAACGTTCACAGAGTACCTCAACAAGGGCACAGCTGCGTTTTCTTTCAATTCTCCTAGAGTCTTATTGCAACCCGGACTAAGATAATCATAGCCGGTGGACTCATCCTCACTTTCAATTCTCCTAGAGTCTTATTGCAACATACGAAAATACCGCTTTGGCTTATCGCTAAGCCCACTTTCAATTCTCCTAGAGTCTTATTGCAACAGGGCGGTTTTTTGCCCCGTTCTCCTAATGGAGTTTAATGGGCGCCTCGATATAAAACCTTTTTGCAGAAAGCCCCCCTTTGGGTCCCTCAATCAGGTCTCCAAGAAGCGCGGCCGCTGCGGGATGAATACGGGCAGAAAACGCATCACAGCACCCTGTTACTGGGGGCAGTGTATGTGCCGGAGACTTCCTGACCCCACACAGCCCGTTAAATCGGCCGCAGCCATTTTGAATGCCCACATTTTCAAGAAGAGCCGATTTTCATGGAGGAACAGTTCAAGCCAGCGTCCTAATGTCTCCGCCCCGAAATTCGAAGAAAATTCGTCATATTAAAAAAGTGTCGGGATTACCTGATGTTACATTTTCGGAACTGCAAGAACTGGATTCCCGGACCCATACGAAGGTTTGTTCTGGATAAAACGACATAACCTGCCCGGAAATTCAGAAAAGAGAAGAATCAGCGTGATGGAAACGAATCAGTACCTTATCCTTGGGTTGTACTCCAGGAGCATGAGGCCGTTTTTGAATATCCTTATCGTGCCGCTCTCGGAGAGGCTTATCGCCATCGCCTTGGTGAGCTTCGTTATTCCCGCGGCCGCTATGTGCCTGCTCCCCAGGCCCGGTGGAAGCATGAGGTCTATGACCTTCGGCTCGACCTCCAGGTAGCGGCCGGCGGCCGCGATCCTGCCGTCGTCGCGGACTATGAACGCCCCGTCCAGCTGGGCGAACTCCTTGATTATCTCCTTGCTGTCCCTGTCCAGAACGTTGACCCTGTGCCCCTTGAACGGGTTCGGGATGAGCTGGTGGGAGTGCCTGAGAACGCGCCTGGTGTCGCCGATGACGAATATCGTTCCAACGGGCGTTCCCTCTCGGCCTTCCACGCTCAACTCTATGGTTATCTCAAGCAGCCGCTGGAGCACGCTCTGGTTCTGGGCAAAGAATCCCCTCATGGCGGATATGCTCTTTTTAACGGTCTTTATCCCTATCATCTCCCGGGTGACGTAGACGAAGGAGTCGCCCTCCCCGAGGATGTCGTGTTCTATAAGAAACGCGGATATGAGGTTCAGGATGTTGTTAAGGTCGAGGTTCTGGGGTATCGAGACCCGCTTGACCGTCTCCTCTTCAACGTCGAATGAGGAACCGACTATGACTATTGTAACGCCCGCATCCCGAAGCCTCTCTGGGTCGATATCCTCGAGAATAACGAGGGCCTTGCCCCCAAGCTCCCGCACAATCCCTATCGCGCTGTTTATTAAAACCTCAGGAATCTCCCGCCCCATGCTCACCAACCGTCTTGGGATATTCGTGAGGACATAAAAACTTACCGCCCGTGGGCGTCCAGAAAACGTTAAAACAGGCAGCACGTAGTCTCATTGGTGTAAGAAATGAAGGTGGTAGTCGCGATAACAGGGGCCAGCGGCGCGATATATGGGCTCAGGCTCATCGATGTGCTGAGGGAAACGGGACATGAGGTCATCACCGTTGCCTCAAAGACGGGCCTCGCGGTGCTCCGGCACGAGACCGGTGCGGATTTCAAGCCGGACTACATGGATGACGACCTCTTCGCCCCCATAGCGTCCGGCTCACATCCCTTCGACGCCGTGGTGATAGCCCCGTGCTCCATGAAGACCCTTTCGGCAATCGCGAACGGCTACGCTGACAATCTGATCGCCCGGGCCGCGGACGTGGCGCTGAAGGAGAGGAGGAAGCTCATCCTGCTCGTCAGGGAGACGCCGTTGAATTTGATACATCTGCAAAACATGGTGCGCGTTACTCAAGCTGGCGGGATAATTATGCCAGCCTCCCCAGGATTTTACACAAAGCCCAAAACTTTAGACGATATGGTAAACTTTATAATTGGAAAAATCTTAGACCTTCTTAGCATTGAGAACGATGTATACCCCCGGTGGAGGAGTTAACATGGTTCAGCTCGATGACCTTGACAGGGCAATCCTCCGCATCCTGAAGGAAGATGCCAGGCTGACCATCTCCGAGATAGCTGAGAGACTGAACAGGCCGGAATCCACCATCCACTTCAGGATTAAAAAGCTCCAGGAGCGCGGCATTATAGGCAAATACACAATCGTTCTCGGAGAGGACCTTCAGCCGAAAGCCCTGGCGATCGTTTACATACAGGCTGAAACTCCCATAATCGAGGATTTCCTGGAGAGATATATCCGGCATATAATGAAAACGCTCTCACTCCTCCCCAATGTCCTGACCGTTGCCAGGAGCGGCAAGGACGGTGTCGTTGCCCTTGTCGGCGAGGAGAGCCCCGAGAAACTGAACCGCTTTGTCGATGAAACCATCAAGGTTCTTCCAACGCTCAAGAGGGTCGAGGTCATCCCGATAGACGAATTCGGCAAGGGTAAAGGCCTTGTGGGCTTCCTGGTGGGTGTCTGATGGAGATAGAGGTAAAGTTCCGCATCGACTTCAATCAGGCCAGGGCCGCGATAGAATCCCTCGGTGCGGACTTCGTGCGGGAGGAGCTCCAGGAGGATCTCTATTTCTCCCTTCCTCCCCATGAGCTTCTTCGGGTTCGGAGAATCTCGAACCTCGGAAGGTCCTTCTTGACGTACAAGCGCATAGCCGACCCGGGGCGAAACGAGGAGTTCGACGAGATCGAAGTGGAGGTTTCAGACTTCGACAGGACCGTTGAGATCCTGAAGCGCCTCGGGTTCAGGGAGGATATCTGGATCAGGAAACGCCGCCTCGTTTATCGGCTGGATGGCGTTACCTTCGAGCTGAACGAAGTGGAAGGACTGGGGGCTTTTCTGGACATCGAGGTAATCTCGGACAACGTGGAGGAAGCCAAGCGCAGGATATGGGAAATCGCGGGAAGGCTCGGCCTCACGGAGGATGACGTTGAGCCGAGGCTCTACCAGGAACTGATCCGGGAAGTTAGGGGAAAATAAAACGGCAAGCTCAAAATCAGCGTGCCGTGGCCACGATTTTGATGATGTCGTTGAACTCCAGCTCGTAGTCTTCCCCAACGCGCCTGTGGGTTCTCGCGTTCACCGCGTAGAGGAAGGTCTTCCCGAGGTCGGTGTGCACCTTGTACGCCAGGGCCCGGGGTGTTGAACCCTTCGGAAGCAGGTGGACGTGGGGCAGGACGTTTCCGAACTGGTCCGTGAGCTTGTGCTCGTCCTCCACGGGGTAGGCGGGGATGAGCTTCAGGAGCTCAAACGTTGCCCGGTTTATTACCTCCTGGACTCCCGTGGAGCCGAAGCGGTCGAGGACCTTCTCCTTTATGAGCATAAGCGCCTTTTCCTGCTTTCCGCTCATCGGCTTGAGGATTTTGAAGTCGCTAGAACCGGGCACGTAGTCTATGAATCCCGCCTTGGCGGCCTTTCTCAGCGTCAGCTCCGCCGCCGCACTCGTCGGGACGACTATATACCCCCTGTTCTTCCCCTTCTTTATCAGGCGCTCTATCTGAGCGTCGGCCGCCGCGTCCGCCTTGTTGGCCGCTATGATAATCGGCTTGTTTATCTTCCTCAGCTCGCGGACGAAGGCCAGCAGATCCTCGTCGCTCCACTTGGTCGGGTCGTTGTCCAGGCCGAGCTTGTGGATGGCCTCGAAGGCATCCTCCTCGCTCACCCCGATTCCCGTCAGCTGGTCGGCAATGGCCTGGGCGAGCTTGAGGTGCTGGAGCTTTATCCTCTTCGCGAACTTCTCCCAGTTCTTGTGGAGGATGCCGTAGATCCAGTAGTCTATCTCCCTCTCGAGGAACTCTATGTCCTCCACGGGATCGTGGTGGTCGGTCGGCTGCCCCTCTGCGTCGGTCTTTCCGGTAACATCAACGACGTGGATTAAAGCCGAGGCCATTCTGAGGTCATCGAGGAACTTGTTGCCCAGCCCGCGTCCCTCATGAGCTCCAGGAACCAGCCCGGCAACGTCTATCATCTTTATCGGGATGAGCGCCTTCCCATCACGGTACTCGTAGTTCTGGGGGTTTGGTTTACAGCCGAGTTCTTTGCAGGGGTGATCCGTTATCGCGTAGGTGACCCCAACGTTCGCGTCTATCGTAGTGAACGGATAATTGGCGATGTCAACGTCAACAAGCGTAGCGGCCGAGAAAAAGGTTGATTTCCCAACGTTTGGCTTTCCAACAACACCTATCTCCATGCTCACCACCGGGCTAAATTCGCGCGAGGGTTTTAAGGGGTTGCGGTCGAGGAAGGAACTTAAGAACGAAAGATATTTATTCCGGACAATCGTATTAAGGTCGGTGGTTGAATGGGAAGAGCTCTCCTGGTTCTGCTGGCACTCATCCTCATAGCTTCCACCAGCGGAGCAGGGGCCTTTGAGATTGAGCTCGATGGTCTAATGGACGAATCCTATGTGGTCGACCTGACGGAAATAAACGGCACGATATACGCGCTTGTGGTGGCATCCAGCTCGGGTTACGCCTGCGATGGCTATGTAAGCCTCATCGTCATATCCGAGGATGGCAAACTTCAGAACTGGACGCTCCTGCCGAACATCAGCACCGACGTTGAGCTGTGGCCCGGGTTTGGGATGGAGAAGGTCAGGAGCACGCTCCTCCTTGCGGGCTCGGAATGTGACAGCATGAAACCGGAAATCGCTCAGTCGTGGCACGTCTTCGTAAACGGTTCCTTCGGATACCTGGGAACCGCCCACGCAGGACTGCTGGCAAGCCCCGTGGTGCTCAACGACACCGTTTACTCACTGGTCTTCCACCCGCTACTCGGCTCCTCCCTCGTGATTCTGGGCACGGGACTTCCCAAGGAACTCATAGCGTTTCCCAATCTCACACTATCATCCCTTGCCACCGACGGCAGGCTCATATACGCCGGGGGTGTTGATCGAAACGGCTCCCCCATACTTCTCGAAGTGTCCCCTGAGGGACGTCCAGTAAGGGCCCTCCGCTTTCCCATCACCGCCACAGGGGACGCGGTTGTAAGGGTGGCCTATGTTGGAGAGCCCATCCTCCTGATTGGAATGTTAAACGGCACGTACGTGATCCTGCCCTGGGAAGGGAGGGCGGTCTTTTTTGAGGGGGTAAGTCTCTTCGATGTGGAAGCAAACGGTGATGACCTCCTGCTCGTCGGGGTTAAAGGCCCCAGGGGGGCCGTTGTGAAGGTCCATGGGAGCAAAGCACTCCTCTACACAGGGGGAAGGCCGCTGGTAGCAATATCTGGGGACATTCTCGGCGGTGGCGGAAACGGAACCATGTACGTGGCCACTCTGGACAGCTTCCTGTCCCAATCGAGAGCCTCGGAAATCAGGGTTCTTAGTTTAAACGTGACCTCCGAGATTGTAACTCCCAAAACCCTGCGTGGACTCGGGAACATTGGGGTCGGGTTGCGTGGAAAGCTCAGGAGGGCGGAGGGCACCCTCGAGATATGGCCCAATCCCCTCGACGCCAATGTCTACATCAACGGGGAGCATATGGGCAACGGTTCGGTGAAAGTCACCCTTCCCGCGGGCGTTTATAACCTCACCGCGGTCGCGTACAACTGGCCCGCCTACCGCTACGAAGGGACTGTGCGGGTTGTCCCCGGAAAAACTATCTTCGTTGAGGCCCCACTTGAGTGGTACCGCGGCTGGCTTCTTGTGAGCGGAACCCCTTACGCCACGGTCTACGTTGATGGGGAGGCCATGAAGAACATCCCCGCCAATTCAACGGCAAACATCACCGTGGATGCGGGCAACCACACGGTAAGGGTATGGCTTGACGGCTATCGGGATTTCGTAACGAACATCACCGTTGAGCCCTTTCACACGGTCCATCTAAACGTCACCCTCGAGCCCGTGGCCGTGCTGTACCTCATCTCAAACGTCCCGGGGACGAAGGTTTACATCAACGGCACCTACTACGGCGAGATAAGGAACAACGAGCTGAGGATTGAACTGCCGCCTGGAGAATACCTCCTAACGGCGGGAAGATGGGGGTACCTCAACTACACCGAAAATCTCAACCTAACGGCCCCGTCCATAACCCTGGGGGAAATACGCCTGAGGCCCGCCTTTGGTTTCCTCAACGTTACCAGCGATCCCCCAGGTGCGACCGTGATAGTCGATGGAAAGAACAGGGGTAAAACGCCCCTCTTCATAAGCATACTCCAGGGAACCCATGAGCTTGAAGTGATCAAAGAAGGCTATGAGGCTTACACCGCCAACGTCACAGTGTTGGCCGAAAGACAGAGGATAGTCAGGGTAAGCCTGAGACACAAATCCCGGATGCCCATAATCATTCCGGCGTTTGTCCTTGGAGCGGGCGTGGTTCTGCTGGCACTCTACATCACGAAAGGGAAGAGGAGGGGATAACCAAATACCCCCGAAAACTATAACTCCACCTTTTTCCTAATTCCTCCGGTGAAACCCATGCGAATATACGTCCTTGTCGAGGACTATTCCGGCTACGAAAGCCCCTTTCTGGCCCAGCACGGCGTAAGCTTCCTGATAGAGAAGGCCGGAAAGGGAATCCTCTTCGACACCGGCCAGAGCGCCGAGCCTATACTCCACAACATGAGGCTCCTCGGCCTCGATCCGAGTTCACACATTGATTACATCTTCCTGAGCCACTGCCACTACGACCACACGGGAGGGCTTCTGGGCATTCTAAGGGCCATCGGAAGGCGGGTTCCGGTTATAGCGCACCCGAGTATCTTCAGAAGGCACTTCGTTATGAAGCCCTACCTCAGGGACGTTGGGATTCCCTTCAGGAGGGAGGAGGTTGAGGAACTCGCTGACCTATACCTTGCCCCAAAGCCTCTCGAAATAGTTGAGGGCCTGTACTCCACAGGTGAAATCCGCAACCGCGAGAACTTCGAGCAGGGGCATATCGGGGTTTACACCCTGAGGGACGGCCAGGTAATGGAGGACACCATTATGGACGACATGAGCCTCGTGGCTAAAACGTCGGAGGGCCTGGTTATCGTGAGCGGCTGCAGCCACGCGGGCATAGTGAGCATAGTAAAGCATGCGATACGGATGACCGGGGAGAGGCGCGTCCGCGCGGTCATAGGCGGCTTCCACCTCATAGACTCGGGTGACGAACGCATCGAAAGAACCGTGAGGGAGTTCCAGGAGCTCGGGGTGGAGGAGGTCTACACCGGACACTGCACCGGGCTGAGGGCAGAGGCGGCCTTCCTGGAGACCTACGGCGAGCGCTTCCACAAGCTGCACTCCGGAATGGTCATGGAGTTCTGAGGTGAGACCATGGCCGATGAAGCCGGGGAAAAGCCCAGGATAACGGTCATCGCGTATTCAAGGGACAAGTTCCTCAGCAGAAAGGTGGAAAGCATCAAGGAGGCCCTCTCCGTAAGCGGCTATGATGTTGTGTGGGTGAACGTGGACACAGTCTCCATCGTGCCCGAACTGAGGGAGGCACTGGGAATCCACGAAACGCAGATGAAGACCCTAAGGCGGGCGAGCGGCAGGGCTAGGGTGGTGGTGTTCCCGGACTACCTCTTTCTCCTTCTCCACCAGGTCTACGAGATAGACGGCGGGCTGAAGAGGGAGAGGATGGGCATCATCCTGAAGGGCAACCTCGTGATAACCATCCAGGAGACCCCGGGGGACGTTTTCGACCCGATACGGGAAGGCATCCGCAAGGGTGAGGGACTCCTCCGCGAACACGGTGCCGATTTTCTGCTCTTCGCGATTCTTGAGGCGATAGTCGAAAACTACGTGCCGATAATCGAGCGCATAAGCTCCCAGATGGAGGAGCTCGAGGCGCGGATACTTTCGAGGGCGGACGAGGGAGTTCTGCGCAGGATACACGGAATAAGACGGGAGATACTCTTCATGCGCCGCACGATATTTCCCCTCCTGGAGGCGTTCAGGAAGCTGAGGCTCGAGGGTGGGGATTTCTTCAGCGAGGACACCAAGCCCTTCATAGACGAACTCCACGACCACGTCCTCGAAGTTCTCGAAATCCTCGAGGGACAGCGCGAACTCGCCAACAGCCTCGTCGAGCTCTACTACTCCACACTCTCCATGAAAACGAACGACATCATCAGAATCCTCACGGTCGTCTCGACGATATTCATCCCGCTGACCTTCATAACCGGCCTCTACGGAATGAACTTCCGCTACATGCCGGAGCTGGCCTGGCGCTACAGCTACCCCGCGGTTCTGATGGTCATGCTCGGAATCGCCCTCGGCATGCTCGCCTACTTCAGGAGAAAAGGATGGATTTAGAGCTCCTCAAGGCCGAGGGCGAGCCTCACGGCCTTCTCGGCTATCACGTCAAGCGGATCGATCAGTGGGACGCTCAGGTCCTCCGGTTTCAGGGCGACGCTGACCTCCGTGCAGCCTGCTATGATTCCATCAACCCTGCGTTCGAGCCTCCTGACCACCTCCAAGAAAAGCCTCCTTCCAAGCTCAAGGTTCCCCGCCTTCACTCCCCTGTAGATCGCCCGCATAACTTTCTCCTGGTCGTTCTTTCCTGGGACAGCTATTCCAACGCCCCTGCCGAGGAGCGCGCGGTGGTAGACCAGTCCCTTTATGGTGCCGTCCGTTGCCAGGAGGCCGACCCTGCGCAAGCCGAGGTTTTCTATCTCCTCTGCCGTCGCCTCGATCATGCTGACGAGCGGAATCTTTACCGCTCTCTGGATGGTCTCGGCGAAGAAGTGTGCGGTGTTGCAGGGCATTATGATGAAGTCCGCCCCCCAGCTTTCGAGCTTTCTCGCCCCTTCCACCAGGGCCGGTCTCGGGTCTCCCCCGTTCCCCAGGATAAATGCGGTTCTGTCCGGGATTTTGGGGTCGTTGTAGATGATTATCCTGGGGTGGTCCTGGTCCCTCTTCGCGGGGGTCTTCTCGACTATCCTTCTGAAGAGGTCGGCGGTCGCCAGAGGCCCCATGCCTCCGAGGATGCCGATGACCCTCTCCATCTTCACTCCTCCAGCCAAACGGAGTCATCCCCGTGGTAGTTCAGCTTCACCACGAAGAGCCTGAACGGCTCATCCTGCTCGTTGACCACCCAGTGGATGGTTTTGGGCTTTACCAGGAAGATGTCGCCGGGCTTTGCGAGGTATTCAGTATCGCCGATGCCGAGCCTTGCTTCGCCGCTCATTATGTAGAACAGCTCATACTGGTGGAGATGGTAGTGCTTCCCGACGGTCTGCCCGGGCTTGACCTCCACTATCTGTGCGTATGAGCCCTCGGGCAGTTCGCCCTCGAAGAGCGGAAGCTTCCGGTAGGTGCCCCTGTCTATGAGGTTTTTGATTTCGGCCTTCATGCCCCATCCCCCGAATAAATGGCACCCAAGGTTGAAAAGCTTTATCCTTTCGACCCCCATCGAAAGGCTCAAAAGGCTTTTATACCCGGCCTGCGATTCATCAGTGAACAAATAGAAACGGTGGTGACCATGGAAGCGTTGGAAAAAGCCCTCCGCTGGGCGGAGGAGAACCTGAAAGCGGACTACGTGGAACTCCGCTATGAAGACCTCAAAAAGACGACGCTTGCCCTCAAAGACGGCGTTTTTACCAGCTTTACAGGGAAGCTGAACAGGGGCGTTGCCATCAGGGTCTTGGCCGATGGAGCATGGGGGTTTGCCTCAACCAGCGACCTCTCAAACCTCGAGAGGAAAATCGAGGAGGCCTACAAGCTGGCTAAAGCGGCCGCCGAGACCAAGAGCGAAAAGATAGAGCTGGCCGAGATAAAGCCGGTCGAGGACTTCGTGAAGAGCAAAATGAAGGTCAAGCCGGGAGAGGTTGACATAGAGGAGAAGGTCGCGCACCTCAGGGAGCTGGAGAGGCTCCTCAAAGAGGATGAGGCCGTTAAGAGCGTCCAGGTTCGCTACGAGGATGGCGGCGGGCAAAAAATCCTCCTCACCAATGAGGGAACGCGCATAGAGTGGGACTACAACTACCTCTATCAGGGAACCTACGTCACCGGAAAGGCCGACGGAAAGCTGGCCATGGCCAGGGATAGCATCGGAGCGGTGGACTACGGCTGGGAGCTCATGACGGAGCACGAGCCGAATGAGAAAGTGACGGAGAGACTTCTCAGGAAAATGCACAGCCAGCTGAAGGGTGTTGCCCCAAAGCGCGGCGAGTTCCCAATCGTTGCGGGCCCGATAGTCGTCGGCATAATCGCCCACGAAGCTTTGGGCCACCTCGCGGAGGCTGACTTAACCATAAACTCACCCTTCAAGGACCTCATAGGCAAGCAGATAGCCCCGGAGTACGTCACGATGAGCGAACGCTACGTTGAGGGCGGCTTTGGAAACGACAAGTACGACGACGAGGGTGTTCCGGTGAGGGACATACGCATCATCGAGAACGGAATTCTCAAGGAGATAATGCTCAACCGCGAGTACGCGGCAAAGTGGGGCATGGAGCCGAACGGCCACGCGAGGGCCGAGAGCTACCGCTACCCGCCTATAATCAGGATGAGAAACACTATTTTCGAGCCCGGAGACCACAGCTTCGAGGAGCTCATCGAGGACATCAAGTTCGGCTACTACGTCGTTGACTTCCGCGGCGGCCAGGCCCAGCTCAACAGCGCCTTCCAGGTCGGCGTTCAGGAGGGCTACGTCATCAGGAACGGTGAAATCGCCGAGTCGATAAGGGACA